>JAKBHH010000013.1 GCA_021836865.1 Acidobacteriota bacterium
GCCAGCTTGCCGCCAAGGGCAGCCCCATGACGCCGGCAAGCGCGGCGCCCAGCAGTCCAACCTCGCTGGGGCCGGTGATGTGAATGAGATCGGGCTTGAACTGCTCCATCACATGATCGATGAGGGGCATGTGACGCGCAAAGACCGGATCGAAGCGAAGGTCTTTCTCCAACGCGATAGACAGTGGGCCGCGGGGTAATTCCAGGGTCCACACGTTGCCCTGCCGCTCCAGGTGCGGCGTGCGATCACCGGCGCGGACGCAGAGAAATGGCAGATTGCGCCGCCGCGCAAAGGCTTCAAAGTGGCGGCTGGTGTGGGCAACGCCGTTGACCTCGTGGAAGGAGTCGGGAAAGTAGGCCACGCGCGGCATTCGTGTTGCGCTCATCCCTGTGTGCCATTCCGGTCGAACGACGCGTCCGCTCCTGCTCTTATCCTTCAGTTTCGCCCAGTGCCAGGCGCAACTGCTGGGAGTCGCTCCATGCCATGCGGAGACCGTCGAAAACCGGGCCCGTACCCAGAAGCTGCACCATGCCAATGGTCCAGGCGATGCCAAGCGGCGCACGCCCCTTTGGCCAGAGTTCGCTCAGAGGGCGAACGACGCCACTGGCATCGGGATGATAGGTGCGCTCGTCCCACGTGCGTGACCCTTGCGGAAAATCAGGATAACTGCGAATCGCATCGAGCGTAGAACGCAGAAGGCGATGCTTCCACGGCTCCGCGTACTGGGGCATGAAGAGCACCTTGCTCTTCTTCTCCCGGCGGATCTCGTGGACAAACTCAGTGAACGTGGCAGCGTTGGTCAGATTGATGTTGGCGTTCGGCTCCACGCCGTGGCGGTCGCCGCCGGAGACGAGCAGCATGTTCCAGCTTTCGGCCAGCTTGCGAACCGTGCGGTTCTCGTCCCAGGGACGCAGTCCGTTCAGCTCCAGCGCGTGCAGCCAGGCGCCGTTCTTCTGCAGGAACTCGTTCACCAGAAACTGATGCTTCTCCTGGCCGACCAGGTAGAGGTCCCACATCGGGTGGTTGAAGACCACCAGCACGTTGGGCTCGTTGTGCAGCGCCACCAGGATTTCCGTGAGTCGCGCATCGCTGGGATGGGCAGTAAAGGCTTCCAGTTCCGTCATCCATTGCGTGGCGCGGGCGCTGGGCAGGTTGTGCACGCCCAGATGGAAGGCCTGCACGCCGCCATAGGGAGCCGTCCACTCCACTGAAACCGGAATCTGCCGCGCGCTCGGAACGGTGCGCAACAGCATGGGTGCTTGAATGTTGTCGTGATCTGAAATGGAAACCATGGGCGCCACATCGAGCGATTCAATCTGGCGGCTTTCGAGATCAAAGGCCAGCTTGGGCGTCATCGGCGGAGTCCAGTAGCTGGCGGCATAGTTGATGCGCACGCCGTGCTGCTGCTCTGACCTGCGTTCCAGCCTTGCCAGCAGGGGACGAATCAGAGGGTACTGGTTGCCGAGGTTCGCAAGAAAATCCAGCGTCTCTCGGGACTGATTGGTGTGGCTGTGCAACGAAACGCCTGTGCGGAATCCCTTCGCGGCGTTCTGGTCGCGCCACAGGTACGAGATGGTCGAGTTGGCCATGTCCGCTCCCCTTTGTTCGGCTTTCGCTGGTTCCGCTTTCGCTGGCTGCTACGACTCCATTGTCGAGGGCGAACATCAACAGGGGATGAATCGCGGGACAATACCTCTTCAATTGAGTGAGGAACCCGAAGAGTACATGCAAAAGCCGAAACGGCCGGAAGTTTGCGACTCGTCCCGCCGAATGCCGGAGAGGTAGACGCGGGGCCAAAGGCAGTCTCCAGGCAGGCGCGCCACTGCCCGCAAAGTGATTCGATGCCGCCGGGGTCTACCTGCGCGTTGGGCTAAAACAAATTCAGATGCTCGGAAAATGCCCTGAAATCCCGATCCCGCGTGATGAGGGCAATATCGGCATCGATGCAGCATTGTGCAATCAATGCGTCCCCCAGCCGAGCCTTCCTTTTGCCGGCGAGGGCCTTTGCGCGAAGCTTTCCGCCTCGATGCCAGAATCCATCCTTCAAGGCCACCAATGGAAGCTCGATGAGAGTTTGCGCCACAGACGGAGAAAGCTCAGGATCACTCAGCAACTCCGTGAGCACGGGAGGCGGCATTACGACCAGCCTGGAGTGAAGCGCCCTGGTCAGCGCCAGGACATCGTCTCCCTGCCGGCCTTCAAAGAAGGAAATCCAGGTGCTTGTGTCAGCCGCAATCATCGGTCTGCCTTCAACTCCTCCAGCGTTTTTGAAAATCGAACTTTGCCCTGAAGTTGAAGAAGCCGCTCATAGGCTTTGCCAGCCGCTACCAGCTCAAGCCCGGCACGAATCGTCTGTGTGATTCCGGCTCCGCTCGCTTCTTGTGCCTTGGAGAGGAGTTCCGCAGGAACCTCCACGGTTATTTTTCTTGCAGCCGGCATCCCGCCCTCCTTCCCATATCGTATACCAGCATTGTGTATGGTGTCAGAAATCGGGCGAGAAGGACGGAACAATCTCATGAAGATTTTACCAACTCCGGTGAGATTCCTCCGCGCGAGAACGCTCGCGGGGTTGTTGCTGAGAGCAATGGGTGGTTGGCCGGTGATTCGCTCGGAACCATCAGGGGCTCTCAGAAACCTGGACCTAAGCCGACTTCCGATACAATTCTGCGCTCGATGAGTGACCCGGCCGATGTGGCGCTCGCTGAGCAGTCAACAGTTAAAAGGCGTCACGCCCTGGTGAACTCGAGTGTCAGATGTTCGGGCGTAAGGCCTGAAAGAATCTCCCGCGCGTTAAACATGGCTGCCGGCGGCTGCGCACCGGCCCTGTCGAACTTACCTTCGATCAGTCGCAACGTCACCGCGCAGATCAGCGGAGCCGAAAAGGCGTAGATGTCACGCCCCTGTGCACGGATTCGTCGGGTCATTCCTCCGCGGGTCGCAACTACATCTATCATAAAGCGTTGCGCTGAACGTCCTCTGGCATCCGCAGCCTTCGGCGCAGGCGTCTCCGGGTTCCGGACATCGCCCAGCGCAAGCCGGTTCAGATAAGTATGGAGTTCGGCAGTCCTGACGTGCCGCGCGATGAGAACGATCTCAGAGAATGGCACCTCGACCATGGCCTGGCTGCCCAGTGGATCGGCAAATTCCCACGACCTCTCTACGGGTGGCAAGGTCACGGGAACAAGCTGGCCTTCCGCAATCACCTGGCGTCGGGTCGTATTCGTCTTGCCTGTCATACGCGTGCCGTGCGTAGGATGCCACGAATCGAGGCCAATCATGGTTTCGATGGTGTCTGCGCGGTCCCAGTCGTCGAGCGCGGCTGTTACCAGCAGGTCCGCAAAGCCCCCAAAGAACCCCATTGCCGGAACGACAGCAATCCCTGCGTTACGCGCCGCGCGGTCGTATTTATCCAGTACGGCGAGCGTGCTTGGCTGCTCGGCGGAGAGATCCAGATAGTGGATGCCGGCGCGGATGGCGGCGGCTGTAACCGCATCGGCTGTTTCAAGAAACGGCCCTGCACAATTGATGACAGCATGCGCCCCGGCAAGCGCCTTGTCGAGTGACTCCTCGTGATCAACTGTTGCTTGACGGCGCAGGATTTGAGGCGAGGAAAGGTCTGCCCCGGCGAGTGCGGCGGAGTTGCGGACAATTGCGATGGGAATGATGCCGCGGCGCAGCAACTCCGCCACCACAAAGCGCCCGGTGTGTCCGGCAGCTCCAAATACGGCGACGGTCGGGTTCGATTCTCGATTATTCTTCAGGTTCATTTCCAGCTCCTACCATTCGATACAGACCTGTCTGTACTTGATACAATACGTACAGGTCTGTAGCTCGTCAAGCGCGAATTGCGCGCTCCCAATCCTACGGAGGGGAAATGCCGAAGTCGGCTTCAAACTCAGACACCCGAAGTCATGCTGCAGTGAGGGAGAAGGTCCTCCAGACAGCGTGCGCGCTTTTTTATCAGCATGGCGTGCGGGCGGTGGGGGTTGATCTCGTTGTCGAGAAAGCCGGGGTAGCGAAAACGAGCCTCTACCGGCACTTTGCGACGAAAGACGACCTCATTGCGGCGTTTCTCGAACGCGAGGACGCGGATTTCTGGGGAACATGGGATCGCATTGCCGAACGGCACGCAGACGATGCAGCCGCTGAACTGGATGCCCATCTTGCATGGATCGGCGAACGCGCGGGGCGTGCAAATTATCGCGGCTGTCCGCAGATTAATGTGGCCGCGGAGTTCCCTGAGCCTGACCATCCGGCGCGCAAGGTGGCCGCCGCGCACAAATGTGAGATGCGCCGTCGATTGAAAGACATCTCCCAGCGGCTGGGTGTTTCCCGTCCGGATGAGCTTGCCGGCCAGCTTTCGCTTCTCATCAATGGCGCATTTGTGAGTTCGCAGATCTTCAAGCCTGGCGAGGCAACGCCTTTGCTGCAGCGCACTGCGCGCGCATTGATCAACGCGAATCGGACCTGACGTGTTTCGACGCAGCGCGGACTCTGCATTTGCGCTTGTCGTTTCTTTTTCGCTCCTGCATCCGTACCCCCCGGCATGCGATGGCCGGCATGCTCAATTGCTGCGTTCAAGTCGAGCAGGATGAGATTGGTTTTGCGCCGCAAAAGGTCGATCGATCCCGCCAAGCACCCCAGGGTCCGAGAATGAGGCTGGGCCGGTTTGTCGCCAACGCGGCAGTTCCTGCCTGGTCAACGGGCGTCCGCCGGGCAGAATTCGGATGCGTCGGAATGGCACGCTTCCCGCGCGCCGCCGGGCTGCAAGCGGCATCTCTTTACATCCAGTGAGAAGCCCTCTGGTTTGCAGATGAACAGATGCGTCGATCGCGACGGGAAATCGGCTCTTGTCAGCCGTCGTTTTCGCCCAGGGCCAGACGCAATTCGCTGGATTCGCTCCAGGCCAGCCGCAGACTGCCCGAAACTGGACCCTTGCCCAGCAACTCCACCAGTCGCATTCCCCAGCGCATTACCGAGGGTGCCGAGCCGCTTGGCCACAGCTCGCTCAGAGGCCGCAGCACGCCGTTGGCATCCGGGTGATAGACACGCTCATCCCAGGTACGGGAGCCCGGAGGAAATTCAGGATAGTGGCGGATCGCATCGATGGTGGACTGGAGGATGCGATGCTTCCACGGCTCGGCATACTGGGGCATGAAGAGCACTCTGCTCTTCTTCTCCCGGCGAATCTCATGGACAAACTCAGTAAAGGTGGAGGCATTGGTCAGATTGATGTTGGCGTTGGGCTCCACGCCATGGCGGTCACCGCCGGAGATGAGTTCCATCTTCCACCTGTCCGCCAGGCGGCGCACCGCGCGATTTTCATCCCAGTTGCGCAGGCCGTTCAGTTCCAGGGCATGCAGAAAGGCGTTGTTCTCCTGGAGAAACCGGTCCATCAGCACTGCGTGTTTATCTTTGCCCACCATGTAGAGGTCCCATGTGGGATGGTTGAAGATGATGAGCACGTCGGGCTCTTTGTCGAGTGCCGCGAGGATCTCGGTCAAGCGCGCATCGCTGGGGTTGGCGGTAAAGTTCTTGAAGATCGTCATCCACTCGGCTGCGCTGGCGCCTGGCAGGTTGTGGATGCCCAGATGGAAGGACTGCATTCCCCCATAGGGCGCGCTCCACTCCACCGAGATGGGAATCTGGTCTGCGCTGGAGACGGTGCGCAGCAGCATCGGCGCATTGATGCTGTCGTGATCGGTGAGAGAGACCATGGAAGCGATATCGAGCTTTTGAATCTGCTCGCTCTCGAGATCGAAGGCCAGCCGCGGAGTCATGGGCGGCGTCCAATAGCTGGCGGCGTAATTGACGGGAAGGCCATGATTGTCCTCCGAGCGACGCTCCAGGCGCGCCAGCAGAGGACGCATGATCGGAAACTGGTTGCCGAACTTGGCCAGGAAAGCCAGCGTCTCTTTGGACTGATTGGTATGGCTATGGAGGGAAATGCCAGTGCTAAACCGCTCGGCGGCGTTGGGGTCGCGCCAAAGGTATGAGATCGTCGAGTTCGCCATGCTGCTACTCACTCCGTGATTCAGCCGGAATTCCGGTCCAATGATCCTAAAGGACCGTCAATAAGGCATTAAGAACCTGCGAATTAGCCTTCAATTCCTGGAGGGATTTCGGATACGCAGCCCCAGACCCCTCAAAAACCTTTAAAAAGCCTGAAAATACAAAAATACTCGCCCATCCGGCGCAGAATCGATGAAATTGGAGCACACGGTTCGGGGAAGTTGCCGCTCGTTCCATTATACGGTCCCGGAACTGGAAGTGGCTGATTTTTCTTTGCATGGGCGCAGGCCGGTCGACCGCTGCAGAGCAGGTTGGGGCGCGCCTGCGGAACCACTTTCCCATTACAAAAAGTTCATCTCCCATTGCGCGCCAACTCCGGTCCCAGAAAGTCCTCAATCGTTGCGCCCGGCATGATCTCCTGGAAGGCGTGCTCTGCAGCGGCGGTAGCCTCGGGCAACAGGTAGTTCTCGGTGAGGCCCTTGCGGAGCATCTCAAAGGCCTGCTCCGGCGAGTCGGCAAACTGGAAGAGATCAATGTCCTTCGGCGAGATGGCCCCGGTATCAACCAGCGTGTCGAGGTTGAAGACCTTCTTCCAGTATTCCGGACCGTAGATGACCACGGTGATTTTCTTGGCCAGCTTCTTAGTCTGGGCCAGAGTCAGCAGCTCAAACATCTCGTCCAGCGTGCCGAATCCCCCTGGAAAGACCACCAGAGCCTTGGCCAGATAGGCAAACCATAGCTTGCGCATGAAAAAGTAGTGGAACTCGAAGTTCAGCGCTGGGGTGATGTAGGGGTTGGGGTGCTGCTCGAAGGGCAGGCGGATATTCATTCCGATGGTTTTGCCGCCTGCCTCATAAGCGCCGCGATTGGCTGCCTCCATAATGCCCGGCCCGCCGCCCGATGTGACCACAAAACGATGCCGCTGTGAGGGGATGGTGGCAGCCCAACTGGTGAGCAGGTGTGCAAGGCGGCGCGCATCTTCGTAGTAGCGAGCCATTTCAACCGCCGCCACCGCCCGCTTGCGCTGCAGCTCCGTGGCCTGGCCTGCGGCAATTTCCGGCGCGCGAGCCGGCTGCTCCTCCCTGGGCGCGGGCTGCAGAGAGCCCGTATTGTCCAGCAGCTCAAGCGCATGGTCGGCCTCTTCCCGGCCGCGGAAGCGCGCCGAGCCGAAGAAGACGACCGTATCCTGAATGCGCTCATGGCGAAAGCGGGCCAGCGGCTCCATGAATTCGGAGACGATGCGAATCAGCCGGCCATCGGGGCTATTTAGAAAGCTGGTGTTCTCATACGCCAGCGGCGCGCGGTCCAGTTGCGGCGGCTCCCCGTTGCCGGGAATGACAGCCGCAGGCGGGACGGCTGCCTGGGATGCGTGTTCGGCTGCATCAGAATCGGACACAGACTGCCCAGCATTGGGCGCAGTGGAACCGCCCGCTGCTTCCTTCTCGAAATGGTTCATGCGTTATCTTCCCCTGGAGCGGACAGCATCCTGGAACGCGATCCAAAGATTCAAAAGCCCCAATCCAGATACGATGCCTCGAACCGCTCCATTGGCTGCATAGATGCCCAAAGTTGGGAACTGCAAAAACAGCGGATTCTGGTCCCAGAAGAGACTCGACCATGGGGCGTAGCAGACGGCAAGGCCGATGTACATGCGCAACATCACCCGCAGGAACAGCTCAGCCCGCACCAGCCAGCCCGGAATGCGCTGCGGAGGCAATGTGCCGGCGACCGGCGCGGAGCCGGGAATGG
The DNA here is from genome assembly GCA_021836865.1 of Acidobacteriota bacterium. Classification (GTDB taxonomy): domain Bacteria; phylum Acidobacteriota; class Terriglobia; order Terriglobales; family Acidobacteriaceae; genus Telmatobacter. The sequence continues at coordinate 7,762 of JAKBHH010000013.1, forward strand.
ACGCGGAACCGGGAGCGGACCCGGCCAGGGGAGCCGGGCTCGCGGGCAATGAAGGCGATATCAGTTCCGGCTGTTGAGGCATGGGCTTCGGCTCCACCGTTTCCCAAAAACTGAATGGCAAAGGAGGCCGCCGTACTCAAACGGTATCATAGCCGGGCAGCGCAACGGCGACTCCGCCTGGTCGCCGTGGCGCAGGCCTGTTGCAGGCCTGTTACCCCATTTGAACTCCTTCCGGGACAGGTGTAATTTAGTGGTGTACGCGAGCTCTGCCGGCCCCGCCGGGGCCAAAGGAGGCATTGCCATGCAGCGTGCAAGCGCTGGTCTTCTCTCCCTGCTCCTTTCTGGCACTCTGGGACTCGCGGCCCAGAGTGTGTACCAACCCCCGCAGGAGCAAAGTGCCGGTGTCGCGGGGATGGAGAGCATGGGCAGAGGCGTCTTCTCGATCGGAGGCTTGAATTCGAGTACGCCACAGCCCTTGGTCGCGCCGAAGGCGACGATCTGCCCGGTGCAGATGCAGGCTCAACAGGGCACAGGACACGGCATGCTGGTGGTGCGGCGGGACAACAAAAATGGAAGCAAGACGGAGCCGGACCAGCCTTCGCAGAGGATTCACCTGATTCTGGGGGACGGAAATGGGAAGCACATCGTGCAGGCGCGGGTTGTCGCTCGGGGATTCGGCTCCAAGGGTCGCGTCGATCCATCGTTATCCACTGCAGGAGATGCGGCGACGCTGAGCCGGACGCTGGTGGTGCGGATGCGGGCCGAGGACAAGGATAGCGTAGCCGGTGAACTTGTGTTACCCGGGTTCACCTCAGTGCAGACCATTGAGCTGCTGGCGCTGCGCTATGACGACGGGTCGAGCTGGAATGCACTGCTGCAGACGCCGTGCAGCGTGAAGCCCGACCTGCTGATGCTCGTCGCGGACCGATAACCGTCCTCGTCGCATTCACTGAAAACCGCCGCCGCGCATGTTAGGCTCGGGTTCGAGCGAACCTGCACCGGGCAGATTCCGCGCCTGTTCACGCACCACAGATTGAACCGCCAGCCACTTGCCGCTGGAAACGAGCCTGACCCACCTGCATGCGGATTGTCTTTTTCACGGAAACCTTTGTTCCGAAAGTCGACGGCATCGTCACGACGCTGTGCCAGACGGCGCGCCAACTGGTGCGGATGGGCCACGAGGTGCTGATCTTCGCGCCCGAAGGCGGCATCACCGAGTATGAAGGCGCGCGCGTGGTGGGTGTGAAAGGCCACGCACTTGCCTTCTACCCTGAGCTGCGGCTCTCGCTGCCGCGCGCCTCCATGCGACAAGTCTTGCAGGCATTCCGGCCGGACGTGATTCACGTCGCCGAACCGATTCTGCTGGGCGTGGCCGGGCTCTACTACGCGGGCGGTGGCGATGGCGGGCCTCTCAAAACGCCGCTCGTGATCTCGTACCACACGGACTTGCCGAAGTATCTGCACTACTACCGCATGGCGTTTCTGGAGCCATACATCTGGCCGCTGCTGCGGCTGCGCCACAACCGCGCCACGCTCAACCTCTGCCCCTCCGACGTGATGGTGCAACAGCTCAGGGAACATGGCATTGCGCGGTCCGAGCTTTGGCCGGGCGGAGTAGACACGGAACGATTCACGCCGGAGAAGCGATCGGCGGCGATGCGCGCGCGGCTGACCGATGGCCACCCGGAAAGCCCGCTGCTGCTCTATGCCGGGCGGCTCTCTGCCGAGAAGGAGATTGAGCGCCTGAAGACCGTGCTGGCCGCTGCGCCCGAGACGCGGCTGGCGCTTGTTGGCGGAGGACCGCATGAGAAGGCGCTGCGTGCGTTCTTCGCCGGACTGCCGGTCCACTTTGCCGGCTTTCTGCATGGCGACGAGCTGGCGGCAGCCTTCGCGTCGTGCGATGTCTTCGTGATGCCCTCACGCACGGAGACGTTGGGGCTGGTTGTGCTGGAGGCGATGGCCTCGGGCGTGCCCGTGGTGGGCGCACGGGCCGGCGGCATTCCGGAGATGGTGAACGACGGCTTGAACGGATTCCTCTTCGACACGGAAGAACAGGCTGCGGAGCAGGTGACGCTGCTGCTGGGCGATGCAGGCAGGCGTGCAATCATGGGCCAGGCGGCGATGGCGCGCGCGGCGCAGCATAGCTGGCGGGCGGCGACGGAGCAACTGCTCGCGCACTACCAGACGGCGATTACAACTCAATATGTGGGCCCGAACCTTGCGCCTCACCCGCGTGGCGTGAAGGCGCGCAGCAAGCAGGCGATGGGCCGTGCCACGCTGTTTGCGATTCGGAAGCTGCTGCCTTAGTGCCGGTTCACGCTACCGGGCGGCTTCAGCGGCTGGCGATCTGCGGCGTCAGTTCCTTGTACTCGCCGTAGTCGATGGTAAGCACCGCTGTTCCGCCGATGCGGACATGCGTCTCGCTGCGGTTCTGCTCAGGAAGCCAGAAGCCGCCCATCCGCGCCGTGGTGAAGTGGATCAGAGTCTGCGAGATCCAGAACGAGGGATTCTTTGCCGGTGTGGCTTCGATCTTCACGACCGCAAAGTCGCGCGCATCCACCCACACTTTGCCCTTGTAGAGAAACTTGCTGGGCGTGATGGGCTGCACATTCAGGATGTACGCAGGGCGGCCGTCCACGGTGTCGCGGCCCTCCAGCGCGAAGCGGTAGTTTGCCGGCGTCAGTTCGGTCGCGCTCTGGTCTTTCTGCGCTTCGTTCTCGCTGTCCACAGCGCGCTTCAGCACCTTGTCACAGAGAAACCGCGAGCCGCTCTGCGAGACAATGTGGAAGCTCTTGCCCGAGGCGGCGTCGTAATCCACTTCGACATCCATTTTGGCGTCCACGCTGGCGGGGAATCCACGGTAGTGCACCGCATAGTGACGCAGTGATTCGTAGCGCTTCAGTTCCTCGTTGCGCGTCAGAGTGTGACTCTGCATCTGCGCCACAATCTGCGCGACTGTCGACGTCGTGGCCGGCACGGAGTCAGCCGAATCAGCACGCGCGGCGGGGGTTGAAGCGAGGGGAAGGGCCAGGAGACACAAAGCTCCGGCCGCGAAAAGACGCATGATCCATGATAACGGACCGGGGCGCATCCATCCAACGGATTGCGCTGGGTGCGGGCCGCGCGGCGCATTCGGGTCATGTGGCGAAGCGCGAACTCAGAAGCGGAAGTACGCCCCGATCATCGGCTCAGCGGTATGGAGAAAGGCGTCTGGTCCACTCATCATAAAGGTGCTGCTCACATCAGGGGCCTTGTAGAGATTGCCCCGATACTGCACACGCAGCCCGAGATGGGGCGCAAGATCCCAGTCCGCACCTGCACCGTAGACGTAAACTGCATTCGTTGAGGTAAGTGGAGCGGGGGAGTACTGGGCAAGCGTCTGGCTTCCCGTGGGCACCGTGACCAGCAGGCCTACGCCAAGCACGGCAAACGGGCGCAGGCTGCCGAACTTCATCGATGGCACCCAGTCCGCAGTGATCTCGTGCGCATTTGCTGAGACTGTATTGGAGAACTGGCAGGCGGGATTTGGACAGAGGTCGTAGGGCGGGTTGAACAGATAATTTTGATTCGCACGGTTGAACGAGTACGTTGCCTCAAAGCCGATGAGCGGATTCACAAGATGGCGCAGTTCGATCATCCCACCCGCCTGGCTTGAGGGGGTCTGGCGCAAAATGAAGCTGCTTGTCGCCGTATTGCTGAAAGCGCCGAAAAAGCTCAGGGCAACGTCAGTCTGCGCAGGAGCTGTAGCGACGATGGCTGCGAAGAAGAGTGCCGAAGCAAAGACGCGATGCAAATTGCGGATGCACATTCGGATTTCCCCCCGTTGAAGTTAAAGTGACCGTCAGAAGCGTTGCACTCGTGACCACTGGCCGGCGGAGTGTGAGCGACGATTCAACGCGCCGCCGCCCGTCAGAAGCGGAAGTACGCCCCGATCATCGGCTCGGCGGTGTGCGTGAAGCTGTTGGTGGACTGGAATGCGCCGATCAGGTCCGGTGCTTTGTAGACGTTGCCCCGATACTGCAGGCGCAGGCCGAGGTGCGGCAGCAGGCCCCAGTCGAGACCCGCGCCGTAGACGAAGACACCCGTCGTCGAGCTCTGTGTGGATGCGGGAGAGGTCAAGCAGGCCGGAACGCCCACATAACAGCCGAACACATTTGCGCTGCTGGCGGCATTCACAAGGAGTCCACCACCTGCCAGAGCGAAGGGACGGAGGTTGGCGAGTTTGAGGGAAAAGATCCAGTCTCCGGTGATCTCGTGGGCGTTGTTTGCGACCGTTCCGGCACGCTCGATCAGGCAGATGCCCTGGACTGGCGAACAGACTGGAACGAATACTGTGCTCAGATATTTCTGGTTGGCGCGGTTGTAGGAGTACGTTGCCTCATAGCCGACGAGCGGGTTGGAGATGTGGCGCAGCTCGACCATGCCTCCAGCCTGGTTCGCAGGGCTTTGGGTGACGCCGTTGCCAGTCGTCGAGCCGGTGAAGGCTCCGTAGAAGCTCAGGGCAACGTCGGTCTGTGCCGGCGCTGCGGCCGCGATCGACACCAGAAAAAAGGGCAGCATCCAGACACGGTGCATCTTGCTCAGGTGCATGTTCCTTCACCTCGCAGGAGGGCTCTGCGCGCAGCACGGAGATGGAGCAGTTCCGGAGACGCGCTGTCGAAGTAGGATGCAACTTTGGCGCACGAAGGAGGCTCGCCCCTGTGACCGCCGGCACAGCGTGATGTGACGAGCCGGGGCCGGTCAGAAACGAACCACGACTACGTATCACGATCACGCGCTCAGAAGCGGAAGTACGCCCCGATCATCGGCTCCGCCGTCTGGGTGAACCGGTTCGTCGACGTATAGAGCTTCGTCAGGTCGGGCGCTTTGTAGAGATTGCCGCGGTACTGCACCCGCAGGCCGAGATGCGGCAGAAGGCCCCAGTCCAGCCCGCCGCCGTAGACGAAGACGCCCTGCGTGCTGGTGCTGGTGGAGCCGCCGCTCGATGCAGGCACGTTCAACAGCAGGCCACCGCCGCCCAGCAGGAACGGCTTGAGATTCGCGACGCCAAAGGAGAGGAGCCAGTCCGCCGTAACTTCGTGTGCATTGGCCGGAACGGAGACGGGCGCCGGACACCCAGAACCGGGACAGAGACCGGGGGTCCGACTGAGGCCCGATGAATAGGCCTGATTGGCGCGGTTGTAGGCATACGTCACTTCATACCCGACCAGCGGGTTGGAGATGTGGCGCAGCTCGAAGAGCACGCCCGCCTGATTGGAGGGACTTTGAACCGTGTTATTGCTGGATGTTTTACCGCTGAAGGCCCCGTAAAGGCTGGCCGCCGCATCGTTCTCAGCCTGGGCCACAGCGCCGCACAGAAAAGCGAAACAGAAGAAAACAAACGCCGTATACGTCCACTTCACTCGCATCATTTCCTCCGCCGCTTCTCGCCGAAGCTTGGTTGTGTATGAATGTGGGAAGTTGCCAGCACCGCGGCGCCGTTTACGCCGCAATGCCAGTTAGACGCGCATGGCATTCGATGGGTGGCCTGTGCCGCAGATGACGCAGGTAACAGAAAACCCTTTGGCGCCTGCATCGTGCGTTCGCCAAAGGGCTTAGCTGCGAGAGAGTGATGGTGCGGCGCTACGGCCGGAAGTAAATGCCAATCGAGGGCTGGATGGTCTGCATATACGCGCCTGTCGGCGAGTAGAGGATCGACAGATCGGGAGCTTTGTAGGCTGCGCCGCGCACCTGCGCGCGGACTCCGAAGCGCGAACCGAGAGAGTAGTCCACACCGCCGCCGTAGTCAAACGAGATGCGGACGACGGAGTTCAGAGCGTAGTCGTTGGTGTTCGGTTCCGAAATCACAAATCCAAGACCGGCGAGCCCGAATGGGCTGAACCCCGCATATTTCTTCTTGGTGGTGAACATCCAGTTCATGCCGATCATGTGATTGTCTGAGGTCACTGTAACGGGCTTGTTGCCGCACCGCAGGCCGCAACTTGTGGGTGCGACGGTATAGGACTCATCTGCCGGATTGTAGGAGTAGCTTAGTTCAAATCCCTTCAGCGGCTTGAGGATATAACGGAATTCCAACAGGACGCCGGGGGAGTTCTTCGGCGTTTGTTCAGCTCCATTGCCGGTGGTGGAGGTGTTATAAGCCTGAAAAAAACTTCCCGCAACATCGAACTGCGCATAGGCCGGGACGCCGCTCAACACCGCGGCTCCAAACAAAATTCCAACGGCCTGCATCCACTTCATTCGCATTCTGATCTCCGTAATCGAATTCGATCTCTTGCTGATACGCCCGGCAGGGAAATCCCTGCTGCCTTGCTGTGCCGAAGCCCGCTGCGCCCTAAAGCCCTTGGACGCGATAGCGGAACTTTGGGTAACTCAAAAGAGGCTCTTCTGCCGGAAAGCTCGAGACTTTCGCGGCTTGTTGCATGGCTGCGCCGCCGCGCAGGACACACAATCTCCCTTCGCAGCCACTGGCCGGCGGACAAGCCGCCAGTCGCGCGGCTGCCTCTTGCCCCGTGCGCAGAACCCACGCGAAAGATCAGGATACATGGCGACCCCTCTCACGAAGTAGCGGGCTGAGCGGAAATCCGGGTTATGCTGTCACAACAACTATGATGCGACGGCCTGATTTCCCTGTCCTGGCAGTCCTCGCGGCTGCCGTGCTTTCCATCCCCGCCACCATCGCCGCCCAGCAGGGAGCGCTGAATGCGCTCGACTACCGGGGCGAGCAGCCCGTCCGCGCCCGTCACGGCATGGTCGTCAGCGTGCATCATCTGGCCTCCGATGCCGGCCTTGAGGTGCTGCGCGAGGGCGGCAATGCGGTGGACGCAGCCGTGGCCACCGGCTTCGCCCTTGCCGTGGTCCATCCCGCGGCCGGCAACCTGGGCGGCGGCGGCTTTATGCTGCTGCGTACCCACGACGGCAGGGCAACCTTCATCGACTTCCGCGAGAAGGCTCCGCTGGCCGCAACTGAGACGATGTACCAGGACGCCCAGGGCAACGTCCTGCCTGCCACCGATCTCCGATCGAGTATCCTCGGCTACCGCTCCATCGCTACGCCCGGCTCTGTCGCCGGCCTGGCTTATGCCGAACGCAAATACGGCAAGCTGGACCTTAAGCGCGTCATGGCTCCCGCCATCAGGCTGGCGGCGGATGGCTTCCTGCTCACCGCCGAAGAGGCCGAAGAGCTGACCGATCCCGACCTGGCCCGGTTTCCTGAGTCGAAACGGATCTTTCAGCGCGACGGCAACCTCTACAAAGCAGGCGAGGTCTTCAAGCAGCCGCTGCTGGCGCAGACCCTCACGCGCATTGCCGCCAACCCCGATGACTTCTACCACGGCAAGATGGCCCAGCAGCTCATCGATGACCTGAAGAAAGGCGGCGCGCTGCTCACCTTGGATGATATGGCGCAGTACACCGTGGCCGAACGCAAGCCTGTGACAGGCACCTTCCGCAACTACACCATTCTCAGCGCGCCACCTCCGTCCTCCGGCGGGGTTGTCCTGATCAGCGCACTCAATATTCTGGAGAGCTACGACCTGGCAAAACTCGGCGACCGCAGCCCTGCGTGGATGCACCTGCTCACCGAGGCCTACCGCCGCGCTTACATGGATCGCAGCGATTATCTGGGGGATCCGGACTACAACCGCATTCCCGTGGCCGATCTCACCAGCAAGAAATACGCCGCGGCCTGGCGCGCAAGCATCCTGCCCGACAAGGCCTCGCCCAGCGCCTCGCTGATGCGGCCCGCAGGCTTCCTGCCGCCTCCGCCGACCACGCCCGGCCAACGCGGACCGGAGTCGCAGGACACCACCCACTACTCGGTTGTGGACGGCGCAGGCGACGCCGTCTCTGTCACCTATACCCTCAATGACGGCTTCGGCTCCCACGTCACCTCCGGTTCGCTCGGCTTTCTGCTCAACGACGAGATGGACGACTTCGCCTCAAAGATGGGCGTGCCCAACATGTTCGGCCTCATCCAGGGACCGGCCAACGCCATCGCTCCCGGTAAGCGCCCGCTCAGCTCCATGACGCCGACGATCATCCTTGAAGACGGTAAGCTGCGCTTCGTCCTCGGCTCGCCGGGCGGAGCGTTCATCATCACCACGGTCGCCAACATCTTTCTCTCCGCGGCCGACGGCGGCCTCAATATTCAGGAGGCGGTGGACGCGCCCCGCTTCCACCACCAGTACCTGCCCGACAAGCTGATTGCCGAGCCGGGCCTCAGTCCGGAGACGGCGGCCAGCCTGCGCGCCATGGGGTATGACGTGCTGGTCTTCAAGCGCCACTGGTCCAATGGCGAGTGCATTGCGGTGGACCCCAAAACCGGCGAGCTGGAAGGCGGGCAAGACCATCGCAGCCACTACGGCAAGGCGGCTGGCTACTGACCCGCCGCTGCACGCGTGGCACCATGCTGCACAACACCCTGCAGCCCGCAAGTTGTTGCAAAAATGCGACAATAAAGGTAGCGCTCGCAAGGCTGCAAAAAGCGGCGCGGCGCGGGGGACCGATTTGACCATTCTGCGCGTTCTATCCACGCACCTGTTCCTGAACCAGCGCCTGCACCCTGGGCTGCTGGAGATGGCTGGCCGTGCCGGAGCACAGGCGGTCGAGATCTTTGCCGCGCGCCAGCACTTTGACTACACCAGCCGCGAGCACGTGATGGAGCTGGCAGGCTGGTTCAGCGAGAATGACCTGACGCCGTTCTCCATGCATGCGCCGCTCTTTCCTGACCGCGAGATGGGCCGCGCCGGCGCCCCGCCCATCAATGTGCTGCACCCGGAAAAGTCGCGTCGCATCGACGCCATGGATGAGATCAAGCGCGCACTTGAGGCCGCAGAACATATTCCCTTCAAAAACATCGTCATCCACCTGGGCGAGAAGACCGATAGCTGGTCACTGCGCACCATCGAGTACGCGGAGACTGCGCTGGAGCACCTGGGCGCTTTTGCCCGGCCGCTCGGCGTGCGCGTGCTGGTTGAAAACCTTACCGGCGATCCCACTACGCCCGCCCATCTGATGACGATCCTCGAGATGGGCCACCTGCACGATGTGGATGTATGCCTGGACCTGGGACACGCGCACCTCACCGTCGGCGTGGATGAAGCTATCGCCACACTGGGCAAACGCATCGGCTCAGTGCATGCGCACGACAACCACGGCTTGAAGGACGATCACCTCTGGCCCGGCGAAGGAACGATCGCCTGGCCGGCTGCGGTGAAGGCGCTCAAAGCGCTGCCCGCGCCACCGCCCATGGTGCTCGAGGTGGACAGCAAGTTCGGCGCGGTTCACGACGGCCTGATGGAACGTATTCAGCAGGCCTTTGACCTGCTCGGCTGATTTTTCGAGGTTGGTTGCGAGTCCGATTTCCTTCCTACGGAGTTCAGCAGATGCGCGGCAACTGCTCGCCAATCTGAGTCGGAATCACGCGGTTCGAACCCATTGCTGTGCGCGCTACTAACATTCGCTTGTGCTGATCCGTCACCTGGCCGATGCGCGCGGCGTCGCGGCCCAGCGGGTGCGCCCGCAGAATCTCCAGTACCCGCGCGGCCTCCTCCGGCGCAACGAAGAGCACCGCTTTGCCTTCATTGGCCACGTAGACCGGATCAAGCCCCAGTATTTCGCAGGCCGACTGCACCTCCGGCCGCACCGGCAGGCTGGGCTCGTCGATCACGATGCCTGCGTCCGAGGCCGTCGCAATCTCATTCAGAGTGGAAGCCAGGCCCCCGCGCGTGGGGTCGCGCATGGCGTGGACTCCATCGCCCACCGCATCCAGCACCTCGGCAATCATCCCATTCAGCGCCGCGCAGTCTGAGCGGATCTGGCTCTCAAACTCCAGCCCTTCGCGCACGCTCATGATCGCCATGCCGTGGTCGCCAATTGTGCCCGACACCAGCACCGCGTCGCCTGGCTGCGCACGGTGCGGCCCCACCGCAATCCCCGGCCGCAGCACGCCGATGCCCGCCGTGTTGATGTAGCAGCCGTCCCCGTGCCCGCGCTCCACCACCTTGGTGTCTCCCGTGACGATGCGGACCTGCGCGACGCGTGCAGCTTCGGCCATGGCGTCCACGATTGCAGCAAGCTGCGCGAGAGGAAAGCCTTCTTCCAGAATGAAGCTGGCGCTGAGGAATTTCGGCTCCGCCCCGGAGACGGCGAGGTCGTTGACTGTGCCGTTGACCGCCAGCGCGCCAATCGAGCCGCCAGGAAAAAACAGGGGCTGCACAACAAACGAGTCCGTGCTCATGGCCAACCTGCCCGACTCCAGTTCGAAGACCGCGGCGTCTCCCAGGTTTTCGAGCTCAGGATTGCGGAAAGCGGGCAGAAAAAGGTGCTCCACCAACTCATTGCCCAGCTTGCCGCCGCCGCCGTGGCCCATCACGATGGTAGGGTAATCCTTGAGCGGCAACGGGCAACTCCAGCGGGAAAAATCCGGCAGGACAGCGTTCTCAGCCATGCGTCGCTCCGGACAATGCGGACCCTGCCCCCGCCAGTTCCTCCGCCGACAGGAACCGCCCGTAGTTGTAGTACGCCGCGCAGGCGCCTTCGCTGGAAACCATGGTCGCGCCTAACGGATGACGCGGCGTGCACTCCTTGCCGAAGGCCGGGCACTGGGCAGGCTTGATCGCTCCACGCAGCACATCGCCGGAGCGGCACAGCGGCGACTCCACCGTATGGATAGCTCTGATCTGGAAGCGATTCTCGGCGTCGAAAGCCCGATAGGCGTCCTTGAGCCGCCAGCCGCTTTTCGGAATCACGCCGATTCCGCGCCAGGCGCGATCCGTCACCTCAAAAACCTCTGCCAGCAGCTTCTGCGCCGCTGGATTGCCTTCAAACTTCACGATGCGCTCGTAGGCGTTCTCAACCTCATGCCGGCCGGCCTCCAGTTGAATGACAACCCGGCGAATGCCATCCAGTAAATCCAACGGCTCAAAGCCCGTGACCACCAGAGGGATTCGGAATTTCTCGGCCAGCGGAGGATACTCCCAATATCCCATCACGCTGCACACATGCCCCGCGAGCAGAAAGCCCTGCACCTGTGGTCCCGTGGTCCCCGGTGACGGGTCTTCGTCGCCGGGGTGGTGATTTCCTGGCGCGCTCATGATGGCATCAATCGCAGGCGGCACCAGCACATGCGACACCAGCAGGGAAAAATTGGTGAGCCCGCGCCTCTTGGCCACATGCACGCTCATCGCATTGGCAGGGGCCGTTGTCTCAAAGCCCACACCAAAGAAGACCACCTGCTTGTCAGGATTCTTCGCAGCCAGATCCACCGCATCCAGCGGCGAATAAACGACCCGCACATCGCCGCCCGCGCCCTTCACCTGAAACAGATCGCTGTCAGTGCCCGGCACGCGCAGCATATCGCCAAAGCTGCAGAAGATAACCCCCGGTTGCGCGGCAATGGCCAGTGCCTTGTCGATCAGTTCCAGCGGCGTGACGCACACCGGGCAGCCCGGCCCGTGGATCATCTCGATCCCCGGCGGCAGCATCTGGTCGATACCATTTTTGATGATCGAATGGGTCTGCCCGCCGCAGACCTCCATGATCTTCCACGGCCGCGTGGTGACAGCGTGAATTTCCCGCGCCATGCGCTGGGCAATTTCTCCATTGCGAAACTCCGTGAGGTACTTCATGCGCGGCTCGCTCCGCCATGCACTCCGGGCACCCCAGCCCGCCGTTCCGAGACCTGGGAGTCCGCCGAGCAACTCCCATCCGGACAGGCCGACTGGGGCGCAGCCGCCGCCCGCGCAAAGTGCTCTTCTTCCGTGGCCAGTTCTTCGTCCAGCACGCCCATCGCGCGGAACTCCCGCAGGGTCTGCTCGGCCGTCTCCTCGTCGATCTTCGAGAGCGCAAAGCCCACATGGACGATGGTGTAGTCGCCCACCTCGACCTCCGGCACATAGTCCAGACAGACGCGTTTGACCACCCCGCCAAAGTTCACCCGCCCCACCCGAAGATCACCCTCGGTGGTAATCTCTTCTACTTTTCCCGGAATCGCTAGACACATAGCATCCACCTTATACCTTGCGGGGAAAGCCGCAAGATGTGATCCAAATCACCTCATCAGGGTAGGGGTCGATTCACTTCTTCCGCTCATTCTCTGCCACGCGCGCCTTCACCATCTTCTTTACCAGCGCCGCCGGCAGGGGCCGGTCCAGCGGGAACTGCAGCGTCCCCTTCGACGTGCGGTAGCCTTTCAGATCGTCCTGCATCGCGTCGGTCAACGAAGCCTGCATCGGGAAGAAACTGCAATGATTCTTGAACGCGCCATAGGCCACCAGCGCGCCCTTATAGCGGAAGGCCGGCATGCCGTAACTCAACTGTTCCGTCGCCTCCTTCGGCGCCGATGCGCGAATCATTGCGCGCAACTTGGCCAGCGTCGTCCGTGCCGGCTCCGGCACTTTGGCAAGATACGCCTCGACGCCCGCAACGCCATTTGCCGCCTCCACGTTGCTCTTTGCGCTCTGCATCCGTAACCTCCCTTCGCCGGAATGCTCGACCGGCTAACTTCCTGCGTGGTTCGCTCCTTGCTCTTGCAGATACCCCAGCCACTCCGCCAGCCCCGCGCCCGTCTTCGCCGATGTCTCAAAGATGCGAATGCCGGGCCGGATCTCGTTGATATTCCTGAGCGCCGCTTCTCGATCAAATCCGACGGCCTCCGCAATATCCATTTTCGTAATCACCGCCGCATCGGCTGAGTTGAACAGCGTGGGATACTTCAGCGGCTTGTCCTCGCCCTCGGTCACGCTCAAGAGGGCCACGCGAATCTTCTCGCCGAGGTCGTAGCTGGACGGGCACACCAGATTGCCCACGTTCTCGATAAACAGATAATCCAGCGCAGCAAGCTCCCATCCGTCCAGATGCTTACCCACCATCTCGGCCTCCAGGTGGCAGATGCCGTGCGTGTTGATCTGCCGCACCGGCGCGCCGCTGGCGGCAAGCCGCCGCGCATCGTTGTCGGTCTCCAGATCGCCCACCAGCGCCGCCGCGCGAGAGCCCTGCGCGAGCAACTCGCGCAGCGTGCGCTCCAGAAATGCCGTCTTCCCTGTTCCCGGGCTCGAAACCAGGTTCAGCACCAGCACGTTAGCCGCAGTAAACCGGTCGCGCAGTCCCGCCGCGAGTTCGTCATTCTTCTTCAGGATTCCTCTCCGCAGCTCCACAATTCGGGTCGTCATCCGCCTACCTCAGCCTCTTCAATCTCAATCGCCTCGATCTCCATTTCGCGCCCCTGACGCACATCCATGGTCAGCTCGCCGCAGTGCGGGCAGCGGAAGCTCTGCACGCTCTCAATGGCCCCATCCACGTTGCACCGGGAGCAGTGCACCACCACCGGCAGCGTCTTCACCACCAACGCCGACCCGGCCAGCGGCGTCCCCTCCGTCGCAATGCCGTAGCAAAACTGCAAGCTGTCTTCAATCACCGCCGCCAGCGCACCCACCCGCAGCCGCACCTCTATCACCCGTGCGCCGGGATACCGCGCCAGCGACTCGGTTACCGAGTCCACGATGCTGGAAACAAGGGAAAGCTCGTGCATGCAACCTCAAGCCTGAAAGCAAGATTCTACGCCCGCGCCACGCGGAAAGCGGTGTTCGATCGCGCTTCAGCCATTTACGCGACAAAATGTAAAATGACACAGTTGGTCGGAGACACTTCCCTGTGACACGAGCTTTCGCGCCCCATCCGCACACCACCTCGCGCCTCGCCCTCAGTGAGCTGGCACCCGGCGCCATGCAGTCTGAGATTCGCGCCATGACCACCGAGTGCGACCGCATCGGCGGCATCAACCTGGCCCAGGGCGTATGCGATACCCCGGTGCCCGCGCCCGTTGAAGAGGAAGCCATCGCCGCCATCCGCGCCGGCCACAACATCTACACCCGCCTCGACGGCGTCACCCGCCTGCGCAACGCCATCGCGGCCAAGCAGAAGAAGGACTACGGCCTCGACTACAATCCGGAGACTGAAGTACTGGTCGCCTCGGGAGCCACTGGCGGACTGCACGCCGCGGCCATGGCCCTGCTCAATCCGCTCGATGAGGTGCTGCTCTTTGAGCCCTTCTACGGTTACCACGTCGCCACCCTCAAGTCCATGCGTGTCAAACCGGTCTTTGTGCCGCTGGCAGAGCCGGACTGGACGCTCGATGTGGATGCCTTGCACGCCGCCATCACCCCGCGCACCCGCGCCATCCTGCTGAACACCCCCGCCAACCCCAGCGGCAAGATCTTTTCGCGCGCGGAGATCGAAGCCATCGCCGCCGTCTGCCGTGAACGCGATCTGTTCCTGTTTACCGACGAGATTTACGAGTACTACGTCTATGACGGACACCGTCACATCTCCCCGGCCACTCTGCAAGGCATGCGCGAGCGCACGATCGTGATGTCCGGCTTCAGCAAAACCTTCAGCGTCACCGGCTGGCGGCTTGGCTACGTCACGGCCGACGCCAAATGGATGGCCGCCATGGCCTACTTTCATGACCTCACCTACGTCTGCGCGCCTTCGGCCTTTCAGCATGGAGCGGCTGCCGGCCTGGAACAGTTGCCGCCCTCGTTCTACACCCAGCTCGCAGCCGATCACGAATCCAAGCGCGCCCGCATCCTTGCCGCCCTCCGCGACGCGGGCATGGAGCCCAGCGTCCCCGCCGGCGCCTACTACGTGCTGGCCAGAGCCACCCGCCTGCCCGGCAAAACTGCCGCGGAGAGGGCGCGCCATCTGCTCGCCGCCACGGGAGTTGCCGCAGTCGCGGGTTCGGCATTCTTTCGCCACGGGCGCGGTGAAGATCTGCTGCGCTTCTGCTTCGCCAAGAGAGATCGCGAACTTGACGAGGCTTGCGCGCGGTTGCGAAGACTTTGAGGCTCACGGGCGTAAGCCAGTCTCCGTGCTGCCCGGTCACATTCCTGCGCGCACGACAATTTCTGCGTTCTCTACCGCAGGAATAGCGCCAGCAGAGCCGCCAGCAGCGAAGTGATGACACCGGATGTGGCCATGGCCCAGGACGAGACGGCCGCCTGCATCTCTGAGCGGCGTACCAGGCTGGCGGTGCCGATGCCATGCGAGGACGAACCCACAGCCACGCCGATAGCCCGGTCGTCGCGCACCCCGGCCAGCCGCAGCACCATGGGACCGAAGGTCGCGCCCAGCACCCCGGCCAGAATCACCATCGCAATCGTGATCTGCGGAATGCCGCCCAGTTCGCGGCAAACCTCGATCGCAATTGGCGTGGTGACGGACTTGGGCACAACAGACATGACCACGGAGGTTGGAGCGCCCAGCAGCCATGCGGTAAGACCCGCCGTGGTCATGCCAACCACGGCCCCCGCAAAGACGATGCCCAGCAGACGCGGCAGGGAACGGCGCAGCCGCTGTCCGTTGCGATAGATGGGCACGGCCAGCGCCACAGTCGCAGGGCCCAGCCACCATGTCAGCAGGTTGCCTCCGCGGTCGTACTCCGCGTAGGGCTCGCGCATCAGCAGCAGAAGCGCAATGATCGGCAGGCACGCAGCCACAATCGGAGGAATCCACCTCCAGCGCCGATGCAGGGCGAGCGCCACAGCATAAGCCCCGACAGTGAGAAAGACACTGAAGGCCGGACTCCTAAGCCACGACATTAGGCTCATCTGCCAGCCTCCGCGCGATCCTGCTCCGCGCATGGCTCCGCTTCGGCTTCTTGCGCGAATGGCAAAAGCCAGCGGCCCAGCAGGCCGGTTGTCAGCAGCACCGCGAGGAAGCTGACCACGAGGCTCGCGGTAAGCGCGAAGGCCTGCCGCGAGAGCACCTGGCCCATCTCCATAAGGCCCACAGTGAGCGGCACGAAAAGCAACACCATGTGCCGCAGCAGCAGATTGGCCGCGCCCTCCACCCACTGGAGCTTTACCAGCCCGGCCGTAAGCGCTCCATAAAACAGCAGGAGCCCCAATACGCCGCCGGGAATGGGTACGCCCGCCCGGTGCAGCAAGGTGCCCAGCAGAAACAATCCCGTCACAATCGCAATCCCGCGCAAAGTGTTCATCACACTCCTATTCTCTGCGAGGCGGGTAGCGAGACCGGCACGCAGAGGCGTGGAAAACGAAGCGCGGTGCATACAATAGGGCTCTGAGGAGACAGGCATGAGCTCCATGATCGAGCAACTTGTCGGGGCCGCAGGCATCCGGCTGGCTCATTCCACAGAGATTTACCCGGCACTGCATCAGCCGGGAGACGCCGGCCTGCCGCTGCTGGTGATGGAAAACGAGCTGGGTCGTGCGGTGATGGCGCTGCAGGGAGCGCATCTGCTGGCATTCCAGCCCGCAGGGCAAAGGGAGATGCTGTGGCTTTCGCCTAAGTGCGTGCTGGCTCCCGGCGTTCCCATTCGCGGTGGGATTCCGCTGTGTGTACCCTGGTTCGGTCCCGGCCCGGCGGGTGCGCCGCAGCATGGCTTTGGCCGCACGATGGAGTGGACGCTCGCCGACGCAGAACGCCGCGCAGACGGCGCCACAAGCGTCGTGCTGGAGTTGGCCGGCGACGCATCGGTCAGCCCGGCCTGGCCGCACGCGTTTCAGTTCCGGCTGGACGCCGTAGTTGGTTCCTCTCTGCGGCTGACCCTGCGTGTGGAAAATCGGAGCCCCACGCCGGCGCCCGTAGCCTTTGCATTCCATGCCTACTTTGCCGTCCCGGACGTGGCGCAGGCGCGCGTGACGGGTCTGGAGGGGACGACCTATCTGGACAAGGTGGAGCAGTTTGCCCGGAAGGTGCAGGCGCGCGAGGTCGCCATCACAGGGCTTACGGATCGCATCTACCTCGATGTTCCCACGGTGCAGATGCTCAGAACCGGCGCGGGCGACGTACGCATTGCGTCGGAGACAAAGTGCGCTGTGGTGTGGAATGCCTGGACTCACGATGCGGCCATCGCCGATATCGGTGAGGGAAATCACACGGGCTATCTCTGCGTGGAGCGCGGCGACGTGGCGGATCGCGCAGGGATGATCCCCGCGGGTGGCTCATATAGCGCGGATCTGACGCTATCCTGACCAGTCTGCACCCGGCCCGGAACAATTGCCTCGGGCGTTTCGTATATCCGATGCAGCACGAATGAGTTCGGATTTCGATTCGCCGTCGCTACAAGGAGTCCCCATGCGTAAGGACATCGTTGCTGCGGGAGTTGTTTTGATCTTCCTTTCAGCCCTTTCCGGCGGGTTTGCCAAAACGGCCCCGCCTGCCAAAGCTGTGCCGGGCACAATCGTCCTCGTCTTCAAAGATGGCCACCGGCAGAGCTTCAACCTCGCCGATATTGCGAGAGTCGAGTTTACTGGAGCCGCTGAAGCGGCCGCAGCCAGCCCGGATGTGCCTACGCGTGGCCGCTTCTTCGGCAAGTGGGTTGTTGGCGAGGGCAACGGAGATACCTTCCTCATCACGTTGAAGGACGACGGCGAGGCTCTGCGCTCGCTCGGCGACTTGCACGGCAAGTGGACGTATGTGAACGGCGAAGCGCGCATCACCTGGGACGACGGCGCGCAGGATGTCATCCGCAGGGCCGGGTCGAAGTTCCAGAAGTACGCCTACAGCGCGGGCAAATCGTTCACAGACACGCCGGACAACGTGACCAGCGCCGTAAACACCACGCCGAAGCCGATCTAGCGCCGACCCCGAGAGGGCAATTGCCTGAGCGCGGGAGTGTCTTGGCAGATGCGGCATCCGGGCAGTCACTCGTGCGGGGGAGTGAGAACGGGTACCCGCCTCCCCGGGGGACGCGATGGAGACGGGATGCCGGCTGCGGTGAGCGGGCGCATATGTGACGATGCCCTGCGAACCTCGGGAAGCTCGGGCAGGTTGCGCCCGGTCAGCGCCCGGCTTATGCTTGCCGCGTGCGCTCCGCGGTCGCACCAGCCGGAGGGCGCGGTGTGGTTCAAGCATGAAGAATCCGACCACTTATCGACTGCGTATTTTTGCTGCTCTCTGGCTTTTGTCATGGGGTCACCTCGGACAGTCGCCAGCCTTTGCACAATCCGCGACCAGCACTCACAGCCTGCACAGCTATCAGGTCGAGGTTCCCGTCACACAGCTCTGGGTGGACACCAAAGTTGACCTGCGTGAGGGCGCGAAGGTGCGTTTCACCGCGACCGGAACGATGACGTATCCGGAGGGGCAGTCGCCGATGGACAGGCTCAGCACGGCCGGCAGCTTTGGCCCGGCTGGGCTATCGCGCGGTTTTGCCGACCTGCTGCATCAGTACCCGGTTCGCGATGCCGGCCACGGAGCGCTGATCGCACGCATTGGCGACGCAACCTACGCACAGCCGTTTGCTGTGGGCGCGAGCAAGGAGTACGACGTGCCCGTTGCCGGACGGCTGTATCTCGGCATCAACCAGAGCCAGAGCGAAGCTGCCAGCGCCACAGGAAGCTTCAAAGTGAAGATTGAGATTCTGGCGGAGGGTTCAACGACCACAATAACGGCAGGCGGCCCGCCCGATGCGCCGATTGCCGGCATCACGCCGCAGCTGCTCGCGAAGATTCCGCGCCGCGTGACGGACCCTGACGGCAATCCCGGCGACATGGTGAACGTCCTTCTGGTCGGCACGCAGGACGAGGTGCTCCAAGCCTTCAGCGTTGCCAACTGGGTGCAGGTGGACAAATCCGCCGGCACGTCGGCCCTGAATGCGATTATGGATTCGCTCGAAAAGAAGGACTACCTGACGATGCCGATGAGCACCCTCATGCTCTTTAACCGGCCGCAGGACTACGGCCTGGCGCACGGCGAAGCGGTGAAGGTGGCGATGTCGCGCCATCACCTGCGCCTCTGGAAATCTCCATACGAGGTGGATGGGCGGCCGCTCTGGTGCATCTCGTCCACGCACGATATCGGCTTTGAGCGCGACCAGCGCAACAACGGCGTCACGCACAAGATTGACCCCAATATCGACAACGAGCGCGAATTCGTGAACGGAACGCTGGCGGCCACAGGGCTCGTGGTGCAGCGCGACCATGTGACGCCGGCAGACCCGCTCACCACGGCGAAGACGGCGACGGGCGGAGAGTTCCACTCCGATGGGCGCATCGCCGTGCTGGTGCTGAAAGACACCAAAGCCTCAGGTAACTGAACGGACCTGCCCGCGCCTGAACCGGTAAACTGAGGAAGGATACTTCCCGCCGGACGCGCACTCTTGCAGCAACTCATCGCCAAACTGAATCCCGAACAGCGCGCCGCCGTGGAAGCGGCCGAGGGCCCGCTGCTGATCCTGGCCGGCGCCGGTTCCGGCAAGACGCGCGTCATCACCAGCCGCATTGCGTGGCTGATTCGTGAAATGGGCGTGGCGCCGGATTCGATCCTCGCCGTCACCTTCACCAACAAAGCCTCAAAAGAGATGGCCGAGCGCGTGGAAAAGATGCTGGACCACTCTTCGCTCGCCAAACCGCTCATCGCCACCTTCCACTCACTCTGCGTGCGGATTCTGCGACGCGACATCGAGGCGCTGCAGGTGAACGGGCAGGGCCTGACACGGTCATTTGCCATCTACGACGAGAACGACCAGCAGGCCATTGTGAAGCAGATCATGCGCCGCATGGGCCTGGACACCAAGCAGCTTACGCCGCGCACCGTGCTGGGCCGCATCAGTTGGGCCAAGAACCACATGGTCGATCCGCAGGAGTACTACCTGGGTTCGAAGGATCCTAACAGCGAGCGCATCGCCCACATCTACAAAAGCTACCGGGAAGAGCTGCGAAAAAATAATGCGCTCGACTTTGACGACTTGCTGCTGGAGGCCGTGCGCGTGCTGAAAGTTGCCGCCGACGTACGCGAGCGCTACCAGCGCCGTTACCGCTATCTCCTCGTCGATGAGTACCAGGACACCAATCGCCCGCAGTACGAGCTGATGAAACTGCTGGCCGGCGAGCAGAAAAATGTCTGCGCCGTGGGCGATGAGGATCAGAGTATTTACTCCTGGCGCGGAGCCGACATTCGCAACATTCTGGAGTTTGAGCAGGACTTCCCCAACGCCAAAATCGTCCGCCTGGAACAGAACTACCGCTCGACGCAAGTGATTCTTGAAGCCGCAGGCGCGGTCGTCCAGAACAACGTGCGACGCAAGGGCAAGAAGCTGTGGACCGATCGCCAGGGCGGTAGCCTGATTGGCTACTACGAGGCGCCCGACGGCGAGAACGAGGCCCTGTTCATCGGCGACCGTATCCAGAAGTTCCTCCGCGAGGCCGGTGAGGACCGGGACTCAGCCCATTGCGCCGTTCTTTATCGCACCAACTCGCAGTCGCGGCTGGTGGAGGAGGCGTTGCGTCGTTACAACATCCGCTACACCATGGTGGGCGGTTTCAGCTTTTACGAACGGGCAGAGATCAAAGATCTGCTCGGCTATCTGCGACTGGTCCGCAACCCGCATGACTCCGTGGCGCTACAGCGCGTCATCAACACGCCGGCGCGGGGCATTGGCAAAACCAGTCTTGAAACGCTGGAGCGGCTGGCACTGGAATCCGGCAGCTCAACCTGGGACGCCGTAGCCGCCGCCATCGCCAATCGGCTTGTTCCTACGCGCGCGCTGATGGCGCTCGACAGCTTCCGCCAGCTCATCCTCGACGCACAGGCCATGATGGACCCCGACTTTGCCGGCAAGCTCTCCGCCGATGTGGCCGCAGCGGCAGACAACGCGGACACCGATTTCTCCTTTGGCGCATCGACTGTGGAGCCTGCCCATGCCGAGCCGGAAACGAGCTTTGACTTCGGCGGCAACGAGAATCAGATCCCGCTGCTCGACGCCAGCCACTTTTCTCCTTTCGCCGCGCAGTCGAAGCGCCCGCTGCTGAAGATGCCAAGGCAGGCCGCGCCCGCGGAACCGGCAAAGCAAGATCAGCCCACCACGGAGCCGGTTGATGGGTTCCGGAAGCCGGGTGACTCTGCCACGCTGCCGGAGCTGATTCGCTTCCTGATCGACCGCACAGGCTACATCAAGGCTCTCGAAGCCGAGGGTTCGCCCGAAGCCTTCAGCCGGATTGAGAATCTGAAAGAACTGGCCAACGCCGCACACGATGCCGAAGCTCGCGGCGAAACGCTGGCCGAGTTCCTGGACCACGCCGCGCTTGCTTCAGACACCGACCAGTTCGACCCGGACGCCCGCGTGACGCTGATGACGCTGCACGCCGCCAAAGGCCTTGAGTTTCCGCTGGTCTTCCTTGCCGGGCTTGAGGAGGGACTGTTTCCGCACTCGCGCACGCTGATGAACCCCGAGGAACTGGAAGAAGAGCGCCGCCTCTGCTACGTCGGCATGACCCGCGCCATGGACACGCTGATTCTGACTCGCGCCGACTACCGGCGGCGGTACGGCAATGACGCGCCCGAGAGGAGCGTTCCTTCGCGCTTTCTTGAGGAAGTCCCCAGCCAACTGGTTGAGAATCTAGGCGGCAGATCGCCTGCGTGGTCCACGCCCGCCTGGGGCAGCGGATATGGAGCGGGCCGTCGCCCGGCTCACTCGAGCGAGTTCGCCGACACCCACTACAGCTACGAAGATGAGAGCCAGGAGGCGCCGCGCCTGGCCTCCGGCCGCACGGGCAACGCGCGCACCGGCCCCGCGAGGCCGTTCGTTGCGTCATGGATGAAATCCAGCGCCAAGACAACTTCTGCGAGCCACGACGCCGAACCCGCGCCCGGCGGTAAAGAGACGGGAGAGCCCGCGGAAGCGCCGCAATCCATTGACAACATCGCCCGCTTCTTCGGCGGCAAAGCGGCAGTTCTCAAGCCCGGCGCGCTGCCCCGCCCTGCCGCAAGCACGAAAATGGATTTGCCCAAGCCGGTCGGCGACACCGGCCTGAAAAAAGGCCAGCGCGTCCGCCACTCCAAGTACGGCGAGGGCACCATCCTCATCCGCGAAGGCGAAGGCGATGAGGCCAAGCTGACCGTGATGTTCAACCGCCACGGCATGAAGAAGTTGATGGCGAAGTTCGCCAATCTGCAGAAGATTTAGCCCTGCCCGGGTGAGCAGATTGCCAAATCCGTGGTATACTCACCTCAGTCGTAGAATTCGATATAGAAGTCATTGCCTGTTCCGAGTTACCGCTCTACACGCAAACACTTCCACATTGCGTTCGCGGTAAATTTGCACCAAAGGAAAAACACACAATGGAAACAGGCACAGTCAAGTGGTTTAACGACGCCAAGGGTTTTGGATTTTTGAGCCGTGAGAACGGCGAGGACGTCTTCGTCCATCACACCGCCATCCAGTCGAACGGCTTCCGTTCACTGCAGGAAGGCCAGAAGGTCC
Source organism: Acidobacteriota bacterium (assembly GCA_021836865.1). Lineage (GTDB taxonomy): Bacteria > Acidobacteriota > Terriglobia > Terriglobales > Acidobacteriaceae > Telmatobacter. The sequence continues at coordinate 29,990 of JAKBHH010000013.1, forward strand.
AGTTCAACGTGACCAAGGGCCCCAAGGGCTGGCAGGCTGAGAACGTTCAGGCTATCTAAGCCTCGCAACAGTTCCGCTTCAAAGAAAACGCAGAAAAGGGACGGCGAAACTGCCGTCCCTTTTCTGCGTTTGGGTGCCAGAGCCCGCGTCTCCGGTCCAGATCATGCGGCGGATTTCAGCGGCTTTGCCCCAGCCTTCGCCATGGCCGGATGAATGCCCCCGTCCTGCACATCATGGGTACCCAGATATTCCAGGGTGTCGTTGATGGTGTCTTCAAAACGCGAACCGGTCTTGTGCGTGGCCTTCACGCCCTTTGAGACGAGCTGGCAGACTTCAAAGCGGTTAATACCCTGCGCGAGTGCGCGGTGAATTTGATTGGAACGTATCACGGTACTGTCTCCGATCACCGGTCATCTGTTCCCGAGTGGCTGGGGAACATGCAATTGTTGCGTGGGCTACGGAGCTCGTCAGGAGCGGTGGGACGGTCTAAGCCGAGCAGGCTGGTGAAATCCAGATGTGTACCTGCTTTCATTGTACCCTTGAACCAACTGCAACACCGCTCCAAATGCGGCTTTTCCATGCCGGCTCCGCTTTCACCGCAACCCAAACCCTGTTACCATAAAGTTCACATTCACCCGATTGCCGGGACACATTGAAAACATTGCAGTGAAAGAGGTTCAGCGTGGCAGATACCACCAAGATTGAAGACAAGCAGGAACGAAAGAAGCTGAAGCGCGCCGCCCGCAAGAAGGCCGCTCCCAAGGCCAAGCGGACCACCCCGCGCGGCTCCAACAAGAAGAAGCTCAAGAAATTGGCGCGCGGCCAGTCCAAGCGGTAGGCGGCTCGCGACGCGTTGCAAGGCTTGCGGGCCGGCCTGCCAGGGCTGGCCCGCGGCGCATCTCCGGGCATCCGGCCCGCTAGCTCAAAGCGCGCAATCGCCCGGTCCGCAGCAGGTCGAACGCACACGGGACTTCCACTGGGGAAACCTCACTCTGTACACTGCCACGAAAGCTCTCTTCAGAGAGGGCCGTCCTGATCCAGCAGCAACAGGAGAACCGCCCTGCCCAGCCAACTGCTTGCCCGCAAGTCCATCGATAAGCTGATTCGGGAGTCGGAAGACCCCGAGCACTCGCTGAAGAAATCTCTCGGGCCGTGGTCGCTCACCGCGCTCGGCATTGGCGCGGTCATCGGTTCGGGCATCTTTACGGTCATCGGCACGGCCATGGCCGGACAGCGCTTTGATGAGCCCTCCATCAGCGCCACGCCGCTAATGCACTACCTGCTCAACCACACCGCCATGGCGGGCCGGCCCGGAGCTGGCCCGGCGCTCGCGCTCTCTCTCGTGCTGGTGGCCATCGTGTGCGCCTTCACCGGCCTTTGCTACGCCGAGCTGGCCTCCATGATCCCCATTGCCGGCTCCGCCTACACCTATACCTATGCCACGCTGGGCGAGCTCACCGCGTGGATCATCGGCTGGGATTTGATTCTCGAGTATGCCTTCAGCAACATGAGCGTCAGCGTGGGCTTTGCCGCCCACATCGTCGATCTGATGGACTGGTTCGGCGTCCATCCCGCGCTGCAGTGGATCTCGCCCGCCTATCTGCCCACCGGCCTGCAGGACCTGGCCGGTCACGATCTTTACCAACCTGGATGGCACTTCGGCTTCAATCTCCCAGCCTTCCTCGTCGTCATGATCCTCACCGCCATCCTGGTCCGCGGCATCCGCGAGTCGGCCCGCACCAACAACATCCTGGTGCTGGTCAAGATCTGCGCGATTCTGGTCTTCATCTTTGCCGCAGCCAGCTTCATCAAGCCTCACTACTGGCATCCCTTCATGCCCAACGGCTGGACCGGCGTGCTCACCGGCGGCTCCATCATCTTCTTCACCTACATTGGATTCGACTCGGTCTCCACCGCGGCCGAGGAGTGCCGCAACCCGCAGCGCGATCTGCCCTTCGGCATCCTGGCCACGCTCATCGCCTGCACGCTGCTCTACGGCGGCGTCGCCATCGTCCTCAGCGGCATCGTTCCCTGGCAGTCAGTCATGGGCGACGCAGCCCCGGTGGTCAACGCACTCAAGCGGCTCTCGCTGATGCCCGGCGGCGCCAACCTGCACTGGGTTCGCCTTTTCGTCCTCATCGGCGCACTGCTTGGCATGATCTCCTCGATCCTCGTATTTCAATTGGGTCAGGCGCGCGTCTGGTTTGCCATGTCGCGCGATGGCCTGCTCCCCAACGTCTTCGGCCGCATCCATCCGCGCTTCCGCACGCCCGCCGTCGCCACATGGGTCGCCGGATTCGTCGTCGGCATTCCTGCCGGCCTGCTCGACATCGGCACCGTATCGAACCTGTCGAACATCGGCACCCTCTTCGCCTTCGTACTGGTCTCCATCGCCGTGCTCATCCTGCGCTATCGTGAACCGGACCGCCCGCGCAGCTTCCGCGCCCCCTTCGGCCCGGTTTTTCCGGTGCTCAGCATCGTCTTCTGCATAGTCCTGATGATGGGCCTCGAAGTGCTGACGTGGACGGCCTTCTTCCTGTGGCTCATCGCAGGCCTGCTGATCTACTTCTTCTACAGCCGCCACCGCTCGGAGTTCGCGGGGATGAGATAAACACGGACTCACGGGCCGTTTCTCGCGATTATTTGAGCCTTGGCTGCTAATTGCATCCTGATGATTTCCCGCGGCAGGATAGTTTTGAGGTTCGAGTTCAGCCTGATCCACTCGGACCAGCGTTTGCCGACCAATGACTCCGCTTCACTCCCTGAGGATGACCGCATCATTCCAAGCTGGGTAAAGTTGGCGGCTTGGAAACGAGACCAGGGAAGTTGCCAAAGGTGCGGCTCAAAAAGCGGCCTGCACTTCGACCACATCATCCCGTACGCGAAGGGCGGCTCATCGAAGCAACCCGAAAACATACAAATTTTGTGCGGGAAGCATAATCTCGCAAAACACGACAGAATTGAGTGATGCACTCGCTGCGGCGTGGCGAGTACGCCTGCACCTTGGCGATACTTCTCAACCGCTATACGGCGCGAGCGAGCCAACCCTTCATCGTGTTTGCGTCCACCAGGCCGGCTTGCTGGAGGTAAAGGCTTCCATGGGAGAAGACCGCAAAATTCGGGATGCCCTGGACGTTAAACCGTGCGGCGAGTCCGGGGTGCTTCTCCGTGTCCACCTTCAGCACGACGGCCCGGCCTGCAAAATCTCGCGCGACCTGCGCCACATGCGGCGCGGCCATCCGGCAGGGACCGCACCAGGCTGCCCAGAAATCCACCAGGACGGGCACTTTGCTTTCGCGGACAATCTCATCGAACTCTTCCGGGCTGACCTCAATGGGTTCAGAAATGGCGAGGAGCGGCGCTTTGCACGCACCGCATTTTCCCGCATCGGCAAGGTGTCTTGCAGGAATTCGATTCGGCTTTCCGCAAGATGGGCAATTACGAATGATGGCCATGGCAACGTCCTGTCTGTTTAGTGCGGCCGTCCCGGCAGCACAAAGTGCTCAGCGCAGCGCGGCTCGTAGTTGTCGCCGGCCATGATGATGGGGCTTTCATACGGAGCCGGTTTGCCGTCGACCAGCCGCTGAGGATACAGCGCCTTTGCCCCGCAACTGCAATAGGCCACCAGCTCCGTGACGTTGCCCGAGTACATGCGCACCAGCCAGGAGAGGTCAAGCATCTCGCCGAAAGGGAGCCCGCGAAAATCCAGTTCAAGGCCCGAAACCATCACGTCGTGGCCTGACTCAAGCAGGCGCTTGGTGAACAAGAACAGATCCTGCACAAACTGCCCTTCGTCGAGCGCAACGCACTCCACGCGCTTGCCGATGCGCTGCTCCGTGGCAGCCAGAATGGGCAGCACAACCCACGGATCGGCCGCGGGGAACTCCATCGCTTCCATCCTGCCGCAGCCGTTCTGGTTGCGGCTCTCCACCAGTCCCGCGGCCGCCTTGGTGTCAGCGCTGGGCTTGAGCAGCAGCACATACTGCCGGGCGTACTGGCGGCGTATCTCCACGCGGCGCAGCAGTTCGGCGGTCTTATTGCTCCGCATCGGTCCAACGATCATTTCCAGCTTGCCGGGCACCGGGGTCTCCATCCTGTTCAGATATTTATTGTCGCCGGAGACCCCGCCCTCTGCCATCGTTGAAAAAGCCACGCCGGCTGTGGATAAACGGGTGCGGCTGCATCCTGGCATACGCCGCGACGGGACGCCGCCGCCTGTGCCGTGGCCGCGCGGCCCAGCCTGAGTTGTAAAACCGGTCATACTGCCGCCCGGTAAACTTGAAGAGTGACCGAGATCAAGGACTTCATCCGCCGACTCCCCAAGGCCGAGCTGCATCTGCATCTCGAAGGCACCATTCTGCCTGCCACGCTTGTCGAGCTCAGCGTGCGCCATGACGCGACGCCGCTTACGCTGGCCCAGGCCGAGGCGCTCTACCACTTCACGGATTTCTCCGGCTTCATGGAGGCCTTCAAGACCGTTACCCGCCTGTTGACCGGCCCCGAGGACTACGAACTGGCCGCCTCGCGCATGATCGAGCAGCTCGCTGCCCAGGGTGTCGTCCACGCCGAGGTCTACATCTCCGTCGGCGTCATCTACCTCTGGCGCAATCACGATCCCCACGTGCTCGAACCCATCTTTGCCGGACTGGAGCGTGCCCGCCGTCGCGGCGAGCGCGAGCTGGGCGTTTCTCTCTACTGGATCTTTGACGCCGTACGCCACTTCAGCGTGCCGGAAGCCGAGCGCGTCTTCCGCAAGGCCATCGAACTGCGTCCCGCGCATCGCTCCATCATCGGCATCGGCCTCGGCGGCGATGAGCGTCGCACCGGTTCCGAGCCCTTCCGTCATCTCTTTCGAGAAGCGCGCGAGGCCGGCCTGCGCCTCACCAATCACGCTGGAGAAACCACCGGCCCCGAAGCCATCTGGGAGGCGCTCGCCATCGGCTCAGAGCGGCTCGGCCATGTCGTCTCCGCCATGCAGGACTTGAATCTGCTTCAGGAATTAAAAGCACGAGGAATACCGATCGAACTCAACCCCACATCGAACGTGCGCACCGGCGTCTGCCCCTCGTTTGCCGCGCATCCCTTGCGCAGCTATTTCGACGCCGGGCTGCTCGTCACGCTCAACTCAGACGATCCTGCCTTCTTCGGCTCCGACCTTGCCAACGAGTATCTGCTCGCCCATACCGTGCAGAACTTCACACAGAACGAGCTGCGCCGGCTTGCAGAAAACTCCATCCGCGCCAGCTTTCTTCCCGAATCCGAAAAAACCGCATGGCTGGAGAAGATTGAATCGATTTAGCGAACGAAAGTTGCATCCTCACCTTCTGTTTCACGGTGAGTCTAAGGCTTATTGCGGTATCATGAGAGTAGGAGATTGTGCGCGAATGTCCAACGAACCTGAAGCCCTCACGTCCAATGCAGAAGACCATGACAGCAGCACCCTGCGCGTGATCGGCTGGTTCTCCATCGGCATGGCCGTGGCCGCCGTGGGCATTGTCGTGGGCCGCGAGATTCGCAATCGCTACAAGTTCAACCGCCGCACACCCTACGACTTTTACTCGAGTGCAGGTGAGCAGGCCGCGAGCGAATTCGGCATGGGCATCTAAAGCCCGCCAACCTTTCTGCGCCAACGCAAATCGGCCCGTCCCTCAGTGGGGGCGGGCCGATTTGCGTTGGAGGCCACCTCTTTAGAAGTGTGCTGTGATGGTGCCGTACACCGAGGCCGGTGCGCCCGGATAAGCCAGGATATAGCCGCCGGTCGGTGTGCCGAAGTAGCCACCCGAGGAGACATACTCGTACTCGTTGTAGCGGTTGCGGAAGATGTTCAGCGCGTTGAGGCCGATGTCCGTGTGCTTCAGCGGAACCTTGAAGCCCACATTGGCGGTAGTGAAGTTGGACATTGTCTTGCTGCTGGGCAGCGCCACGGAGTTGTCGAAGATGGCCTGGCGTCCCGTGTACTGCAGGGAGAACATCGGCTGCACCGGCACCTTCATCACGTTGAACTGGTAATACGCGCCTGCGTTCAACGTTGAATTCGGCACGTAGGCTACGGGCAGGCCGTTGTACGCAGTCCCGCCCAGCGCCACGGTCGGCGCTCCGGTCACGTAGTTGGTGTAAATGGCTCGCTCCACACTGGCGTTGGCAAAGATGTGCAGCTTGGCAATCGGGTCGTCGTCGACGTACAGGTTCACGCCGTGATAGCTAGAAGTACCGCTGTTGGCAATGGTGTCGCCGTTGGCCAGCGAGACGTCAATCTCCTGGTTCGAGTAGCGCTGATGGTAGAAGTTCGCGCCGAACAGGAAACTGTTCAGCACGCCCGTACCCTCATTGTGAATCTTGAAGCCGCCCTGGTAGAAGCGCTGCCGGGCTAGATGGTAGCTGCTCGGATCGACGCTCTGAAAGAGGCCGCCGCCGCCGCCCATCTGCGGCGACTTGAGCGCCTCCTGATAGCCGCCGTAGATCGTCAGCCACGGCATCACCAGGTAGTCCACATCCGCCGAGGGCTCCATGCCGCTGCGATTCTCCTGCGCGCCGCAGTTCGCGCCCTGATCCTTGGTGTTGGCGCCCGCCGGCGTGGTCTGCTGGTAGAAGTTGGCGCAATCGCTGTTATGCAGCACCACGCCGGAAGCAAATTTGAAGTCCTGCAGCGCGTGGTTCGAGTAGTTCACCTGGAAGCCCGAATAGCGGATGCCCGGCGTAATGTGCAGCTTCGAGGTGGGACGGAAATCATCCTGCAGGAAGATCGTAAAGTCGTCCTGGTCAAAGTAGCCGGAGCGGACCTTGCCGCCGATGTTGGCGGTGGTCTTCGATCCGCCATTTGCCGGATTGAAGAAGTTATTCCGGGAATTATAGAGCGCGTGAATGTAATAGCCCCCGCCCTTGATCGTATTCATCGGCAGCACCTTGCTGAATCCCACGCGGTCGCCCACCGTATCCGTATGCGGGTCGTTCCACTCCATCAACTGCGGCCCCGGCGAGTACACGTCGTTGATGCGATGGTGTGTACGGTCAATGCGCATGAACCAGCCCAGGTTGTCGAAGGTCAGCGTCGGGTCCAGCCGCACGGACTGACGCGAGTAGATCAGCGCCATGTCGTTGGTGTCGTACTTGTTGTAGTCCACATACGACAGAGTGCTGTAGAAGCCCGACGTGGGCTGACTATACTCCAGACTGCCCGCCTGACCGTCGATGGTAATGCCTGGGTTGGCCGTGGTTGGAATCACCTGCGACCGGTAACCGCCCGAGTGCGCGTAGTAGCCGCCCAACTCGAAGCTGCCTTCCTCGAAGGCATGCACCGTCTTCAGGTAGACCGCAATATCCTTGGCGGGATTCTTGAAGCCGTCCGGGCTGCGGCGAAAATCGTTGCCTGTGTCGCCGCCCACTGAGGCCGCCGTGGACCAGCCGTGGAAGATGCCGGAGGTCGCGTTTACCACCATGTCCTTTTGGAAGAAGCTGCCGTAGGACGTAATCACCGCGATGTGCGGCTTGACTGTGGGCTCGACCGGAGTAAACTCCACCTGGCCGCCGATGTTGGTGTACCAGCGGTCGGCCGCTGCGCCGGGGCCGTAGGTTACATCCACGTTCTGAATCATCGCGGTCTCGGGAATTGTGGGTGACTGCCACAGCCCGGTTGCAGGATCGGCGATCGGTACGCCGTCGAATGTGATCGACAGCGAACCCCCGCCCGTGTAGCCACCGTATCCGCCCCAGCCCTGGTCGATGCCGTTCAGCATGATGGTGTACTTGGTGGCGCCGGTGTTGCCGTAGCCGGTCACGTTCGCGCCCGGCGCCGTGGCCAGGATCTGCGCCGCGCCGGCCACCGGGCCGGCGATGTCCATCTGCTGGCGGTCAATCACGCGCAGCGACTGGTCCGAATTGAAGACATCGGACTGTGAGGGTTGCGGCGTCGCGCCCTCCAGCCCGCCCCCGTACACAACTACCGATTGACCGGCCGAGGAGACCGAAAGCGTCACCTCCAGATTCAGTTCCTGGCCCGTCGTCAGTCTCAGGTTCTCCTTGTGATAAGGCGCGAAGCCGCTGGCCGATACGGTCACGGTGTAGTTGCCGAGCGGCAAAGCGGGCGTGGAAAACTTGCCCGCGGCATCGCTGGTCACGTGAAACGTCACGCCGCCATCGCCGGTCAGCGTCACGTCGGCGCCGGGCACAAGGGCTCCTGACGCATCCAGCACACGGCCGTGAACCTCATTGTCCGCGGCAAATGAAAGTGCGCATCCTAAAATTGCGATACAAACGCAGATCAACCCTTTGCGTACCATGCAGCAACCAACCTCCAAGTCAGGAATCAGATATTTCAGCAATTTCTCGCGTGTTCCACCGTGAACCGGTAGATCATTGGGCACACCGCTCTTCGCCGGCCTTCGCAGGGGAAGACACGCTTACCTTCTTTCAACCTCGTTACACAGGGTTGAAACAGGGATGAATGTTTCACTATGGGAAGATTGCGTGCCGATGAATGCCAACGCCCAACGGTGGATTCGTGGCAAGCGCATCCGCTGCGTTACCCTAGTCCCTGATGGGCCGCATCCGCATTCTTCCCGACCATGTCGCCAACCAGATCGCCGCCGGCGAGGTGGTGGACCGGCCCGCATCTGTCGTGAAAGAGCTGCTGGAGAACGCTCTCGATGCGGGCGCCACGCGCATTCGCGTCGAGGTCGAGGCGGGCGGCCGCCGCCTCATCCGCGTCGCGGACGACGGACAAGGCATGAACCGAGACGACGCTCTGCTGGCCTTCGAGCGCCACGCCACGTCCAAGCTCCGCACCGCTGACGACCTTCTGGCCATTGCCACGCTCGGCTTTCGCGGGGAGGCGCTGCCGTCGATCGCCTCCGTCGCGCGCGTCACTCTGGAGACGGCCACGGAAGATGATCCGGCTGGCACTCGCCTGGAGATCGCAGGCGGAAAAATCCTCCACGTGGACGATGCCGCCCTGCCCCGCGGCGCCACGATCACCGTCGCCGACCTGTTTTTCAACACTCCGGCCCGCCGCAAATTTCTGCGCGCCGAGAGCACGGAGCTGGCCCACGTCACCGCGCTTGTGACGCACTATGCTCTGGTTCATCCGGAAATGCACTTCGAGCTGGTCTCGGCCACACACACCCTGCTCTCCGCGCCGCCCGTTGCGCGCACAGCCGAGCGCATCTATCAGGTCTTCGGCAAAGAGACGCTGGCCCAATTGCTTCCCGTCGCCGCGGAGACCCCGCTGCGGCACGCCGGATTGCCTGAGCCTCCGCCCTGGAAGCGCGACCCCGACGAACCGGCCCGCGACCCAGGCACGCTGCGGCTCACCGGCTTCTACTCCAAGCCCGAATTGCAAAAGCTCAACCGCAATTCGATCTACATCTTTGTCAACAAGCGGTTGATCCGGGACCGGCTGCTCCTGCATGCCATCACCGAGGCCTACCGCAACATCATTCCGCCCTCCAGCTTTCCAGTCGTGCTTCTCTTTCTGGAGATGCCGCCGGAGGAGGTCGATGTCAACGTGCATCCGGCCAAGACGGAGGTGCGCTTCCGCCAGCAGAACCTGATCCACGACTTTGTGCGCGACAGCCTGCGCCAAGCGCTGATTCAAGCACGGCCTGCGGCGGCGTTCCTGGCCGCGCTTGAAGCCGCACCCACCGCAAGCCCCTCCCTCATGCCCCCGGCGCTTTCGCCATTGCCCGGCGCACCGGAGGGAATCCCTTTACCTGCGGACGAGTATGCACCTCCTTTTCCACAGGATTCCGGCCCGGCGAACTCAGTGGCTGCCGTTGCAGAGGCCGCGTCCTTCCGGTTGACTCCGCAGCCGCTGCTCCCGGCTGCCGGGCGACTGCCGTTTGGCGAGGGCACGGGGCAGCGTGGCGCATTCGACGGGCGAAAGTGGGGCATGGCCGCTGCAGGGCTGCTCCGACCCAACCAGCCATTGTCCGACACATGCGAGGTAACCCAAGACCAGCCAGGCGCTTACCGGGATGAAGCCGCCGCAGCTGCGGCCCAGGTAGAGGCCGAGCAGGCCGCCGCCAATCTGAACCACCTCGGCTCTTTGAGGCCCCTGGGGCAGTTGCGGGAGTCGTTCATTCTGGCCACGGGCGAAGACGGCCTGTGGATCATCGACCAGCATGTGGCTCATGAACGGGTGCTTTTCGAGAAAATCCTTCGCGATCGGCAGGTGGAACGGGTGCAGCGCCAACGGCTTCTCATGCCCCTGCTGGTGGAGTTGAAGCCCTGGCAGATGGTCGTCTTTGCGCAGATTGCAGGGGAGCTGGAGCATAATGGATTTGAGGTGGAACCCTTTGGCCCTCAAACACTTGCGGTGAAATCTGCTCCTGTTGGCCTGGAGGGTCCCTGGCTCGAACGGACGCTCGCCCAGGTGATCGAGCAATCCAGCGAGGCCTCGGATGGACCCCGGCAGAATGAAGATATTGCGGCGGTCCGAACGCGCATTGCGGCCTCCATTGCGTGCCATTCCGCCATCAAAGTGAATACGCCGCTGGACCCGGTGCGCATGGCCTGGCTTTTGTCTGAGCTCGCAAAGACTGAACACCCAACAAGTTGCCCGCATGGACGTCCAATAGCCTTGTTGTACTCGTGGAAGGAAATCCAACGGGCCTTCCATCGAATTTAATTCCCATTTAGAATAGGTGAGGGCGGCGACTCTCCTCTTTTTTGTAGCGAGGGTTGCCCGGCGCTAGCGCCAGCCTGGAAGCGAGGTTTTTCTTTGACATCGGAGCAATTGGAAGCAGCGCGCGCCGAGCGGATGCGCCAAAACGGAGCCGGAACAGTCACACTGGAAGATGCCCGGACCTGGATTGAGGAAACGGGACTTTCCCTCTTTCTGCCCAAGCGGCAGTTTTCTCCCTCCGTCGCGCCTTCATTTATCGAAGCAATCGCCGGTAAACCCAATGCAACACCCGAACCAAGACTGATTGCCGCAGGCGAAGAGCTGCTGGTACGCCTCGAGACCGACGGCGTGGCAGTCCGGCTGAACCTGCAGGGCCAGCCGGGAGAGCAGCCTGATTTTGTAGTGGCCAGTTGGGTTTTGCCCTATGTGTATGCCCTGCGCGGCGACCGCGACTGGCGGCGAGTTCCGCAGTTGACGGGCTCGCGTCAGGTTTCCCAGCTTGCCGTTCAGGCCTATAAGCAGTTGGAGACGGGCGACGCAACCATTGCTCAGTTGAAGCAGGCGCTGGGCCGCGAGGTGTCTGAATCCGCTGTCGTGCGCGCCATTACCGAGCTGTGGCAGCAGTTGCGCATTATTCCCGTGATCGCCGCGCCGGGCCAACCGGCCAAATGGCAGTTGCTGCGTCACCGCTTCCAGAAGGCCATCGCTGAAGGCGCTTCTACCTCGCAAGTCACCGCGATCTCCGTGCTTGCCTCCATTTATTTGCAGGCCGTGATTGCCGCCACGATGGAAGAGGTTGAGGTGTTTCTCTCTCCGCTCACGGCGCGCAGCAAGATTCGCGAAGTGCTCCGCGGACTGGTGGCCACCCGCCAGGTGCATACCATTTCACTGGGCCATGCGCCGCACTTTTACGTCGCCGGAACCCTGCCCGAATTTGCGCCCGCGACCTCACTCTATACAGGCGCCTACCTGTCCAGCTCTCCGTACTTCCAGCACCAGCGCGAACACGAAGAGGAGCTGCCCCCGGTGCGCGCGGCCGTGCCCACCCCTGCCGAACTTCCCACGCCGACCAACACGCATCGGCAGGCGGAGCCGCACGCCCATCGGACACCGGTCCGCAAACCTGCCGCGGCAGCCAAGGCCCCCGCTCCGCGACCCCATTTCAGCCGTCCGGCAGCGCACAACCGTGACCACAAGCCAGGACACTCCGCATCCGGCAGTCGCCCGGCCCGTCGCGGCGCCGACACCCGCACGGCAGGCGCGCGACCAGCAAACGGCGCGCGGCCCCCGGCAGGTACGCGCTGGAGCAAGAGCACGGCCAAGGGCGCGGGCTCCAAGCCTCTTAATGGCCACAACGGAAAGCCCGCCGGCATCGGTGCCCGGACCAATGGAAGCAAGCTGCGGCCCGCCGCACCGGCCCGCCCGCTGTCTCATGCAAAGTCAGCTCCTCCGGCATGGAAGAGCCGCAGCGCAAACCCGAACGGGAAGTCTGGTGCGAAGAGCGGCCCGGCAAATCGCTCCGGCAGCCTGTCGCGCAATAGCGCACCGCGCAAAGACGCACGGCCAGCGCACAGCAGCCGTAAGCCGGCCGCCGCAGCCAGCGCGGGCGCGGGTAACAGCAAGCGGTATGGATTTACGGCGCGACCCAAGCAGGGAACCAAGAAACGCGGATGACGGCGCAGGAATACTCAGTTGGTTCGCTGCCTGCCGGCAGAAAGCCCATTGTCGCGATCGACGGTCCCGCCGGAGCGGGGAAAAGCACCATTGCGCGGCATCTTGCCTTGCGCTTTGGGCTGCTGAACCTGGAGACGGGAGCCATGTACCGCGCCTTCGCGCTCAAGGCTCTGCGCATGCATCTTGCTCTTGACGAGGTCGCCGCGCTGGACGAGCTGACCGAACAGACAGTCATCCGGCTGGAAGCGGGCGATGCGGAAAACCGTGTCCTGATAGACGGCGAGGATGTGACGGGATTGATCCGGAATCCGGCTGTCACAGACGCTGCTTCCCGCGTCAGTGTCTTCCCTTCTATTCGTGCCTGGATGGTGCGTCTGCAACAGCAGATGGGCGCCGCAGGCGGGGTGGTGATGGAAGGCCGCGACATCGGCACCGTCGTCTTTCCGCAGGCCGAGGTAAAGATCTTTTTGGACGCAGCGCCGGAGGTGCGCGGCATGCGTCGCTTTGATCAGATGGGCCCTTCACCCTCCGTTCAGCCTGATGAGGTCATTCGCGATCTGCGGGCGCGCGATGAGCGCGACCGAAACCGGGCCGACTCACCGCTCAAGCCTGCGCCGGACGCGGTGTTTCTGGACTCGACCCACATGACGCTTGGGGAAGCAGCACAAGCAGCCGAGGCCATCGTTGCGTCCCGCCTTGAAACACTCGCCGCGCAGTAGACAGGATGGCATCCCCGAACGGGCGTCTGCGCACCTTGCCATTCAATCCACCTAGACAGCAAAATGCGCGAAGCCTGCATCCGTGGCGCACTTGGTTGCAGGCTTCGAATCAACCAATGAAGAGCGGCTCCGGCGGGGCGCAGCCGGAGCCGATTGCTTGCCCTGTTCCCTGGAGCTCTCGTTGCGCACAGGGCACAATCTTGCGATGGAGGTCGGAGTGACGCTTTCCTGCCAGGTATGCGGACTCGCAAATTTCAGGACCTCACACCTGAGGCTCTCTGATCTGCCCCGCCTGCTTATCCTGCAATATCCGATCCGCTGCGCCGAATGCCGGACGAGAACCTTTGTCCCAGTCTTCCGCGCGCTCAGATTGCCGCGTTCCCGACGCCGCCATCCACCGGGCGCGTGAACCTGAACGGCACACCCCCTGTGGCCCGCTGCTGCCGCCGGGCTTAGAATCAAAGCTGAGCCTTGGGAATCATGGAAATTACCTGTACGCGGTGCCATCAACCTGTTCTCGCCGAGAACTGCTTCTGCCCCACCTGCGGTCTGCCGCAGCTCGTCTACACGGGCGAGGGACCAGACCCCCAGGTCGCCGCCGAGCGGCGAAGCACACCAGCTCGGGACGCGAGCATGGTGGATTGGAAACCGGCGGTTCGCGCGGCGCTGACCCTTGCCGTGCCCGCCGGACTGCTGTGCAGCGCGGTATCTCCCGTGGGTGTCTTCGGGCTGGTCTGGATGGGCGCCGCGGCAGCCTGGGCCGTGGTGCTTTACATGCGCCGCCAACAGTCTGCATGGCTTACCATCGGCGCCGGCGCGCGCATTGGCCTGGTGACAGGTCTGTTCGCCGCGTGGCTTGCCTTCAGCGTCGGGGGTTCCGCGCTTTTTGTGCAGCGGTTTGTTCTTCACCGGGCCAGCCAGATGGACACCGACTGGAAAACCCGCGTCACCGCCAGCCAGGAGATGGCGCAGGAATGGACGGCCGGCATGGGGCCCACCGAGGCCAGTGAGGCTAAAGCCGTCCGCAATCAGGTCATGTCGTGGATGCTTTCGCCCTGGGGCCAGGCGGGGATCGAGGCCTTCAGCATTGCCTTCAACTCCATGTTCCTGCTGTTTTTTGCGGTGAGCGGGGGAGCGTTAGGGGCGCGCATCATGGCCCGCAGACGGCGTCCGGAGATCTGACCTGGCTTACGCCAATCTGGTTTGACGTTCGGTGCCTGCTTTTCCAAACTTGCTCCAACGAGCCAAGCCTCGTATCATCCGGCGAGAGAGCCTACATGAGCGAAGCCCCAAGCAAACCCACCCTGCGCACCAAAGGACGGCTGATGTCCGCCTCGGAAATTGAGCGAACGTTGGTGCGGCTGGCCCATGAAATCATCGAGAAGAGCAACGGCAGTGAGGATCTGGCGCTGGTCGGCATCAAGCGCCGCGGCGTGCCCTTGGCTGAGCGGCTGGGCAAGCTGATCTCCGGCATTGAAAAGCATCCCGTCGATACGGGCGTCCTCGACATACAGTTCTATCGTGACGACCTCTCCACCGCCGACGTGCGTCCGGTCGTCACCAAGGGCGCCATCGGGTTCGACGTCGAGGGCCGCGATGTGGTGCTCTGCGACGATGTGCTCTATACGGGTCGCACCGTCCGCGCCGCGCTGGATGCGCTGTTTGACCATGGCCGCCCGCGCCGCGTGCAACTGGCCGTGCTCATTGACCGCGGTCACCGTGAGCTGCCCATCGAGGCTACCTATATTGGCCGTCACATACCCACCAGCAGCCGCGAAATCATTGAAGTGAAGTTCCACGAGGTCGACGACGACGAGCAGGTGCTGCTGGTCGAGCGCGTGGATTAGCTTCGAGCACCCAAACAGCGCGTCTCCCCGTCGCGCCATGGCCACCGTAATCGCGAATGAAGACCGTATGAATGCAACCGCAGCACCCGTCCGCCGACCGATTCATCCTCCGCCTGTCGCTCCGTCGCATTTTCCGTACAATGCCGGTTCGCTGCTGTCGGTGCAGGATTTGACGCTCGAAGCCATCAGCCATCTTTTGTCGAGGGCCACTGCGCTCGAAGAGATGGACCCGCTGGCGCGTGACCGCATCCTGCTCAAGCGTCGCATTGCGCTGCTCTTTTACGAGTCTTCGACACGCACCCGCACCAGCTTTGAGCTCGCGTCCAAAAGCCTGGGCGCCGATACCACGCTCGTTTCGAGCCTTTCTTCAAGCATTGAAAAAGGCGAGACGCTGAAAGACACGGGCCTGACTCTGCGCGCGCTCGGCGCAGAAGCCATCATCCTGCGCCACAACTCTTCCGGAGCGCCGTGGCTGCTGGAAGAGGCCACCCGCCTGCCCGTGCTCAACGCCGGCGACGGCATGCACGAGCACCCCACCCAGGCGCTGCTTGACCTGCGTACCATTCTGCAGCGCCTTCGCCACAGCATCGACACCGTGGCCGAAGATACGCTCTCTGGCGTCACCATCACCATTGTGGGAGATATTCTGCATAGTCGCGTCGCGCGCTCCAACATGCTGCTGCTGCCCCGGCTGGGCGCTCAGGTTGTGCTCTGCGGCCCTCCGCCCCTGCTGCCGGAGCTGGCAGCCGGCGTGGGACCGGGCATCGCCATCGAGCGCGACTTCGAATCTGCCCTGGGACGGTCGCAGGTTGTGATGATGCTGCGCATCCAGGCCGAACGGCTCGCCGGTCTCCAGTTGGACCTTGAAGAGTACAAGGCCGGCTACCAGCTCACCGGCCAGCGACTGGCTGCGCTTGCACCCTCCGCGGTGGTCATGCATCCGGGCCCGATCATTCGCGGCATGGAGCTGACAGCCGGCGTCGCAGACGGCGTGCAGTCGGCGATTCTCGATCAGGTGCGCAACGGCGTGGCCATTCGCATGGCGGTGGTGGAGCGGGCATTGCCCATGAACGGAGGCCGCGCATGACGGCGCTTGCCATTCGGAACGGCCACCTGATCGACCCTGCCGCCGGTATCGACGCTCCCAAAGACATCCTGCTCAGAGACGGCAAGGTTGTCGAGATCGCCGGGCCGGGCAAGCTCAAGTCCGCCAATGGCGCTGAGGTGCTGGACGCGACCGGCCTCACCGTGGCGCCCGGGCTCGTCGATATTCACGTCCACCTGCGCGAGCCCGGACAGGGATACAAGGAGACCATCGCCACCGGCACGGCGGCGGCCGCGGCCGGCGGATTCACCGCCGTCGCGGCCATGCCCAACACCATCCCCGTCAACGACTCGCCTGAAACGACGCGCTGGATGCTTGCCCCGGAACGCAACGCGGCCATTCGCGTCTTTCCCATTGGCGCGGCCACACGCGGATCAAAGGGCGAAGTCATCAACGACTTTGCCGCTCTCAAGTCCGCCGGCGCAGTCGCCGTGACCGATGACGGCCATCCCATCCTCAAAGACGGCGTGATGCGTGAGACCCTGGCCGCCGCCGCGCGCGTGGGACTCAGCGTCATCCAGCACGCCGAGGACACGCGCCTCACCAAGGGCTGTTCGATGAACGCAGGCCCCATGGCCTTCAAGCTCGGCCTGCGCGGCATGCCGCCTGAAGCTGAGTCCGGCCTGGTGGAACGCGATATCCGCCTGGTCAGCGAACTCCGCGACGCACGCGTGCACCTGCATGTGGCGCATACCTCCACCGCCGCAGCAGTGGCTGCCGTACGCCAGGCCCGCCGCAACGGCCTGCGCGTCACCTGCGAGGTGGCCCCGCACCACTTTCTGCTCACCGAGGAGCATGTGGGCCTCTACTCGACCCACGCCAAGATGAATCCGCCGCTGCGCTCTGCAGCCGACCGCGACGCCATGATCGAGGCCATCCTCGATGGCGTAGTGGACGCCATTGCCACCGACCACGCGCCCCACGCCACGCACGAAAAGGAAGTGGAGTTTGAGAACGCGCCCAACGGCATCACCGGCCTTGAAACAGCACTGGGCCTGTGTCTGCGCTGGCTGCACAAGGAGTGGAAGTTGCCGCTGGGCCGCGTGTTGAGCCTGCTGAGTGCGCAGCCCGCTGCATTGCTCGGCCTCAAGGGCCGAGGCACCCTGGCCGTCGGCAGCTTCGCTGACGTGGTCGTCTTCGACCCCAAGGCAGAGTGGACCTACCGCGCTGCCGACACCCGATCCAAATCACGCAACACGCCGTTTGATGGCTGGACCCTGCAAGGCAAGGTCCGCTGGACCATCAGCGAAGGGCGAATCGCGTACGGGAGCAACGGGCAGTCTTCTAGAAAGCCATAGGAAGAAAATCAGGATGCCTTGCTGACGATTTCCTGCTCGGCCCGGTACCAGTCCTCTTCAGGGCTTCCATGCCGGTGGCCGCGCTCCGCCCAATAGCGATGCGCGAGCTCTGCAATCTGCTCGTGGGAAGCCGTCCCTGCAGCCGATTTTGTCTGCGTTGTTTTCTTCGCCTTCGCGGCCTTTGTGGTTGCGGTTGCGCGCGGCGCTTTGGAACTGCTCGCTTTCTTGACCGTCTCTGCCATAGGAATCTCCTCTGTTCAATTCGGCGAACATGCTGCCCATCTTCTACAGCGTACAAAACGACAGCCGCCCTCCAAAGCATTAAGGTCCGCCTGGTACCTCTCCAGTCAACCCGCCCCCTCCGCGCATCGATTCGCAGAATCTCGCTTGCCTCGTTCCGCGCGCGCCGCCTATCCTTGTCAAGCACTGGCCGGGCAAGACGCGAAAGCCGCATCTTCGCCTGCGTCATCAAGCCCATGCAGACGTCAGACACGAGGTCACACTGAACAATGGATAAGCGCGAGTTCCTTAAAGGCACCGGAGCCCTTATGGCGGGAAGCATGGTTGCACAGTTCTCTGCAGGTCAGCCCTCCGCGCCGCGCGAGAACTGGGCGGGCAACCTAACCTACAGCACGGACCATCTGCACACCCCGGCAACGGTGGACGAGGTGCGTGCCGTGGTCAAGAACTGCGCAGAACTGCGCGCACTGGGCACGCGCCACTCTTTTAACACCATCGCGGACAGCACCCACAACCAGATCTCGCTCAAGCGCCTTGACGATATCACCATCGACGACAAGGCGCGCACAGTCACCGTTGGCGCAGGCGTCACCTACGGCGCGCTTGCCCCGGTCATCGATGCGCGGGGCTACGCGCTGCACAATCTCGCTTCGCTGCCGCACATCTCCGTGGCCGGCGCCATCGCCACGGCCACCCACGGCTCAGGCATTCACAACGGCAACCTGGCCACAGCCGTCGCAGCGCTTGAAGTCGTCACAGCCGATGGGCAGGTCCTCCATCTCTCGCGCGAGAAAGACGGCGACCAGTTCCTCGGCGCGGTGGTAGGACTGGGCGCACTGGGCGTCGTAACGCACGTAACTCTCCACCTGCTACCCACATATCAAGTGGCGCAGACTGTCTATCGGAATCTCTCCTTCGACCACCTGCAGCATCACCTGGACGAGATCTTCGGCAGCGGTTACAGCGTGAGCCTCTTCACAGACTGGCAGAAGCACCGCGCCACGCAGGTCTGGATCAAGCGCCGCCTCGCGCCCGGTGACAAGAATGAGTGGCCGACCGAGTTCTTCGGCGCCGCGCGCGCCGCGGAAAAGCTGCACCCCATCGAGGGCCATCCGGCCGAAAGCTGCACCGAGCAACAGGGCATTCCCGGCCCGTGGTACGAGCGACTGCCCCACTTCCGCATGAACTTCACGCCGTCCAGCGGGCGCGAGCTGCAGACCGAGTACTTCGTCCCGCGCGAGCGCGGCTATGAAGCCATTCTTGCCGTCGAGAAGCTGCGCGACCGCATCACGCCGCACCTGTTTGTGACCGAGCTGCGCACCATCGCCGCCGATGAGTTATGGATGAGCATGGCTCACGAGCGCCCTTCGCTCGCCATTCATTTCACCTGGAAGCCGGAGTGGCCCGAAGTGCGCGAGATTCTTCCTCTGATCGAAGCGCAGCTCGCGCCCTTCAGCCCGCGCCCGCACTGGGCCAAGCTCTTCACCATCCCGCCCTCGCGCGTGCAGGCGCAATACGCCCGTCTCGCGGACTTTGAAGCGATGCTTGAACGCCGCGACCCAACGCACAAGTTCCGCAATGAATTTCTGCGGCACAATCTGTATGCAGGCTAAACGGATGAGAGTCCGGAGCGAAGTCTATCCCTTGCGGCGGTAAAGGATCTGGAACTCATAGCCGGGATTGGCGGGAAAAAGAGCGGCCACGTGGCGCAGGCGTTCGGCAAGCGCGGGGGCGGCCAGCAGCGGGTAATCACGTTCGCGCAGGTCGTGATAGTCAAAGTCCACTGCCAGCGACAGCATATAAACGGCGAGCGCATCCGAGAACGACGCCTCGAAGAAGCCGTTGCGCGCGCGCTCGTCGATGCCCTTTTGCCCGGTACGCGGCTCGGTCGCGCGACGCCGTGTCTCCCACGCGTCCTGGCTGGTTTCTCCACGCACCTGCGCCTCAGCCTGTGACCATACCAGCGACGCAAAGCTCTCGGGCACGCCTGCAGCCTCCACAAAGTTGTGGGCCACGTTGATGAAGAACTCAAAAGCCAGTCCGAAGCGGTCTTCCATCAGACGCGTGGAGAGAAAGACAAGATCCGTATCGCCAAACTGCGCGTTGCGGTGGCAAACGGCGCGATCCCCCAGCTCAACCGAGTAGGCAGGCGCAATCATCGTCTGGCCGGTGTCCGCAACCGCCAGCGGCACAAAGTAATAGGCCCGCAGGCTCAGTGCGCTCGAGAGCGAAGCCGGAACCGTGCCCACGAGCCGGTCAAGATCCGATTCCGCCAGACGCGTCTCGCCCCACGTGGCATAGCGAATTCCGTTGGGAGCACGGCCCACCGTGGCCTGACTGGCAACCCGCTCCGCGGACCAAAGCTCGACTTGTGCGCTGCTTCCCATTCAAACTGTATTCTAGACGAGAGAGGCCGCAAAGACGATGCCATCCGCACAAACTCGGCGCCCGCATACCGTATTTGGTTTTCCCCTGGCAGGCTTTAGCCTGTTCCAGAGCCTGCTGCTGGCCTTTGCCAGTGGATTTTTCACCTTCTTTGCTTCCACATGCCTCGCCATCTTTGCCCTGCTTGCATGGAATCTGATCGGCGGCCACACAGTGAATTATGCCGACACCTACCGCTATGTGGGCTTCCCGGCCGGTGTTGCCGTGTTGGCAATTGCGCTGCCGTACTTTGGCATTCTGTGGCTGCGCGCCAAGTTCCGCAGGTAGACCTTTGCCCCCCTCAAAAAGCGAATGCCTTCCGCATCGGGAAGGCATTCGCGCTTTGTGAGGCCTTTGCTTCTTCGGCTCAATGTCCGGCGGGCGTGGGGTTTGCCGGATCAAACTTCGCGACCTGAATCTTGCGTGCGAGTCCCACCTTCGACAGAAGCCAGATGCCCCAGAAATTGGGGTCGATCTCATACCAGGCGAGGCCGTGGCGGGCTGATACGGGGTGCGCATGGTGATTGTTGTGCCAGCCTTCGCCGCCCGTCAGCAGCGCCACCCACCAGCTATTGCGCGAGTCGTCTCGTGTCTCAAACCGGCGGCTGCCCCACAAATGCGTGGCAGAGTTGACCAGCCAGGTGGCGTGAAGTCCCAGCGTCACGCGGAGAAAGACACCCCACAACACCATGGCGATGCCGTTCAACGGGCCGCCAAAGTACCACCCGCCGCCCAGCAGCGCCACCCCCGTGGCCGTTATTGGAATCCAGTGATATTTGCTGAGCCAGACGTGGAAGCGGTCGCGGCCCAGGTCCGGCGCGTAGCGGTTTGCCAGTAGCTCGGTCTGCGCGTGCAGCGCCTCACCAAACAACACCCAGCCCGCATGAGCCCACCAGCCGCCCTCGCGCGGCGTGTGCGGATCGCCTTCATGATCGCTCAACTGGTGATGCACGCGATGGGTCGAAACCCAGAAGATCGGCCCGCCTTCAAGAGACAGCGTGGCGCACAGCGTCATCAGATACTCCACCCACTTGGGCGTCTGGTAGCCGCGATGCGTCAGCAGCCGGTGATAGCACATCCCGATGCCCACATTGATGGCTAGGACATAGAGCACAGCCATGGCCGTCAGCCTTTGCCAGCTAAACAGGAACAACGCAGCAAGGGCGCCCAGATGAAAGACAATGACCACGGCCAGCGTGAGCCAGTTGATGCCTTCGCCGACCGTAGCGGCACGGCCCATCCGGATCAACTCCCGCGCCGGCACGGCATGAGCCGCCGAAGAAGAAGTCTCATGGGTTGTTGCAAGGGGAACGCTGTCAACGGTGGCAGAGATCGCCGGGGATGGTGCGGTAAGGGTTGAAGCCATTCTTTGATAATTCCTTCAAGAGCGGCTGACCTCCCCACTCCTGCTCTTTATATTGTACAGGAGCACCAATGCGCGCGATGAATTGTTGCCCCAGTGTTCGACCTGCCGGAATCCCCGGCCGTGCGCCGGGTTTCAGTTCGCCGCAGCGCTGCCAAACTCCCCGCCACCCGTTACAAACATCTTTTCGGCGGTGCCGCGCAGCACGCGATAGAGGGCAAACTGCCGATGGGTAAGGCCGCGCAGCTCAAAGAGCAGCTCGCCGCGGTTATCGGCCATTGCATCCACGGCGTCGACCAGCTTCATGCGCGGCGTATCGTCCAGGTGCCCGCCGTCGGTCACGCTTTTGAAGAGCACCTTCACATTGCCGTAAAGGTCGGGCTGGGCAATCAGGGTCACAAACTTCTGGCTCTCGAGCGGCCCGTCCGTGTGCGCGGTCAGCACCAGGGTGGCCCCCGAGCCGTATGCCAGCTCGAAGACACGAAACTGCTCGTCCCTGAGAGGAGCGGGCAACTGCATCGGCTGGGGTGCGGCGGCTGCCGCCTTCTTGCGCGTGGAGCTGCTCTTGGCGGCAGGCGCGGCAGGCGCGGGCGGGTTCAGGCCCAGCGCGCTGCGCGCTATATCCTCTAAATCGGCCTTCATCTTGATCCTGTCCGCCGGATTGGCCCACTTATAGTCCCACGGATGCTCGGGGCGGTTGCGAGGATCGGAGACGGCAACCATCTGCTCCATATCCGCGGGCAGCCCCATCAGGCTCGGCGCCACCGGCGGGCCGTCCCCGGTGTACTTGCCGCGCAGCAGCCGCGGCCTGTCGGGGTCCGTGGCGCCGGCCAGCAACTCCACCGAGGCTGTATCCGTGGCAGGCTTCTGCGCCTTTGGTTTGCTCAACGTGGGCCGGTCAGGATCGGGAGCCGGGCCGCCTGCGGAGGCTACATCCGGCGACTTGGCGGCGCTGCTCGGCTGGTGCAGCGTAGGCCGGTCAGGGTCCGCTGCCGGGCTGCCGCTCCCGCTGCCGGCATCGCTGCCGGACGTAGTCGACTTGTGCAGCGTAGGCCGATCCGGGTCCGGCGGCGGTGCGGAGCTGGTTTGCGCCGATCCGGAGCCCGAGCCCTTGCCCGGCGCATCGCCCGGATGATACTTGCGGTGCAGCACCGGCCGGTCGCTGTACTCATCGTCAATCTGCATCTGCGCCTGCTCCGGCGAGAACTGAGGTTTGGGCTTCGGCATCGGCTTCCAGCTTCCAAACCCAACCCACGAACCCTGCTCCTGGCCCGCGCTGTGCAAGTCAAAGACGCCTACATGCCGTCCGTCTTTCTCAAGAATGTATTCCACGCCGCCATACACGGCCACCGGCGCAGGGCGCGCGAGATAGATCCCGCCATCCTGCAACTGGTCGCCATCAAAGACCGTGATGGGCACCAGGCGGCTCGTCTTGGGCTTGCCCACCGGCCCGGTCCACTCCAGCACGGCAACTGCCCGCAACGCCGGCTCGTCCTTGGACTTTTTTTCGACCTGGCCCGGATACTGCGCAAACGCCGGCAGCGCGGCCAGCAGCCCCACGGCCGCCACCGCTGTTCGCCCTGCCAACAAAAGACCTGCCCCACGCCAAGACACCGGATGCCCACCTCGGGAATAATGCAAGCTAGCGGCCACCAAAGGCCCTCTATCTACCATACGAGGAATTCCCCATGGAACTGCATGCGAAAGTTGCCGACTTCACGCTTCAGACCGACGAGGACAAAACGGTAAGCCTCTCCACCTTCGCCGGCAAGCCCGTCATTCTCTTCTTTTATCCCAGAGCCGACACTCCCGGCTGCACCATCGAGGCCTGCGGATTTCGCGACGCCTTCAAAAAGCTCCAGGCCGCCGGGGCAGTTGTACTGGGCATCTCCCGCGACACCCCGAAAGCTCAGGCCAAATTCCGCGCCAAGTTCGACCTTCCCTACACGCTCCTTGCTGATGTAGACGAGAAAGTCTGCAATCAGTTTGGCGTGCTCAAGGAAAAGAACATGTATGGCAAGAAGGTATGGGGCATTGAGCGCACCACTTTCCTGATTGGCCCCGACCAGACCCTGATTCACGTCTTTCCCAAGGTCACGCCCGAGGGACATGCCGAAGAGGTGCTTGCCCGGCTGAAGGAATGGAACAAAGCACACAAATAAGTCGCTCCGGCACCCGCCTGCCCGGCCGCCTGCTGCCCCGCGCCTTTTTTGAGGCCGCACCTGACCGCGTGGCCCCACTGGTGCTGGGCAAGCTGCTGATGCATCGCACCGCTGCGGGGCTGCTGGCAGGCAGAATCGTCGAGGCCGAGGCCTACCTTGGCCCGCACCACGATCCGCCCGACCCTGCTGCCCACTCCTTTCGCGGTCCCACGCCGCGCAACCGCGTGCTGTTCGGCCCCGCCGGCCACGCGTATGTCTATTCAATCTATGGCCGTTCGTTCTGCATGAACGTCAGTTGCGAGGCCGACGGACTGGCCGGGTGTGTCCTGCTGCGGGCGCTGGAACCGCTGGCGGGCCTTGACCGGATGGCCGTGAATCGCGGCCTTGCCGGCCAAGCCGCACTGCGCAACCTGACCAGCGGCCCCGGAAGGCTCTGCCAGGCGCTGGGCCTGACGCGCGCGACCCACAACGCCCTCGACCTGACCAGTCCGGAATCACCGCTCCAGATTCGCGACGACGGCTTCGTGACCGGAAATGTCCGCATCACCTCACGCATCGGCATAAAGGCAGCCGTCCACTGGCCCCTGCGCTTCCTTGTCGAGGGTCATGGCTGCGTGTCCGGGCCGAGGAAATTTTCGGCCGCGCTGTCATCTTTCTGAGTCCCTGTGCCGTCATACTGACTAAGAGGTCATCCCATTCCGCGAGGAACATTCCGCTTGATGTCCAAGTTCCCTGCTCTTGCCGCAGCGGTTGCACTCTCTTTGACCGCCATCGCCGTCACCAGCCATGCCCAGGCCCCGCAACAGCCTGCGGCCCAGAACCCGCCAGCCCAGGGGCAGAATCATTGGCCGGCGCCTCCGCCGCCCACCAACCTGCAGGTTCTGCCGAAGGACCTGACCGGCGAGCAGGTTCACGACATCATGCACAAGTGGGAGGGCGACCTCGGCACGGAGTGCAGCACCTGTCACGCCGCCGACCCCAAGAACATTGGTCCCAACGGCCGGCCCAGGCTCAACTTTGCAGACGACTCGAAGAAAGAAAAGGCCACCGCGCGCACCATGTACAAAATGGTGGAGGAGATCAATACGCAGTACGTGGGCAAAGTCGACAGCTCCGGCATGCCTGTCACCTGCGGCACCTGCCATCGCGGAAAGCTGAGCCCCGACCCCTACATCCCGCCCAAGGAAGAAGCGCATGGGCACGACGCTCCTGCGCCTGCCCCGCCGACAAGCTTCACCGGCGGCATCCTGCCAAAGTAAGAGCCACCTTTCAGGGCTTCCATACAAACGTGGCCACCGATCCCGCCGGGATCGTAGTGGCCACCGTTTTTTTGTGGAAGACGAGGCCCACGGTCTGGCTCGTGGTACCCGCATTCAGCAGATAGAGGACCACCACGCCGTTCGGATTGCGAAACGCAACATCCTTGATCGAGCCGCCAGCAGGCTCATCCGAGGCCACGCGGACCGCGCCCGGCAGCAGGAATTTGCTGGCCTGGCCCAGCACGTAGTAATCCAGCTCCGGCTTCAGGCGCGGATGCTGGGCGTCAGTCAGATCCACCGTCAGCAAGCCGCGACAGGTATCGCATCCGCCCACAAACGGCCCGTGATTCTGGTCCGTCGCCAACGCCCACAGCACGTAGCTGCGCGCCCAGTTTCGCATCACGGCGATCAACTCACCGGCCTCCTCGGCCAGCACATTGCCCTTCTGCCACGCACCGCCGCTGGACTCCGTCACCCACTGGCTCTTCTGTGGAAACTCCTCGTGATTCTTTGTCATTGCATCCGGCGTGCCCGCATAGTGGTGCCATGCCGTTCCTGCAGCCAGCGCGCCGGCCCTGGGATCCTTCAGCACCGTCTCGGGATAATCGGGCCGGTCCCAGTTGTGGTCGTAGACCATCACCTTCGGGCTCAGGCTCGCCGCGGCCAGCGCCGGCCCCAGCGCCTCACCCAGAAACTTCGCCTGCTCCGCCGCCTCCATCTTCATGCCGCTGTAAGTGGGCGGCGCATACAGAGGCTCATTCTGCACGCTCAAGGCCCACACCGGCACGCCCGCGGCCTGATACCCCTGGATCGTCTTCACCAGATAACTCGCGAAAGCCGCATAGAACTCCGGACGCAGGCCCGATGCCTCCTGCGTTGCCGGATTCGAGCCCAGCATCGAGCCCGTCGTCTTCATCCAGCCCGGCGGACTCCACGGCGTCAGCATCACGTGGATGCCAGGATTGATGCCCAGCGCCTGCTTGAGCAGCGGCAGGATGTACTCCTGATCGTGCGCCAGCGAGAAGTGATCGAGGTTGGCATCGGCCTGGCCCGCGGGCGTGGTGCAGGCCTTGGAGGACTGCTGGCAGAGGTCATCGAAGGAGTAAAACGTCACCGCCAGATCGGACGATCCCACCGGCTGACGCAGAAAGTTAAGCGCAATGCCGCCCTTGCGGTCGAAGAGCGTCTTGAAAGCTGCGGTTGTCTGGTCCGGCGATAGCTTCTTCGCAAACAGCCAGGCCGCCGCATCCGTCAGAGAAGCGCCAAATCCGTCGATCTCCTGGAAGCGCTGCGCGTCGTCCACGGTAACCATTGGAACTCCGGGAAACGTTGCCTTGTCAAAGTAGAGCGACTCGCGCTGCGAGAGCGCCTCCAGAAGATCCGGCGTGGTCTGGTAGACCGCAATCTTTTGTGCGCCCGCGCCCGCGGCGG
>JAKBHH010000014.1 GCA_021836865.1 Acidobacteriota bacterium
GGCGAGGGTTTGCGGATGGTAGTAGTTGTTCCAGGTGTCGGGCCAAAGGACCACCGTGGTCGCGGGGAACGGTGACGGCCCAGGGCCTGTCGATTCCCAGGTCTCAGAATCGAGACCTGGGGCACCCGGCTTTCTCGATTTGACGTAGTTCTTGTCCGCGAGGTGGGGCAACTGGCGCTGCTGGGCGACTCCGGCGATGCGCTTGATGAGCGGGCTGGTGATGGGGCCGGTGAGAAGCGCGTTGGTGAGCGCGGGCGCGAGGGAACCCCAGCGCGCGAGCCTGTCGGCGAATCCGAAGAGGTAGTGATGGAGCGGGTGCAGGTGGCCCTTGTAGCGCTGGGCGAGGAATTCGGATTTGTAGGCGGCCATGTCGACCTGGACCGGGCACTCGGATTTGCAGGCCTTGCAACTGAGACAGAGATCGAGCGCCTCATGCACGGTCTTGCTCTGGAAGCCTTCTTCGCGCAGGGACCCGGAGAGCATCTCCCAGAGGAGACGGGCGCGGCCGCGGGTGGAGTGCTGCTCCAGACCGGTGGCGCGGTAGCTGGGACACATGACGCCGCCGGTGGTGTTGCGACATGCGCCAATGCCCACGCAGCGCTCCGTGGCGCGGGTGAACGAGCCGTTGTCTTTGGAGAACACGAAGTGCGTTTCCGAGGTCTCAGAAGCGAGACCTGGGGCGCCCGTGGATGGGGGGTGCGAGGGGCCGTGGCGGAGATTCTCAACGGGGTCGTAGACGCGCACGGCATCGATGAGCTTGCCGGGATTCATGCGGTTGTCAGGATCCCAGAGGGCCTTGAACTCGCGGAAGGCGTTCATCAATGCGGGGCCGAACATTTTGGGCAGCAGGGCGGCGCGCGCCTGGCCGTCACCGTGCTCGCCGCTGAGCGATCCGCCGAGGGAGAGGACGACATCGGTGGCGCGGTCGAGGAACTCGCGGAAGTTGCGCAGGCCCTGCTCGGTCTTGAAGTCGAAGTTGATGCGCATGTGGACGCAGCCCTGACCGTAGTGGCCGTAGAGCGGACTGCGGTAGCCGTACTCCGCCATGAGAGCGGTGATGCGGCGCAGGTATTCACCAAGGCGCACGGGCGGGACGGCGGCGTCTTCCCAACCCTCCCAGCGGTCGGGCTCTCCGGGGACGAAGACGACTGCGCCGAGAGCGGACTCGCGGACATGCCAGACGCTGGCTGCCTCGGCAGGGGTGCAGATGTGCGCGGCGGGCGGGGTGGGCCATGACTGCGATGCGCGGGCGAGGCTTTCGGCCTGGGCGCGGGCTTCTTCCGCGGACCATGCGCCCATCTCGACAAGGAGATAGCCGACGCCGGGCGGGAGCCGGTCAAGATCGCGAAGGGAGAGGCCCTTGCGGCGCATGAACTCGACGAGCAGATGATCGAAGCCTTCAAGGCCGATGGGGCCGTGTTCGAGGGCGAGCGGGACGGCGTCAGCGGCAAGAAATCCATCGGGAAATCCGAGGACGGTGAGGACGCGGAAGGGCGGACTGGCGGCAAGGTTGAGCGTGGCGGAGACGACGGTGGCGCAGGTGCCCTCACTGCCGACCAGCGCGCGGGCGACGTGGAAGCCGTTCTCCGGGAGCAGGTCGTCGAGGTTGTAGCCGGAGACGCGGCGCGGGATGCGCGGGAATTTTTGGTTGATCTCGGAGGAGTATGTATCGCGAATGCGCGCGAGGCCGGCGTAGATGTGCCCGATGCGGCCGCCGGCGCGGATGAGGCTTTCGAGCTGGTCGTCGCTGGTGCGTCCGACGGTCATGCGGGTGCCGTCGTAGAGGACGATGTCGAGCGACTCGACGTTGTCGACGACCTTGCCGGCGAGGAGGCCGTGGACGCCGCAACTGTTATTGCCGATCATGCCGCCGAGGGTGCAGCGGGAGTGGGTGGCGGGATCGGGGCCGTAGGTGAGGTGATGGAGTTCGGCGGCGTCGCGGAGGCGGTCAAGCACGATGCCGGGCTGGACGCGGGCCAACTTGGTCTCGGGATCGATGGAGTCGAGCCGGTTCATGTAGCGCGAGTAGTCAAAGACGACGGCGACGTTGGCGCCCTGGCCGGCGAGCGAGGTTCCGGCGCCTCGCGGCAGGACGGCGGCTCCTGTGGCGCGGCAGGCGGCGAGGGCGGCTTCAACGTCGGCGGCGTCGCGCGGGTAGAGGACGCCGATGGGAAGCTGGCGGTAGTTGGAGGCGTCCGTGGCGTAGAGGGCGCGGGAGCCGAGGTCGAAGAGGACGTCGCCCCGGAGCGTGGCTTTGAGACGCGCCTCGAGCTCGCGGTGGGCGGCGAAGCTCTCATGGGCGAGGGGCGTGGCGTTGGAAAGAATGGAAAAAGTGCTCACGCAGGAATGGTAGCGCGGAGGACTGGCGGGCGCATCCGCGGAGCGGAACTAGTCAGTATGGAGTGACGAGAGACGGGGTGCGAGACCGGGGGTGTGGATGGGATGGAAGGTTGGGGCAATGCGCAGAAGCGGTGGCGCGGGCTGGCCCGGGCTTGCACGGAACGGGGGCGAGTGGCCGGTGAATCTCCTTGACATGGGAGCAGGCCGACCGGGAGGATGAGCGCATGATGAAGAGACTTCCCCTTTTCCTACTGATATGTGGAGCGACGGCAGCGGGCAGCGGGCTGTGCGCGGCGCAGACGGCGCAGAACCAGTTGACGGTGGACGGGAAACTGAACCAGGAGCTGGTGCGGCTGGGCGGACAGATGATGCTGGCCGGCAAGGCGTATGAGTACGACGAGCACCTGGCGGATGACATTGGGCCGCGGCTGACAGGTTCGGCGAACTACGACAAGGCCGTGGCGTGGGCCGAGGATGAGTTCAAGCAGATGGGGCTGAAGAATGTGCACGGCGAGTCGTGGACGATTCCGGCGACGTGGGAGCCGGATGGCGTGGCGACGGCGCGGATGATTGCGCCGCACGAGCAGGCGCTGCACCTGGTGAGCGAGGGATGGAGCCCATCGACGCCGCCGGGGGGTGTGCGCGGGCAGGTATTTTATCTGGATGATGCGTCGGTGGAGGGCGTGAAGGCCGCGGCGTCGAAGATCAAGGACAGCATTGTGCTGGTTGATGGCGACTCGATGCGGAAGCACCCGGGCCAGCCGATTGGCAAGCTGTTTGACGCGATCGACCTGCTGGCGAGCGAAGGCGCGCGGGCGCTGGTGCTGGGCCTGGGCGCGGTGAACAACGCGCCGAGCATGGTGGGTCTGACGGACTTCAGGGGCACCGAGGCCACCATCGTGACGGCGAACTTGGGCATGGAGGACACGCTGCTGCTGAAGCGGCTGCTGGCGAAGGGCCCGGTGGAGATTGAGTTCAGCTTCAAGAACCGGATTCGCAAGGACGTGACGGTACACAACGTGGTGGCGGAGATTCCGGGGCGCGAGGACGGCGGCGAGTATGTGATTGTGGGCGGGCATCTGGACTCGTGGAATCCGGGAACGGGCGCGCAGGACAACGGGACGGGCGCGGCGAGCGTGATGGCGGTGGCGCAGGCGGTGGAGGCAGCGGGGCTGAAGCCGCGGCGGACAATGCGGTTCATCCTTTTTGGCGGCGAAGAAGAGGGATTGATCGGGTCACTGCGCTACGCTCATGCGCACGCGGCGGATGCGGCGAAGTGCGTGGGGGACTTTGTGACGGACACGGGTGACGAGGCGCCGAAGGGGTGGTACGTCTTTGGGCGCAAGGACGAGGCGGACGCGGTGACGGTGCTGAAGCCGCTGCTGGCCGATCTGGATGCGGGGGGAACGACAGATGAGGGACGCTACACGTTCTCGACGGACGAAGGGCCTTTTCTGGCGCAGGGAGTGCCGTCGTTTGTGCTGTGGACGCCGATGGAGAAGTACATGCAACTGCACCACAAGCCGAGCGACACGTTTGACAAGGTGGACCCGCGGGACCTGAACCTGGGCGCGACGGTGGTGGGGCTGACGGCGTATGCGTTTGCGGATTCGCCGACGACGCTGAGGCACTACTCGGCGACGGAGGTGGAGGACGAGCTGAAGGGGATCAAGGCGCTGGATGAGTATAAGGATATGCAGGCGCACGGGCTATTCTGAGGGCGCAGGCAGAGAAGACGAGGGCCCGGTGGCGATGGCTGCCGGGCTTTTGTATTTTTGGGGATGCGGTGGGGGGGGGAAATGGTGCGCCCGGAGAGATTCGAACTCCCGACCTAACGCTCCGGAGGCGTTCGCTCTATCCAGCTGAGCTACGGGCGCGCTCTTTCAGCATATCGTACTTTGAGGATTCTCCGCTGTTTTAGGTAGAGTCTGAAGTTTCCGTCGATCGTGCAGCTACCTTTTCAGCCTGTCCGCTATAGCGGCCCAGCCAGCCTCGTTAAGATATTTCGTGAAGTCTCGAACAGGGTCTTTATAGGTACCCTCTGCAATCTGGCGTTCGGCTTCGCGCCGGATGTCTCTCATCTCCCAACACCGATTCTTCTTCTCTTTTGTAGAGCAAAGGTAGATTTGGAGAGTTCCTCTTTCAGAAGTGTGTTTTCCCTTCATGCGCTGCTGTAACTCCGTCTTTGGAATGACGACGAAGTCGGGCGCATCGCTCTCGAAACCACGCAGCACAAAAACCCAGAACTGTGCTTGCGATTTGTTGAGCTTCGTCCTGTTCAGTGTGAACCAGCTGCGGCAACGGAGCGAACGCCGCAGATCGGGCTTCTTCATCTCAGGCAGAAAATCCTTGCCGTATTTCACCTGCAACGAAACGGCGTGTTGGTTGGAACTGTCAGTGACCAACAAGTCGATACCAGTGTCTTTAGCCGGTATCCATACATTTGGCTTTAAGGCCTTTAGATATTTCGGGACGTGAAGGCCAACCAGGTACTCCCCAGCGTGAATCGTAAACAGCGGTTTCATTCAGAGCAGTATAACCCGGACCGTGCCGAGGTAATGACGGGAAAATCGACTCTTGCTGTCTCCCTTCAACGCACATTTCAGACACCACCCGGTTTTCAAGGCTGCTCCATCAGGGAATGGCCGGTGCGATGTGAGTGGAAACTTCCCTCATGGCCTGAAGGCCGGAGGGTCTTGCAGGCCCTTGCGGCACGGCTGAAGCCGTGCCCTTTCAAAACCGTCCGCGAGGAATCCTCAATGAATCAGCCCA
This sequence comes from Acidobacteriota bacterium, assembly GCA_021836865.1. GTDB lineage: Bacteria > Acidobacteriota > Terriglobia > Terriglobales > Acidobacteriaceae > Telmatobacter. Next base: position 5,113 of record JAKBHH010000014.1, read on the forward strand.
TTACGGAAAACGGTCAACTTTTTGTGTTCGTTTTGTGCTCCGCCCTACGGACGAAAGAAGCCCATACTTCCGCATTGCCGGTCACTCGACCGGGAACGCACGAGGATCGAATCGGAATCCACAATTCCGGTTCAATGAACAATGTGGAAAGTGCGTTTCCAGCGCGTATCCGGGAAGAAATGCACCAGAACGTGGCCGAACCACGCGAGCTTATGACCGAATCCCGGTTGTTCAAGTTGTCCGTCTGCGGCCTCGAACGACCAATAATTGAACAGCGGGCGGCCAATGATGTTGGCGCGCGGCACAAAGCCCCAGTAGCGCGAGTCCAGGCTGTTGTGCCGGTTGTCGCCCATCATGAAATACATGCCGGGTGGAACCACGAGGTCGCCGCCCTGGATATAACTCGGGAAGTTTACGGCCCACGCCTCTGTTGCCCCCGGCACCCCGGCTGGAGGTACTGCGGGGAAATCGTCGAGAAACTCGTTGAAGTTATCCGTCGTCGTCGGTTGCGCAAATCCCACAGGCTGTGCGACACCATTCACAATCACGATGCCGTTGCGGAGATGAATATGATCGCCCGGTACGCCGATCAATCTCTTTACTAAGCGAGTGTACTGCGGTGTCCCGTCGGCGTCAGTGGCATCAATACCAGGCTGATAAACGGGCTTGAAGAACACCACAACATCGCCGCGCCTCGGCTCGCGATACCTTACTAGCGGCATCCACGAAGCAGGCGGCATGAGCGTGATCCGGTCGACGACAAGGTGATCGCCGACAAGCAACGTGTTCTTCATCGAGCCGGAGGGAATGAGGTAGTTCTGAGCTAAGAAGGTCAGAATGAACAGGCCCACCACCAGAACTGAGCAGATGCCGGCCAGCGCCTCGAAAGGAGTCTCTTCCCGATTGATGTTGGCGGAAGCTGCGCCTTTCGTTGACCCAGGAGAAATCTTCGTCGCTTGACTCATCCAAAGGCTCTCACTTCAAAAGGATGATTTCATCTGCGTCGACTGTCGTCGAGCTTGCGTCACCCTTGACCGGAGTCTATCAAATCCCCGTGCAACGCAGGATTCTCCGGATGATGCGGCGTGCGAGCGGTTCGTCGACAATTGGGAAGTTTCGGACCCTGCATAGAACAGTTCCGTGCCGGATTTTTGTGCCAATTTGTGCTTGAGATGTGCCTATCTCGCCTATCCTGCCCATTCTGCCTATTGATCAATCAATACCTTATGTGTTTTCAATGCGAGCCTTTATCGTGCTCTTTCAAAGCCAAAGAGCATTGCAGGCGGTTAGGTGTGGTCAGGCCTGGGCGGGGCCGGGAGTCGTTCCGGATGCGGAGGCGGCTTCGCGCTGTTGGCGCAACTCCTCCATGACGGACTGGATGAGGGTTTTTGCGCCTTCCATGCCGGCGAGGACGGCCTGGAGGTCGAGGGCCGGCTTTGCGGGGTTGCGGCTGGAGGCGCAGTAGACGCCATGCTGGCCGACCAGGATGAGGGAGTCGGTGAGCAGGTCGAGGGCGACGGCAAGGCGGCCGCGCTCGACGCCCATCATGAACTCGTGGCGCTCCAGCTCAGTGCGTTTTTCATCGAAGACATTCATGGTTCAAGCGTACCGGAAGAGGCGGTGACGGGGATGCGCACGAGGCGGGATTGTCGATTCGGGTTTATGGATGCGGGTCAGGCCCGCTACCATGCAAGCCGGAGATCAGTGCGATGCGGAATCGACTTTTGCGGCGGCGCGGGCTGGGCGGCACGATCCTTGCCTGCTGCCTGCTGACGGTGGTTTTGGCGATGCAGGCTGGGATTGCGCGGGCGGCGGCTGCAGAGAGACCGGAGCTGGGCGCGCATGTGCTGGTCTTCAGTCCATCGATGCCGGCGGCGGCGATGCAGCGGCAGATCGACAGGGTCTACGCGGAGCAGGAGCACAGCGAGTTCGGCAGCGGGCGGTATGCGCTGCTGTTTTTGCCGGGCGAGTACCACGTGGATGTTCCGGTGGGCTTTTACACGCAGGTGCTGGGGCTGGGGGCGACGCCGGATGCGGTTCACATTGTGGGCAATGTCCATGCGGATGCGAGCCTGCCGCACAACAATGCGACGTGCACCTTCTGGCGCGCGGCGGAGGGTTTTTCCGTGACGCCGACGGGCGGGACGATGCAGTGGGCGGTGTCGCAGGCCGTGCCCTTCAGAAGGATGCATGTGCGCGGCAACCTTGTGCTGCACCAGAACGGCGGTTGGGCCAGCGGGGGATGGATGGCCGATACGCTGGTGGACGGCAATGTGGGCGCGGGGCCGCAGCAGCAGTGGATTGCGCGCAACAGCGAGTGGGGAAGCTGGACGGGCGCGAACTGGAACATGGTGTTTGTGGGCGTGCCGCATCCGCCGGAAGGCGAGTGGCCCGCGCCGCCGTATACCAAAGTGGACAAGACGCCGGCAGTGCGGGAGAAGCCGTTTCTGCAGGTGGACGCGCAGGGTAACTGGAGCGTGCGCGTGCCTGCGCTGCGGCGGAACAGCGCGGGCATTACATGGCGCGGGGGTTCGACGCCGGGACGATCGATTCCGCTGAGCCGGTTTTACATTGCCCGGCCGGATGTGGATACGGCGGCGACGATGAATGCACAGCTGGCGCGCGGCATGAACCTGCTGCTGACTCCGGGGATCTACGAGCTGACGGAAGCGATTCGCGTGACGCGAGCCGATGCGATGGTGCTGGGGCTGGGCTTTGCCACACTGCGGCCCACGCGCGGTACGGCGGCGATGACGACGGCGGATGGAAACGGAATTGAGATTGCGGGGCTGCTGTTCGACGCGGGCCCGGTAACGTCTCCCGTGCTGCTGGAGGTGGGGCCGCAGGGCAGCAAGGCCGGCCACACCAAAGACCCGATCAGCCTGCACGACGTGTTCTTCCGCGTGGGCGGTGCGGGCGTGGGGCGGGCGGAGGTGAATCTGCGCATCCAGAGCCGCGACACGATTGTGGATCACACCTGGATATGGCGCGCGGATCATGGGAGCGGGGTGGGCTGGACCAGCAATACCAGCGTCAACGGGCTGGTGGTGAACGGCGACGACGTGACGATCTATGGGCTGTTTGTGGAGCATCATCAGCAGTTTCAGGTGGTGTGGAACGGGAACGGCGGGCGGACATATTTTTATCAATCGGAGATTCCTTACGATCCGCCGGACCAGGCCAGCTACACGAGCGCGCCGGGGATCAATGGCTGGGCATCCTACAAAGTGGCCGATGGCGTGACCGGGCATGAGGCCTGGGGGCTGGGGATTTACAGCGTTTTTCTGAAGCCGCATGTGGTGCTGAGCCGGGCGATTGAAACGCCGCGCGGGCCGGGAATTCGCTTTCATCACATGATTACGGTGGCGCTGGGCAGCCTGGGCGGGATATCGAACGTGATCGACGATGAGGGCGGGCCGACCTCGATGGAACCGCGCGTGACGCCGAAGGTGGCGGAGTTTCCTTGAGACAGGCGGGTGCGGCGACGGACAGGATGCGCCCCCAATGAATCATGGGAGAATGAAGTGGTGCACGCCATGACCAACGAGACCGATCCAGAATTGCAGCCTACCCACGAAGAAACGACCGAACCGAACACAGAGCCCGCGGAGGATTTTGGCGCGCTGCTCAAGGAGTTCGAGCGCGGCCACACGCACAAGCCCGCGGGGGGCTCAAAGCAGCTGGAAGGCACGGTGGTTTCGCTTTCTGCCGAGCAGGTCTTTCTCGATATCGGCTACAAGACCGAGGGCGTGTTGCCGCGTGCGGCCTTTGAGAATAACGCCGAGGGCGTAAAGGCGGGCGATGCGGTCCTCGTGAGCGTGAAGGGCCGCAATGAAGAGGGCTACTACGAGCTGACGCGGCACAAGGTGGCGCAGCCGCGGGACTGGTCGGCGCTGGAGGCAGCGTTTGCCGAGAAGACGGCAGTGGTGGGCACGGTGACGGGCGTGGTGAAGGGCGGGGTTACCGTCGATGTGGGGGTGCGCGCGTTCATGCCTGCCAGCCGCAGCGGCACGCGCGACGCCGCGGAGCTGGAGAAGCTGGTGGGGACTGAGATCACCTGCCGCATTACCAAGCTGGACGTAACGGATGAAGACGTGGTGGTGGACCGGCGCGTGGTGCTGGAAGAGCAGGCCCGTGGATTGCAGGAGGGCCGCCGCGCCGCGATGAAGGAAGGCGACACGCTGACCGGCACGGTGCGCAGCCTGATGAGCTACGGGGCATTTGTGGATCTGGGCGGCGTGGACGGACTGTTGCATGTGAGCGACATGGCGTGGGGCCGGGTGAACAAGCCGGAAGACGTGCTGAGCGCGGGGCAGGAGATCAGGGTCCGCATCCTGAAGATAGACCCGGCGACGAAGAAGATTTCATTGGGGCTCAAGCAGCTGCAGCCGGAGCCATGGGAAGCGGCGGCGCATACCTATCAGCCGGGGCAGCGGGTGAAGGGCACGGTGACAAGGCTGATGGACTTTGGCGCGTTTGTGGAGCTTGAGCCGGGGGTCGAGGGGCTCATTCACATCTCGGAGATGGCGTGGGGCAAGAAGGTGCGCCATCCGGGCGATCTGCTGAAGCAGGGCGACGCGGTGGACGCGGTGATTCTGTCCATCATGCCCGAGGAACGGCGCATCTCGCTGGGGCTGAAGCAGACGCTGGCCGATCCCTGGCTGGAGGTGTCGCAGAAGTTTCCCATTGGCGCGCAGATTACGGGGCCGGTGACGAAGCTGATGGCGTTTGGGGCGTTTGTGCAGTTGGCCGAGGGCGTCGAGGGGCTGGTGCACATCAGTGAAATTACTGCCGACCGGCGGCTGCATCATCCGTCGGATGCGCTGCGGGTGGGCGAGGTGGTGAAGGCGCAGGTGCTGGCCATCGACATGGAAAAGCGGCAGATCAAGCTCAGCATGAAGCAGCTGATCCCGACCAGCATTGACGAGTACATTGCCGAGCACAAGGTGGGGGATGTGGTCTCAGGCCGGGTGGTGGAGGTGTCCGCGGGCCGGGTTACGGTCGAGCTGGGCGAGGGGATACGCGCGACGTGCCGTGCATTGGCAGAGCCGGCCGCAGCTGAGAGCGGGAGCCGGGACCAGGCGGATCTTTCGTCGCTGACGTCGATGCTGGCGGCACGCTGGAAGGGCAAGGGGGCGGCGGCGGCCGCGCCAGCACCGATGGGCGCCGGGCAGATTCGCAGTTTCAAGGTGTTGCGGCTGGATGCGGATGCGAGGCTGGTGGAAGTGGAGCCGGTGTAGGCGTTTAGCCGCGGGCGGAAAATGCGGGAAAACGGCCTGATTCCGCCCGCCATTCGCTCTGCCGCTCCCGAGCCATTTACAATGACGTCTATGCAGTAGAAGGGGATTTTTTGCCGCCTTCCCTGTGCCGACCTATGACTTTCAGAATCCTTCGTATTCCCGCGGCGTTCGTGTTTGGCACGGTGCTGCTCTCCAATGTCGCAACAGCGCAATCGCAGAGCACCGCGGCGCAGAGCCCCTATGGCGGCACGACGGTGGAGCAGATCATTGCTCGCATCAACGATCAGATCATTACGACCTCCGACTACGACCGCGCCGAAAAGGAGCTGGACCAGGAAGAACGCCAGCGCGGAGCGTCGATGCAGGAGGCGTCGGATGCGCGGCGGGATCTGCTGCGAAACCTGATTGACCAGCAGCTTTGGCTTTCAAAGGGCAAGGAGCTGGGGATCACGGGCGAAACAGATCTGATCAACCGGCTGAACGAGATTCGCAAGCAGTACAACCTGGCCACTATGGAAGATCTGGAAAAGGCGGCGAAGGAACAGGGCGTCTCTTTTGAAGACTTCAAGGCGAACATCCGGAACGGGATTATCACGCAGGATGTGATGCGGCAGGAAGTGGGTAATAAGATCTCGATCACGCCCGGCGAAGTGGAGCGGTACTACGAGGCTCACAAGCAGGACTATACCCAGCCGGAGAGCGTGAACCTGGGCGAAATTCTGATTTCGACCGGGGACCAGGAGCCGCCGACGGAACAGAAGGTAGCGGCGGCGCAGGCGAAGGCGAACGACATTGAGGCCAAGCTCCACGCGGGCGGAGATTTCAGCCAACTGGCGCGGAGCTTCAGCGATGGGCCGACGGCCTCTTCCGGGGGCGATCTGGGGCAGTTCCGGCGCGGTGCGCTGGCCAAGGTGCTGGAGGACCAGGTATTTCCGCTGAAGACGGGCCAGTTCACAGATCCGATTCGCACGCGCCAGGGTTTTGTGATTCTCAAGGTGACGGCGCACAATCCTGGAGGCGTACAGCCCTTTAAGAATGTTCAGCAGGATGTTGAGCAGACTTATTTCATGAGCCTGATGGAGCCGGCGATGCGCGCCTATCTGACGAAGATGCGCGATGAGGCCTACATCGAGATCAAGCCCGGATATGTGGATACGGGCGCCAGCGCAAGTGAGCGGGTCTTCCCGATCTCTTACTCGGCGTATAAGCCGCCGACGGGTAAAAAGAAGAAGAAGGTCGAGCGGACGCGATTCCGCGAGACGGGTCGAGGATTCCGCAACACGCAACCGCAACTGGTGCCCGCTACAGCGACGACGACAACGCCGGCGCAAGCGACACCCGGGACGACGGCGACGACGGCCGCAGCGAAGAGCGGGAAGAAGAAAGCCGGGAAGCAGGCGCAAGCGGCTTCCATGAAGCCGGGGAAGAAGGAAAAAATCCGGTATGGCCAGGCGCCTCAAGAGACGCTTCCCAACGCCGCCTCGGCGCAGACGGAAGATGCAGGAGCGGTGGAGAAGTCCGCGGCGAGTACAGAACCCGAGCCCGTGAATCCTCTGGAGGCCTCGAACGCGCCCACGAAGAAGACGCGCTTCAGCGATCGAGCCAAAGAGCAGAAAGTGGCCAAGACCGCCAAACTTGCCAAGCCGAGCAAGACGTCGGCCAAGGACACGATGACGCCGGATGCGCCGGATGCGGCAGAAGTGGCGGACCGGCAGGTGCAGTCCGCGCCGCTGGGACTGGGTGGGCATCAGGTGGCGAGCAAGAACAAGAAGCAGGCGACGACAACGGGCGAGAAGACGCGCCTGAGCGACCGCAACAAGACGGCGGACGACAAAAAAGCGGACGACAAAGACCAGGCGCATCCGAATAATGCCCCGGCCCCGGCACCCACGCCGCAATAATCGACGGACGCTTTGAACGGAGGCAGGGCCCGGAGCGATCCGGGCCCTGCCTGTTTTTGCGCGGATTGCGTGAGGGAAGGTTTGCTTTGCAGCGACGGCCCGGTGCGTTAATCTGACGGGCAGGATGAAAGATCTATACATTGCGGACCTGGCCAGCCTTGAAGAAGGGCGGGCGTTTGACAGCTTTTTCATTGTGCTGCTGAAGCAGCAGCGGACGACCAAGACGAACAAGCCGTATCTGAACCTGATTCTGGGCGACAGGACGGGCCAGGTCGAGGCGCGGGTGTGGGATCCGGCAGACCCGCGGATTGCCAAGGACGTGGAGCGCGGCGATGTGGTGAAGGCGCGGGGCAGCGTTGCGCGTTTTGACGACCGGCTGCAGATGAAAGTAGACCAGTTGCGCAAGGCGACCGGGGCAGAGACCGACAAGACGGACCTGCTGCCCTCGACGACATACGACGTGGACGCGCTGTGGCGGGAGCTGACGGGCTTTGTGGAGAGCTTTACGGAGCCGCACCTGAAGCTGCTGCTGACCACTCTGTTGAGCGACGCCGCGTTGGCGCAGGCGTATCGCGAGGCGCCGGCGGCGCGCCAACTGCACCATGCGTGGCTGGGCGGATTGCTGGAGCATGTGGTGAGCCTGCTGAAGTTGGCTGATCGCATTGCGCCGCATTATCCCGTGCTGCACCGGGACCTGCTGCTGACCGGAGTGGTGCTGCACGATATTGGCAAGGTGCAGGAGCTGGCCTGGGATGCGGGTTTTGAGTACACGGTGGAAGGCACGCTGCTGGGGCACATCCAGATGGGCATTGCGCGAGTGGACAAGACCATCGACAGCCTGCCGGACTTTCCGCCGCGACTGAAGGTGCTGGTGGAGCACATGATTCTGTCTCACCACGGAAAGCTGGAGTTCGGCTCGCCCAAGCTGCCCATGATCCCCGAGGCGCTGGTGCTGAACTTTGTGGACGACCTTGATGCCAAGATGCAGGCGATTGCGAGCGAGTACGAGAAGTCGGCGCGCGAAGGCAAGGCCGCAGATGAGCTGACGGGCAAGGTGTGGTCGCTGGATCAGCGCCAGCTTTTGCAGACGCGCGGCTGGCTGGAGGGCGGCAAGTAAAGAACGCATGCCGGAGCGGCGAAGCCGAATTGGTCTGACGCTGCGCTGGATGTGTCCAATGTCGCATTGCTGCCTTGCGCATTGCGGCGGGATGATCGTCATCACATTCTCCCGTGATTCTCCTCACATACATGTATGCATGAGCAGGGGGTAGTCTAGCCCCGCGCGAATGATCTGGATCACACGCTGCGTGTGTTCCGGGTTGAGAGGAGCACGTGGGATGAGCGCCTTCAGGGATGCAGGGCACCTGCTGCGGTTCGCAGGACTGTTCGTACTTGCCTTCATCATTTTTCTGGTTGTCCGTAAAGTTGTTGTCCCGAAGAGTTTCGGGGAGTATGGGCATTATCGCGGGGCGTCGATTGGCGAGATCGCCGCGCATCCGGCGCATTTTGCGGGCCATCAGGCATGCGATGCGTGCCATACAGACATTGCCGATGAGAAAAAGGGCGGCAAGCACGCGCATGTGAACTGCGAGGCTTGCCACGGAGCGTTGGGCAAACATGCGGACGATCCTGCATCGGTGACGCCGGCCAAGCTGGACACGGCGGTGCTCTGCGTCCGGTGCCATGCGGCGAGCGTGGCGAAACCGAAGAACTTTCCGCAGGTGGATGCGGCCGACCATGCCAACGGAGTTCCCTGCGAGACGTGCCACAAGCCGCACAATCCCGCGCTGGAAGCCGGAGGTGCAAAATGAATCTCTCCAGGCGCCAATTGATGATTCTGCTGCCGGCGGCGGCGATTGCGTGGGAGCACGTGCTGGCGGGCACGCCGGAGGCCGCGCCGAATTACACGATGTCAGAGCACTGGTGGAGCATGTTGATCGACATCCCCAAGTGCATCGGGTGCGGCAACTGCGTGCGGGCCTGCCAGGCGGAGAATGACGTGCCGGACGGACGCTTCCGCACCTGGGTGGAGCGCTATCACGTCTCCGACGAGAACATGATGTATCCGGAAGTGATTTCGCCGGACGGAGGCAAGGAAGGTTTTCCGTCAGTAGCGAAAGCGGATGCGGGCAAGTATTTCTTTGTGCCCAAGCTTTGCAATCACTGCGCCGACTCGCCCTGCACGCAGGTTTGCCCGGTAGGCGCTACGTTTATCGCGCCGGATGGCGTGGTGCTGGTGGACCAGAAGTATTGCATGGGCTGCGCGTACTGTGTGCAGGCCTGCCCATACGGATGCCGCTACATACATCCGGAAAAGAAGGTGGCGGACAAGTGCACGCTGTGCTACCACCGCATTACCAAGGGGCTGACGACGGCCTGCTGCGAGGCCTGCCCGACCGGCGCGCGGCAGCTAGTGGACCTGAAGAATCCGAACGATCCGATTCACGAATTCCTGAGGACACATGCCGTGCAGGTGCTGAAGCCGCAGATGGCGACGGGCGCGAAGGTTTTTTACAACGAGCTGGACGGCTCGGTTCGCTAAGCCTCAAGACGGGCGATGCGCAGGAGAAGCCGGTGAGAACAGGTGAGAAGCGATGAATGGCGTAGAAGGCTTCATGTATCCGAACGAGGTGGAGCTGGTCTGGAGTGTGCTGATCGTCCTGTATCCGTACATTACCGGACTGGTAGCCGGGGCGTTCATTCTGGCGTCGCTGGAGCGGGTGTTTCGCGTGGATGCGGTGAAGCCGACGTATCGGCTGGCGCTGCTGACGGCGCTGTCGTTCCTGCTGGTGGCGCCTTTGCCGCTGCAACTGCATCTGGGGCATCCGGAGCGCTCGCCGGAGATGTATTTTACGCCGCACAGCACGTCGGCGATGGCGATGTTCGGGTATGTGTATCTGTGGTATCTGATGGCCGTGCTGGTCTTCGAGATATGGCTCGACTATCGCCGCGAGATTGTGCTGCGGGCGCGCCGCGAGCGCGGGCTGTTGCGCCTGATTTACAAGATCATGACGCTGGGCTCGGACAACATCAGCGAGCGGTCTCTGCACATCGATGAACGGGTTGGATGGGTGGTCACGCTGATCGGCATTCCCTCGGCGTTTCTTCTGCACGGGTATGTAGGTTTCATCTTCGGTTCGATCAAGGCGAATCCGTGGTGGTCCTCGCCGCTGATGCCGGTGGTGTTCATCTTTTCGGCGATGGTTTCCGGGATTGCGTGCGTGATGGTGATCTACATGGCGACGTCAAAGCTGCGCGGCACGACGATTGACATGCGCTGCGTGGATACGATCGCGATGTATCTCTTCTACACCTTCATCATCGATTTCAGCCTGGAGATGCTGGACCTGGTTCACCGCATCTACGAGGCCGATGAGTCGTTTCGCAGTCTGAATTTCATGGTGCATACCAAGCTCTACTTCTCGCACATTGTGGTGCAGATCGGCCTGGGCACGCTATTGCCGCTGGTGCTGCTGGCCATTACCCAGGTGGCGAAGCTCTCCGAGATGGCCCGCAAGCGCACTTATGCGCTGGCCGGCGCGCTGACGCTGATCGGCATCTTTGCGATGCGGTGGAATGTGGTGATCGGCGGGCAACTGTTCTCGAAGAGTTTTCTGGGTTACACAACCTACAAGGTCGGGATGGTGACGCGCGAGGGACTCCCGGTGGCGATTGCCTTGACGCTGCTGCCGCTGCTGTTTCTGTGGGTTCTGGTGAAGCTGCTGCCTCCCTGGGATGACGCGAGCGCAGCGCATGGAGCAACTGGCGACTGAGCCAGAGGAACCGGGCAGGGGCCTGCCCGTCGGGTGCAAGCCATGATCGACTTTCCCGAAGAGTTGCAGCGGCTATCGGCCCGTCTGGATGCGCTGGAAAGGCGCGTTCAAGACCTCGAGCATCCCGGCGAAGTGCCCGCTGCGTCCGCGGAGGCACGGGAGGCAGGCGCGACCGCGGGGCAACAGTCCGTGTCCTCGATGCAGCAGACGGCAGGATGGTTTCCGGTGCTGGGCCGGGCGATGCTGGGCATCGCGGGCGCGTATGCACTGCGCGCGGCGATGGAGTCCGGCGCGTTGCCTCGTCTGCCGGTCGCATTGATTGCGCTGGCGTATGCATTGACCTGGGTGGTGTGGGCAATGCGGGCCGAAGTGCGCAGCGCGGCGGTGGGCGGGTTCTACGCGGCGACGTCGATGCTGATTCTGGGGCCGATGCTGTGGGAGCTTGTCCTGCGTTTCAACACGCTTTCGGCCTTGGCCTGCGCGGTAGTGCTGTGCTGTTTTACGGCGGCTGCCGGCGCACTGACATGGAAGCACACGCAAGCGCATGGCGCAGACGTGGTGTTTGCCGGGGCGGCGGTGATTGCTCTGGCGCTGGCGATTGCCACCCATGCGCTGATGCCGTTCCTCGCGGCGCTGCTTCTGATGAACCTGCCGGGCCGGTTGCGCGTACCCAGGGGACAGCACGACTGGAGCCGGGCGCTGGTGGCTCTGGTTACGGACGGCGCGGTGTGGCTGCTGATCTTTCTCTATAGCGCGCCGCCGGCCTCGCATCCCGGCGATCCGCTGCTGGACAGCTCGGCGCTGCTGATGCCGTCGCTTCTGCTTTTTCTGATGGATGGGGCCGCGGTGGCGTGGCGCGCGGTGCGGTCCGGAGAAAGCCTCCGCGGATGGCAGACCCTGCAGGCGATGATCGCGTTTGTCCTGGCTGCGGTGAGTGTGTTTACCTTTCTGCCCGCGACGGGGGCGCGCGTGTTCGGGATCGCGTGTCTTGGGCTGAGCGTGCTGTGTTACGCGGCAGCCTTCGGGTGTTTTCGCGCGGCGCGAGCGCGGCGCAACTTTCGCATCTTCAGCGCATGGAGCGGCGGACTGCTGCTGGCGGGGATGTTCTGGAGTGCGCCGCTGCCGTGGGCGGCAGCGGGCCTGGCCGCGGCGGCTCTGGCCGGGGCGGTGCTGGGCGCGCGGCTCCAGTGCATGACGCTGGACTTTCACGGGGTGCTGTATCTGGGCGCGGGCGCACTGGCGGCGGGGCTGCCGGCGTATGTGCTGCGTGCGTTTTCAGAGACGCTGCCAGGCTGGCCGTCGCTGAGTTTCGCGGCGGTGGCGCTGTCGGGCGCAGCCTGCTATTGGGTGGGCAAGGTGCGGCCGGGGGAAGCGTGGAGAGAGCAGATTCTACATCTGGCTCCGGCGCTGGTGGCCTCGTGCGCGGCGGCGGCGCTGCTGGTGCAGGGGTTGCTGGGGACGATCGAGCGGTTTGTGCCGCTGAGCGACTTTCATGCGGCGTTTGCGCGGACGCTGGCGCTGTGTGCGATGGCGCTGCTGCTGGCCTATGCCGGGGTGCGGTGGCAGCGGCTGGAGATGACGCGGATTGCGTATGCGGCGCTGGCCTTCATGGCTGTGAAGCTGTTCTATGAAGATCTGCGCGAGGGACGGATGGAGTTCATCGCCGCATCGATTTTTCTGTTTGCGGTGACGCTGATTGCGGTGCCGCGGATGGCGCGCGTGGGGCACCGGCATTGATGTGTGCGGGCGGCGCGCGCCGGCAGTGGGGACGCGCTGGCAGGAGTGCAAGCAGTTGGATGCGGTCACCTGTCCGGATTGGGACACTAGAGGAAAGCCACCTTTAAGCCGACAAAACAAGTGCATGGCCGCGCACGGCTGTCTGCGAAGGGGTTGCAGCGGAGACCGAGGCGGACGCGGGGAGGATTGCGCTTGGAAGCGACGGGCCTAATACGGGAAGACTGCACCGTGCCGTGGGAGCATTTGCGTCTGCCGCCGTTCTCGCAGGTGGCCTTGCGGGTGCTGCAGCTGGTGCATCGCGAGAATGTGCAGCTGCATGAGTTGAGCGACCTGATTGCGTCGGACCCGGCGTTTGCCAGCGAGGTGCTGGCGATTGTGAATTCACTGGCCTATGCGCCTCGCTTTCCGATCAGCAGCATTCTGCAGGCGATCGCGGTGATGGGGGCGAGCCACCTGCAGGGATTGTGCCTGACGGTGGGGGTGCGCGGGTATATGGGGCAATCGCTGGGCAATCCTTCTGTGCGGGCGGTGTGGCGGCACAACCTGGCCTGCGCGGCGATTGCCGAGCAATTGGCGGCGGCGGGTTTTATTGACCGGGATACGGCCTACACGTTTGGCATGATGCACGATGTGGGGCGGGTGGCGCTGGCATCGGTGCGGCCCAGGGAGTATGCCCGCTTGCTGAGCACGCACCGGGGCTCGGCGGAGAGCATTCTGGATCGCGAACGCGAGGCCTTTGGCAAGGACCACTGCGAAGTGGGCCGTGAGCTGGTGAAGGATTGGAAGCTGCCGGAGGACTTTGAGGCGATTGTGGCGGAGCATCACCAGCCGGCGGACGGCGGCGGGACGTGGGATATGGATGCGCTGATCCGGCTGAGCTGCCGGATGGCGGACAGCGCGGGGTTCGCGGCCTTTCCGGCGTGCGAGTGTGCCGCGTTCGGCGATTTGCTGGGGGAGTTACCGGCGCGCGAGCGGAAGCTCTTCTTCACGGACGCGGAGAGCCTGGCGTACGAGGTGGGCCGCAAAATCAACGCGATTGAGTCGATCTGACCGCGGCGGCTGCCGCTTGCAGGCACCGTGGTGGACGGATCGGCTGGCGCGCGGTGCGCCTGATCGGCGACAATCGCTGATGCCATGGGAAAACCCACACGCCGCGCATTTATGAAAACCGCCACCGCTGCCACTCTAGTTGCCGCCGCTGCCAAGGACGGCTTTGCCACGCCCAGCCGGCAACGAGTTTTTGTTGCTTCAGGGACCGAGAATGGGATTCTGGCCTACGACTGGGACTCCGCGACGGGCACGCTGAGCCCGGCCGGAGTTGCCGCGACGGTCTCCACGGTGGACTGGATCACCTTTTCTCAGGATCATGAGTATCTCTACGCGGCCTGCGAGCTGGACAGCTTCAACGGCAAGCCGACGGGCGAGGTGGCAAGCTTCCGCGTGCAGAACGGCGCGCTGCATCCGATCTCCGCCGAGAACTCGGCGGCCAAGGGAACCTGCCATGTGGCGCTGGACCACACGGGACAGGTGTTGCTTTCGGCGGACTACGGCGGCGGCAGTGCGGCCAGCTTCAAGGTGACGGCGGGCGCGCTGAGCCCCGCGGTGTGGACCGAGCACTATACAGTGCATGGCCCCGACAAGGACCGCCAGGAGAGCGCGCACGCGCACTTCTGCTCGTATTCGCCCGACAATCGCTTTGCTTATATCAACGATCTGGGCGGCGACATGATTCACATCTATCGCCTCGATGCGGCGACGGCGCATCTGACGGTGGCGGGCGCATACCATGCGCAGCCCGGCTCGGGACCGCGCACACTGCACTTTCATCCCAACGGACACACGGCCTACTGCATCTTTGAGCTGGCCTCGACGGTGGAGGTGCTGGAGTGGAACAAGGCGGACGGCGGCCTGACTTTTGTGAAGCGCTTCCATCTGCTGCCGGAGGGGTTTCACGGCATCAGCCGCGCCTGCGATACGGTGATCACGCGCGATGGGCGATTTGTCTACTTTGCCAATCGCGACAATAACTTTCTTTACAGCTTCAAGGCCGATCCAACGACGGGAGCACTTACGCCGATGGTGCGCTCGAACTGCGGCGGGAAGATTCCGCGGAACTTTACGCTGGACCCGACGGAGCGGTGGATGCTGGTGGCGAACCAGGACTCGAACCTGCTGAGCGTGTTTGCGCGCAACCCGGAGACGGGCCGGCTGGCCGATGAAGGCAAGAGCGTGGCCGCAGCGACACCGATGTGCATTCTGTTTCTGTGAGAGGCAGCTTTCAGCTTTTAGCGAGTACCTTCCAGCTCCTGGCTTAGAGCTTTGGGGCTTGCGTTGGGGCGGAGTGAGACTTCTCTCAACAGTGGACGCCGCGGAGATGAGCCGCGATTTGCTGTAGGGGGCGCGCTGGGTACAGGGATGCGCGGCTGACCGGGTGGATTTACGGGAGAGTGACCGGTGAGGGAGCGGCAAATTTCTCGCAATCGGGTTGGATGAGCGCATTGGTCTGCTCCATGCCATGATCGTGATGAGTCGGACTGCCGCGTGGAGTGCTTATGCACAGTCGGAGGTCAAGATGTTCAAGCTCACTCGCACCAGCGTCCTTGTGCTGCTTCTGTGGTCTTGCTCCGTTATCGCACTGGCACAAGGAACACTAAGGCTTTCGTACCTGGGAACAGCGGGATGGGAGATCACGGATGGGCAAACGGTCATTCTCGTCGAGCCATACCTGACGCGACTCAAGACTGAAACGCCGAATGATCCGCCGCTTGCCACCGATCCGCGCCCACTGGTTACAGATTTTGACTTCGTTCACTCCGACCATGTAGTCATAGATGCGCATATCCGCGAGGCGGATTACATTCTGATCACGCATACGCACCTGGATCATGTGCTGGATATGCCGTATATTGCACGCAAGACAGGTGCGAAGGTTATCGGAACAGAAAGCACGGCCAACTTCGCGCGCGACAATGGTGTCCCTGCTGCGCAGGTAGTGACAGTAAAGGGCGGCGAGGACTTGCAACTGCGTGGTTGTTCCGTTCAGGTGATTCCCAGCCTGCATGGCATTCTTCCCAGCAGCTTTCCATCCCCATCCACCATTTTCCCAGCAAATGCGAGACCTCCTTTCCGGCTGGGCCAACTTTTTGTCGAGGGAGGAACGCTTGCCTACCTTATCCGCATCGCCGGCCACCAGATCATCGTATTTGGGTCGATGAACTATATTGAGCGCGAAGTGGAGGGGTTACGGCCGGATGTAGCGCTGATCGGTGCTATGCCGGAACGACATAGAATCTATCGCTATACAGAACGTTTGCTTCACGCTCTTGGAGATCCCCCGCTGGTGATGCCGACCCATTGGGACCGCTTCAATGTGGGTTATGATGCCTCGCAACAGCCTGCGATCGACAGGCTTCAGTCGTTCATTGAAGAAGTGAAGGCGGCATCTCCGCATACAGACGTCATCGTACCCAAGTATTTTGAGCCGGTTGTGGTTGGGCCTCATGCTACGGCGGGAAAATGAGTCTCCCGCCAACGACGGAAGTGAAATCCCCGAGCCATTGATGGACGTTCTATCGCAATCGCAGGTCCAGGAGGAAATCCCTGGTGATCTGGAAATCGATGGCCGGCCGACAACCTGCACTTCTCCGCTGCGGGAGCTGAGGTCTTGCTGCAAGCTTTCGATGGTGGGATGAATTGAATACAAGGGGCGATGCGGTTGGCGCAGTGGCGTTCACACGCCGAGCATGGCGGGGCGTGCGAGGACGGCGGCGTGCGTGCCGGCTGCTTCGTGCGCGTGCGCGACCGGCACGGTTGCCAGCTCCCAGGCGGAGCGGTCTTTCATGAGGCGTGAGACCAGGGCGGTGTGCATGAAGTGGCCGGCACGCTCGGCGGCGACGTGGCCCTCGATGCGGCGGCCAGCGAGGGCGAGATCGCCGATGAGGTCGAGGACCTTGTGGCGGACATACTCATCGCGGAAGCGCAGGGGGCCGTTCTCGGGGCCCTTCGGTCCGAGGACGATGGCGTTTTCCGTGCTGGCGCCGCGGATGAGGCCCATGTCGCGGAGGCGCTGCTCATCGGCCTTGTAGCCGAAGGTGCGGGCGGCGGCGATGAGCGCGCCGTAGGTTTCTGCGGCGAGATCGACGCTGGTCTTCTGGCGGCCGATGGGCGCGGGGAAGTCGATGGTGTAGTCGATGCGGTAGCCCTCGCCGGGGTAGACGCCGATGAACTTGTCGCCTTCGCGGACTTCAACCGGCTTTAGGACGCGGATGTACTCGCGGCGGCGGCGCTGGGTGTGGATGCCGGTGCGCTGAATGGCTTCAACGTAGGGCAGTGCACTGCCGTCGAGGATGGGCAGCTCTAGGTTGTCGAGTTCGACGATGACATTGTCGACGCCCATGCCGATGAGGGCGGAGAGCAGGTGCTCGGTGGTGGAGATGAGCACACCCTGGCGCATGAGGCTGGTGGCGTAGCTGACCTTGGCGACGTTGCGGCCTGTGGCGGGAATCTCGAAGTTGTCGAGGTCTGTGCGGCGGAAGACGATGCCGGATCCGGCGGGCGCGGGGAGCAGGCGCATGGTGACGGGAGCGCCGGAGTGGAGACCGATCCCTGTGAATTCAAGGGTCTCCGCGATGGTTTGCTCCAGGTGAAACGCTGAGGCCAAAAGAACTTCTCCCGCTGTGGAAAACTTGCGCAACCGTTAGGGTAGTCGCGGAGGGGCATCGGCGTCCTGTGGCAATTTTGCAACACTTTGACGCTTTATGAGCACCGTTTTAAGGGGCCAGAACCGGCGGGCGCTGTGGTTAAGCTGTCCAGGATCAAAACGATGCACCCAGGAGAGCGGATCAGACGGGCAGGGCAAGGGCGGAGTGCCTGCGGATGTTCTCTGAAGAGTTCGCCATCGGGGCATACACGGCCCGCGGCTACAATCATGCCGTGGATTTGAACGCGAAAAGCCGGGCAGGAGGGCGTTGGCGCCTCTGGGCGGCTGTGCTGGCGGTCTGGGCGCTGACGGAGCTGGCAGGAGCGCGCAGCTGGGTCGATGAGCTGGCCGGGATGCACGCTCCCGATGATTATGAGCAGTTCATGGAATTTGCGGCCGAGGAGACGAACGCGCCGCAGCTCTGCGCAAAGATTCCATGGTCGGCGTACTCGAGGGGCGGGTGGGATTCGGCGGCAGCGTATGCGAGGTCGGAGTGCTATGAAGCGGTGGCCCGCAACACAGGGAGCTCGTGGCTGTGTCTGTATGTGAAGCGCCTGGGTTCCCCTGCAATCTTGCGGCAGCAGACGTCGATGTTCTCGTGCCTGGAAGGTGTTCAGCGCAGGCATGGGATGGGGGCTGGAGTTGGACCGCCTACCCGGCTGCATTTTTTTGAGGCAATGGGATACAGTCCGGACACGATTCAGGAGGAGGGCGTGATTGGGCCTCTGGTCCGGGTGAAGGATATCTATCGAGGGCTGTCGGATCGATACGGTCTTCAGATTGGGCGGAACGCATCGGGGAATGCGACGGTGGTGGTTCCCGGCACGCTGAGTAAAGACGTACTGATGGCGCGGATTGAGCATGTGATCGGCGCGCGGGATGGGACACTGCCCGGGGCCGGCGTGACCAGGGAGGACGCAGCGTACCTGGCGGACCTGGCGGCGATGACGCGCCTGGATGCGCGCTGGTGCGAGAGGATTCCAGCGGAGCTGCCGCTCGAAGGCGAGCCGGAGGGATTTCGCAGCGTTTGCCTGTATCAGGTTGCTGTGGAGACCAAAGACGAGGCGTTGTGCGACCGGATTCCGGTACCGGCGGGAATGCGAGTACCGCAGGCATCGCGGCAGGCGACGTGCAGATTTGAGATTGAAAGCAAGACTCCGAGGACCACGCATTACGCGGCAGCGGTGCCGCAGAGTGAGGACGACGTCGCCAGGCTGCTAAAAGTGCTGAAGGTGGATTTTCCCAGCGCGAGCAGCTTGCCGGACGACCAGATCGAGGCGGCCTATCAGCAATTTGTTTCTGATCTTGGGCATCCGCTGACTCCGCAGCAGGCAGCGGCGCGGCAGCGCTTTATTGCGCGTGCGGAGAGCCTGAAGGACGACAAGTTCAAATGAGGGAGACGGGGACGGACATGCCGGTTCGAGAGGAAAGCGCTGTGCCGATGCGGGCGCTGCTGGCGGGGGCGCGGCGCAAAGAGGCTGCGATTGTCGAGCGGACGCGGCGCCTGGTCGCGGTGGAGTCGCCGTCGGACGACAAGGCGGCGGTGGATGCGTGCGCGGCGCTGGCGGCGACGGAGTGCAAGGCGCTGGGCGGGCGGGTGAAGTTGCACACGCAGCGGGCGTTTGGGGATGTGCTGGAGGCGCGGTTTGGGCCGCGGGCCAAGGCGGGCGCACCTGGACGCGTGCTGCTGCTGGGGCATCTGGATACGGTGTGGCCGCTGGGCACGCTGAAGACGATGCCATTCCGCGTGCGCGATGGGCGGCTGTGGGGTCCGGGAACGCTGGACATGAAGGCCGGGGTAGCGATGGCGCTGACGGCGGTGGAGATGCTGACCGAGGCCGGGATGCTGGAGCGGGAGGTGGTGCTGCTGCTGAACAGCGAAGAAGAGCTGGGCAGTCCGGTTTCGCGGCCCATCACGGAGAAGCTGGCGCAGGAGTGCGCGGCGGTGTATGTGCTGGAGCCGGCGCAGGGGCTGGCGTACAAGACGGCGCGCAAGGGCACGGGGAATTGGCGCATCGAGGTGAAGGGCGTGGCGGCTCATGCGGGCGTGGACTTTGAGAAGGGCGCAAACGCGGTGCGCGAGCTGTCGCGCGCGGTGGAGACGGTGAGCGGGTGGACCGACCTGAAGCGCGGGCTGACGGTGAGCGTGGGCGTGGTGGGCGGCGGAACAAAGTCGAATGTGATTCCAGCCGAGGCGTGGGCCGAGGTGGACGTGCGCATTGCGCGGAAGGGCGATGGGGCGCGGATGGAGCGGCGGTTTGCAGGACTGAAGGCGCAGGACCGGCGCTGCTCGCTGGCGGTGATGGGCGGCATCAACCGGCCACCGATGGAGCGGACGCGGGGGACGGTGAAGCTGTATGAGCGCGCGCGGGCGCTGGCGGCGGAGCTGGGGTTTGCGCTGGAGGAAGCGGCGACGGGCGGGGCGTCGGATGGGAATTTTACCTCGGCGCTGGGCGTGCCGACGCTGGATGGGATGGGCGCGGTGGGCGAGGGCGCGCATGCGGCCCATGAGCATGTGGTGGTGGAGCACATGGCCACGCGCACGGCGCTGCTGGCGGGGATGCTGGCCGGTTCTTGATAGTGGGAACGGGAGGATCGAAGCAATGCGGGGATGGAAGAGATGGATGGGGATGCTGGCCGGAGTGGGCCTTTTTCAATGGCTGGCGGTGGCGCAAAGCGCGCAGCCGGTGACGGGGATTGACGCGGTGCGGGCCTATGCGGGCACATGGAAGGTGGAGACAGAGCACTTCGCCACGGCGCACAGCAAGGCCGGTCATGAGAGCAGGGTGCTGCGTAATGCCTGCTGGAAGAACGGCGGCTACTTTGCCTGCAATCAGTATGTGGACGGGGATTCCAAGGTGCTGATCGTGTTTACCTACGAGGCTGAGGCGAAGGTCTATCACAGCTATCAGATTCCGCCCAATGGCGGCGAGCCGGGACACGGCACGATGACGATTGAAGGCAATGTGTGGACCTTTCCCTGGCAGATGACAGACGCCGGCGTGACGACGTACTTTCGCGTGGTGAATGTGTTCGATGGTGCGGATCGTATCGAATACCGGCAGGAGTATTCAACGGACAAGACGCACTGGACCGCGATGGCGCGCGGCTCGGAAACAAAGATAGCCGGCAAGTGAGCGCGCCCAATGCGAGGCGATGCTCCTGCTATGGATGATGCAGCGAGTTCTGCAGAAAGAAATAACCTGCGGTGGCGAAGCCGATGGTGACGACGGTCCATCGCATGGCGCGCTGGTTGACCTTGCGGCTGAAGTGCGCGCCGAGGTAGCCGCCGAAGGCGGCGAGGATGGCCATGACGAGGCAGAACTGCCAGGCGACGCGGCCTGCGAGGATGAAGTTGGCGGTGGGGATGCCGATGGAGACGGCGGCGGTGAGGACCTTGAGGGCGTTCATCTCGTGAATGTCGTGGACGCCGCAGAAGCCGAAGAGGGCCATGGCGAGGAAGCCGCCGCCGGCGCCGAAGTAGCCGACGTAGACGCTGACGACGACCATGCCGATGAGGAGCCAACGCTCGTAGCGGCGGCCGCCGGAGAGTGTCTGGAGCCAGCGGCCGAGCGGAAAACTGACCGCGAACAGGACCGCGGCGAAGAGCAGCAGCCAGGGCAGCAGCTCGCGGAAGCGCTTGTTGCCGGTGTGGAGCAGCAGCCAGCCGCCAATTTCGCCGCCGATGCCGGAGGCAAGACCGATGGGGACGAGGCTCCAGCCGTACTGGCGGAGGAGCCGGCGGTAGGCAACAAGCGAGGTGAGCTGGCCGGGCCAGAGCGCGACGGTGTTGGTGGCCTGCGCGGTGACGGCGCCGACGCCGATGGCGGTGGTGCTGGCGAGCAGCGCGGGCAGGGACAGGAACGAGCCGCCGCCCGCGATGGTGTTGAGCACGCCGGCGAAGAAAGACGCGGACGGAAGCCAGACAGCATGAAAAAGATGAAAGAAAAATGGCCCCATGACCCACTCTATTCCAGCAGCGCATAAAGAGCCATAAAGTGAGCGCGGATTTCTTCTACGATGCAGCCCGTATCTGCGCGGGGGCCGGCTGGTAGACTCGCGGAAGGAAATGCAACGGAAAGATGGAATGCGAGGGACTGCTTTTTTTCTGGTTTTGACGATGGGCGCGATGATGGCGCAGGGGCAAACGGCGGCCAAGCCGGCCACGGGCGCGAAGACCGCAGTGCATCATGCTGCGACAGCGGCGGCGACGCTGCCTCCGGGAGTGCCGCCGGTTCATGCGGTGACGAAGACGGCGTTTGCGCTGCGGTATCAGGACATCAAGATCGGCGCGGGTGAGGAAGCTCAGCCGAACTGGGTGTACAGGGTGCATTACACGGGATGGCTCGCAGCGGACGGGCACAAGTTCGACTCGTCGTATGACCATCCGCGGCAGCCGGTGATGGACAAGGACGGCAAGCCGGTGATGGGCGAAGATGGGAAGCCGAAGCTGGGCGATGCGGAGCCGATCGCGTTCCCGCAGGGATATGGGCGGGTGATTCCGGGGTTCGACCAGGGATTTGCCGGGATGCACGTGGGCGGCAAGCGGCGGCTGTTCATTCCGTGGCAACTGGCGTACGGGGCGAAGGGACGTCCGGGACCGGACGCGGCGCATCCGGGCATTCCACCGAAGGCTGACTTGATTTTTGATGTGGAGCTGGTGGACCAGAAGGAGATGCAGATGCCGATGGGGCATCCGGGGATGATGGGCGGCGGGATGCAAGGTCATCCCGGCTCGCCGATGCCGCCGGGACATCCGCCGGTGACTCCGGGGACGGCACAACCCGCGCAGCCTGCACAGCCTGCGACACCAGCCAAGCCGGCTGAGCCTGCGACGCCGCCGAATCCGGCGCAGCCGCAGCAGTAGGCGTCAGGAGACAACAGCGGCCCACCATTGCAAAGGCGCTTGCCTTGCACGGGGTGGGCCGTGGTGCGTGTGGGGTATTGTTGTGAGGGACATCGACCGAGCGCTTCGCTTGCCGCTCCTCGTTGCCTGTCCGAAGAAAAGGGCCGACTGCCCGAAGGCGGCCGGCCCCAGCGGTGCAGACGTTGGTTTACCTCGCTGCAATTTCAATAGTGGAGTCCTTGTCGCTTTTGGCCAGCTCTGGTTCGGGTTTGGGCTGCGTGGCCAATTGGCTCGTCATTTTGCTGTAGCCGAAGTGGACCTCGGTCAGCCAGTATTTATGTCCGGTGTTATGGAACACCAGGCTGCTGCGGGCGATGGTTCGATCGGAGCCGGCTGTATGTACAATTAGCAGTCCGACCACCTTGCCTGTGGAGCGGTTCACCAGCAGGAGGTACGGTGCCCAGGTTCCTACTTGGCGCTCGACGGTGTAGGACCCAGCTGGCAGAACCTGATGATTGGCGGTAAATGCGAAGGGTATGGTGACCCGAAGAGTCTGCTGTGCAGATGCAACAGGAGCGAGGAGCATCACAGTCAGCATGACAGCAAACACTGTGGTGAGGAGCCCGATAGGATGTTTCATGGCGGCACCTCCGATGCGACGTCATTCGGCTTCCGGGGTCGTGCTTCCGGTTGTCGATGCCGCCACTTTGCGCTCCAGCCGGCAAGGTCTCAATGCACTGGCGATGATCTGCTGATGAATTTCGCGTTCACGCCTAAAGCCTGATCCCTCTGCTGGATATGAAGCCCTATGTCTTGGGTAATTTTGTCCATTCGGGGGAACCCGAATCGTGCTAACATTGTTGGCCGTAGCGTTGCTGGGGCGAGAAATGGAAACACAGGTGCCCGCCACGCAGATCTGGCGCTTCGGCGTGTTCGAGGTCGATGCCCAGGGGGAAAAGATTTGTCGCGCTGGAATCCCGGTCAAACTGCGCGAACAGTCGTTCACAATTCTCCTACTCCTTCTTGAACATGCGAATGAACTGGTGACGCGGGAGCAACTGTGCAAGGCGCTGTGGCCTGCCGACACGTACGTCGATTTCGAGCATAGCCTGAACACGGCGGTGATGAAGCTGCGCGAGGCGCTGGGCGATCAGGCCGACAAACCGCTCTACATCGAGACGATTCCGAAGCGGGGATATCGGTTTATTGCTCCGCTGGCAGCGGTGACGGAAACTCGGGCCGACGCCAGCGCGCCCAGCATCCAACTCTCGGGAGCGCCGCTCGACGATCCGCCAGTGCAGACATCGGAAACGCCTCCGCTGGTGCGTGACAGGTCACGCTTTGGGCTGATCCGGTGGATCACCGCAGTCACGGTCATCCTGATCGCGCTGGCAGCAACTGTCTGGTATCTGCGTAGCCCGCTGCCGCCGCCACGAATCGTTGCCTACGTGCAACTCACGAATGATGGATTGAAGAAGGAGCTTCGTGGTACGGATGGTAACAATCTCTACATGAATATGCTGGACGCGCCTTATGGGATTGCGCAGGTCCCCATCTCCGGCGGCCCTCTCACCAGGATCTCGGTCGAACTTCCTACAGAGACCGAGAACTGCCCTCCCAGACTTAGAGACGCCTCCGCGAGCGGTTCGGGCCTGCTCGTTCTAGGTCACGGCAGGGCCTTGTACGCGGGAGACATCTGGGTCGTTGGCACACCCGGGCATCCTGTACGTTATCTCATGGTCGGGGGTGACCCGGCTTGGTCGCCCGACGGAAAGCTCGTCGCCTTTGCCTACAACAATGGGGATATTGGTGTCATTTCGGCCGACGGTGGTAAACCACGAAGGGTATCCACTTCAGGAGCACCTCCGGGACAGGCATGGCGGACCCTTTATCTTGCGTGGTCGCCGGACGGAAGTAGAATTCGATTCACGCGCGACAACGCCATCTGGGAAATCTCATCGCACGGATCTGCGCCCCGCAAGGTTCTGCCCTCGAGCTGGTCCGGAGCATCTATGGCATGCTGCGGTCAATGGACTTTGGATGGCGACTTCTATGTCTTCCTCTCGGGGAGAAATGTATTTAAGGCGCCCTCGTCTTCGCCGGTGGGCCAGATTTGGGCCATTGATGAGCGCAGGGAGAGTTGGCACTCGACAGCACCACAGCCGTTTCTGCTGGCGCAAGGGCCGACTCAATGGGGTTCTCCCGCACCATCCAGAGACGGTCAGACCATCTTTTCTCGAGGCATCACGCCGCATGGCAAACTGGTCCGATTGAATGGGCAGAAAAATCAGTTCGAGCCCTTTCTCGGAGGCGTTTCCGCGGAGTTCGCCGCCTTCTCGCGCGATGGGAAATCCGTTGCCTATGTCTCGTTTCCTGACGGTATTCTGTGGCGCGCCAATCGCGATGGAACTGGGCTGACGCAGTTAACTCGGCCGCCATCTTATCCCAAGTCCGTGCGATGGTCTCCGGACGGACAACAAATCGTATTCCACGACTATTCGGCCAAGTACATTGATGCGATTTACATGGTCGCGGCCGATGGGGGCGGCGATCCCATCAGGCTGCTTCCTCAAGACGAGAACGCGGAGGCCGATCCCAATTGGTCGCCGGACGGGAAGAGGATTGCTTACTGTGTATTCAGTCCTTTTATCAGCGCTGGAGCCTGGAGTCATTCCGAGATTCATATTCTGGATCTCGCCACGCGTCAAGACTTCGCTCTCCCTCCGGTTCACGGACAAGACGTGTGGTCCCCTAGATGGTCGCCCGATGGCCGGTACATTGTGGGGATCAATACGGCCCAATCCGACCTCTATCTCTTCGATATGCAGACACAACGTTGGTCAGTTCTCGCGCATGGGAGCGCTTTGAATTTCCCGACCTGGTCACATGACGGCCGGTCTGTGTACTTCCTGGAGCTGCTCACCGACCGTAATGAAGCTGCAGTCGGGCGCGTTGCAGTCATAGATCGCAAGGCAGAGACCCTGGTCGCTTTAAAGGATGTTCGCCTGGCAGGAGTGTACGGCTATTGGTTCGGCCTTGACCCGGACGACAATCCCCTTCTGCTTCGCGATGAAGGCACGGACGAAATCTATGCACTGACTCTGAAACGCAAATAGGTTGCGGCTCGGTACACATGAGAGGCGCAGAGCGGAGTGTGGTGTTTGCTCTGGGAGCCCGTCGCGGGATCGATTTTCGTCAAAGACTCATGACGGATGGCCCGCCCTGAAAACTGGCGAAATGCAGTTCCCACCCATGGAGGTGCCCCGTCCAAGCTTTGCTTGGGCGGGAGGGTACAGGATCGGGTCGGGAGAAGTTCTTGCTATCCCACTCTAGCCGCAAAAGACGCGGCTAGAGTGGGGCACCCCGGCGTGGTCTGCTGCGCGCCGGTTGAGGGCTGTGATCTCCCAGGTGCCCAAGTGCGAGGCACCTGGGGCAACCTGCATATGTGGGGTGACTCACTTCGCAGCCTCGGGCACCTAGGTCTCCAGCCGTTCCGGCGCTCTGGGAAGTGGGGTAAACTTTTCACGAGCCAAATGCTTATGACATACAGTAGGCGCATCGAAATGCATTCATGCGCAGTCGAGGGGAATTGAAGCTCATTCGAACATTTGCGATTGTAATGTCGATGACCGCTGTCTGCTTCGCTCAGTCGGCGCGCGAAATCGCGCGGGTTGCGTTCAAGTCGGTGGTTCTTTTGGAGATGAGAGATGGAAACGGGCAGCCACTGAGCCTAGGTAGTGGATTCTTTATTTCGAACAGCATTATCGCGACAAATGCTCATGTCATCGCTGGCGCATCTAGCGGCAGCGCAAAAGTCGTTGGAGATGCGCACTCAATGCAAATTCTGGGAACAGTCGCTGTTGATAGTCATGCAGATTTGGCGCTTCTGAAGGTCAACGGCTCAGCTCCCGCGCTCACCCTTGGGTCGGGGGTCAATCTCTCCGTCGGCGACAACGTCTACGTTGTCGGAAATCCGCTTGGGCTTGAAGGTACATTCTCGGAAGGGAACATCAGCGCGGTCAGAAAACTTGACGCAGATTCCATTCTTCAAATGACTGCGCCAATCTCGCCAGGAAGCAGCGGAGGGCCTGTGATGGACAGTGGCGGCACTGTCATCGGCATTTCGGTAGCGACCTTCCAGTCTGGACAGAATCTGAACCTTGCAGTCCCCGTGAGCTACCTGTTGAAGCTCATAGCCGCACAATCAAAGGACGCCAGTCCGCTTGGAAAACCCAAAATAAGCGATCAACCTACAAAGTCCATGCTGGATAGCATCGGCACAAGAACTGAGACCGGCCTCACTGTAAGTGATTATCACCTCGGCGTCGGAGACTATGGGAAATACTCGTTCAGATTGACCAACAAGCTCCCGGTCGAGATCTCTGGTCCGAAACTCCTGATCCTCTATTACGACGCGTCCGGCTCTCTCATGGACTTTGAAGATTACACCTTTGCCGGTCGTATCCCCGCCGGCTTAACCAAGACCGTTGCTAACGATTTCGGTAGCGAGGAATCAAAGCGAGCAGCCGATTATTACGGCAGCAACAATCTCACGCCCAAGATTGAGATCAGGGTGGTCACATTCCACGAGGAAAGCTCGGAATAGTGGCTATAAAATATCTGCACTAAGTGGCAAGCCCCGGGATGAGACGACAACTGCACATGCTCTCCTCGGAAGCGGTCACGGCTGCTTGCTGAAGCCCCGCTCTTTTTGCGGCCTCCTGCATTTGGCAAAGACTCTGAAGGATAGGTATAGTCCAAATTGGGTCGTCCTCGAACGCCTCGTTGGAGCGTGAAAGGGCCGCGTAAAGATCCCTCGTCTCGCTCGGACTGAGTTCCCTAACGGCGGCTTTCAGGAAATTGCAGGACACGCTCGCACTTGACTCGTCCTTCCACCCTTCTGCTACGCACCAGAATTCGTGGCCAAAATGATTGATGTCGATCTTGAACACGTCCCCTCCTATCTTGACCTACCGCATCGACTTGATTATGTGAAATTGCAACAATCGCCTCTGAAAAGTTCCCAATCGAAGCAATTCTCGTCAGCTCCCTCTCGATCCGCGCCGCCGTCGAACCCTTAGTCCCGAATTACGAGAGATTGCTTCTCGATGCCGAATTACCGGTGGGTGTTTCTTGGGAACGAGTTCGCCGTTCTTCTGGATGAACTCAACGCTACCCAAACAAATGCCGCAAGTGCCTGGCATCCCCAGCCCATCGCCTGACCTGTGGCGGGAATCAGGCTTGCCACTGCCTTTGCACTGATTTGCTGGTTCGGGCCGTTTCATTTTTGCACCTCAAATGGAGGGTACCTTGTTCGTTAGGCTCGCCGGCTGGGATGGATCGTTGAGAGCCTGCCAAATTGGAGGAATTCGCAGCTCGTGATGAGAAGTACGGGTCGTCATGCGACGGGGAGTTCGGGGGTGGCGGCGAGGAGTTGGCGGGTGTAGTCCTCGCGGGGTGCGGCGCAGAGGGCTTCGGCTTCGCCGGTTTCAATGAGTCGGCCCTGCCGCAGGACGGCGATGCGGGTGGCGAGGTAGCGCACGAGCGGCATGGAGTGGGAGATGAAGAGGTAGGTGAGGCCGTGGTCGCGCTGGAGCGCGCGGAGCAGGTTGACGATCTGCGCGCCGACGCTGACGTCGAGGGCGGAGACGGGCTCGTCGAGGATGAGCAGGCTGGGGCGCAGGGCGAGGGCGCGGGCGATGTTGATGCGCTGGCGCTGGCCGCCGGAGAACTGGTGCGGATAGCGCGAGAGGGCTGACTCGTCGAGTCCCACTTCAGCGAGTAACTCGATGGCGCGGGCGCGGCGCGCGGCGCGGGAGCGATCGACGCCGGCGGCTTCGCCGTGGATGGCGAAGGGCTCGGTGAGGATGTCGAGGATCTTCATGCGGGGGTTGAGGGCGGCGTAGGGGTCCTGGAAGACGGGCTGCATCTGGCGGCGGAGGGCGCGCATTTCGGCATGGGTGGCGCGGGCGAGGTCGACGCCGTGGACGCGGATGCTGCCGGAGGTGGGCGCGACGAGGCCGAGGATCATGCGGGCGAGGGTGGTTTTGCCGGAGCCGGATTCGCCGACCAGGCCGAGGGTTTCACCGGGGGCGATGGAGAAGGAGACGCGATCGACGACGGTGTGGTGCTGGATGCGCGTGCCGATGCGGCGCGGATAGCTTTTAGAGACGGCATCGAGTTCGACGATGGCTTCGGGCTGGGCCGCGCGGTCGTGGGCCATGAGTGCATGGTACATGGCGCGGATCGGCGCATCATCTTCCGTTCACTGAGCCCGGCGTATAATTCCGGCACGCTGGCGGAGCCGGCATGGCTCTGCCGGAAGCAGGCTGCGCGCGCGCAGCAACTTCAGACGGAGAGAGGACCTTCCCCCATGTCCAAAGCCGCATTTGCCTTTGCCAACCCGACCTACACGGCCGACAACTTTTACACGTACAGCGCAAGCGACATCCGAGCCGATGCCAAGCTGCGCGCCACGCAGATTATCGAGCCGGTTCCCGCGCCGCGCGTTGACCCTCCGGTGATGGACCTTGGCACGGTGCTGCCGGCGAGCACGCTGGCGCAGATCCAGGCGGCGGGCCGCCTGGTCTTTCACTCGGTGGGCGATACGGGAGGAATCATCCGCCCGGAGCCGCAGCTTGCGGTGGCGGATGCGCTGACGGCCGACCTGACCAACAAGACGTTTGCCACGGGGTTGCCCGCGTTCTTTTACCATCTGGGCGACGTGGTCTATTACTTTGGGCAGGAGCTCTATTACCCGGAGCAGTTCTATGACCCGTATCGTAACTATGACGCGCCGATCTTCGCCATTCCCGGCAATCACGATGGCGTGATGTACAGCAGAGAGCCAGTCAGCTACTCTCTGCAGCCATTTGTCGATAACTTCTGCACGGCGACTTCGCAGGTTGCGGTGCCCAGCTTTGCGCGCACCACGATGACGCAGCCGGGTGTCTACTTTACGCTGACCGCGCCGTTCGCGCGCATCATCGGACTCTACTCGAACACGGGCGAGTCGGCGGGCGTGCTCAGCGATCCAAAGATCGGAACGGAGCAGGTTGATTTTCTCAGGAGCCAGCTTGCGGCGGTCCTGGCGGCGCGCAAGGCCGATCCCAACAATCGAAATCCGCAGGCGCTGATTGTTGCCGTGCATCATCCGCCGTTCACGGGCAGCAGCCAGCACTTTCCCAGTGCGGGCATGCTGAAGGAGATTGACACGTGTTGCCAGCAGGCCGGCATCTGGCCTGACCTTTTGCTCTCCGGTCATGCGCATCTGTATGAACGCTACACGCGGACGATGCATGCGGATGGGCGCCAGATTCCCTATGTGGTGGCGGGCAACGGCGGCTACTATAACCTGCCGGGCCTGAAGCGCGGCCCCAACGGCAGCAAGCCCACGCCGGGCGCGCACACAGAGCCGGACGGGCTGGGGAACACGATCTCGCTCGACCAATACAACGACACGGACTATGGCTTTCTGCGCATTACGGTCAGTGCAGACGCCATTCAGGTGGAGGCGCTTGCCGTGACTCCGCCAGCATCGGCCGGCAACGCGCCGCCCACTGTGCATCCCATCGACACCTTTACGGTTGATCTGGCGGCGCACACGGTCGGCGGCCTGTCGGTATCGGCGCGCAAGGCGACTGGACTGCATTTGGCCGCCGACAAGCCAAGCTCGAAGAAGCCGGCGCCGCATCGAGGGGGCGCGCGCACGAAGCGATAAACGAAATTGGCATCCCGGCCCGCATCGCCACGGTGGATGGCTGCGCTGCGTGCGACCGGTTGCGGCTACGCAGTCAGCCGGTCAGGGGAGATGGCGGCAAGCGGGCATTGGGTCCAGGCGCCGCTGCCGGCGGCATCGAGCGTGACCTCAAGCGCGATGTGGCTGGGCCGGAGGGTGTAGCAGCGCGTGGTGATGGCGGCGGTGTCGCCGATGAATGCTTCAAGCACCGAGGCATCGAGATAGAGTCGCACGGGCGCGGGGGCAGCGGTGCGTGCCGGTAACGGGAAGGTGCGATTGGCGCAGCGGCCTGTACCGGAGCGCCAATCCAGCACGAGCTCCCACGCGGGCTTTTTGTCGACGAGCAGACGCAGGGTTGCCGACTGTGTGTGCGGGGCGAGGTTGAGCGCGACTTCCTGATGCAGCAGGTCCAGCGGCAGGTTCTGCGCTCCGCCCTTGAGTGTGCCGCGCATCGGCGTGCCGCGCAGCTTCTCCACTTCAGCGGCGACGCGCATGGTGAGCCGGCCCTCTGCATTGACACCGAGAACGCGTGGAAGGGACATGCAGCCGGCCCAGCCCGCGGCGGCGTATTCGGCCTGCGGACGGGTCTCCTGAATCCAGCCCCACTGGATGCGGCGGCCGTCGGGGGCGAGAAAGCTCTTGGGCGCGTAGAAGGCGCCGTGATCCACAATGCCCTGTTGCCGCGGCGTGTAGAGATGGGTGTGCGGGTCGTAGTCGCCGGTGGTCCAGTAGACCTTGTTCTCGGTGGAGTAGAGCAGGCAGTGGTGGCCATCGAGGGTGAAGAAGTCGGGGCACTCCCACATCTCGCCGCTGTCGCAGGGATTGGCGGCTTTGAGGCCGTTGGGCTTGCCCCAGCACATCGGATGGACATACTCCCAGTGGCGCAGATCGTGCGAGCGATAGAGGAGGATGCAGCCTCCGCGCCCGCGTTGTCCGGAGCCGATGGCGAGATACCAGCCGTCGGACTCCTGCCACGGGCAGGGATCGCGAAAGCCGGTGACGTGCATGTCAGGCGGCGGCGTGGCGATGACGGGCTGGGCAAGCTTGTTCCAGTGGAGGAGCTGGTCGTCGTCCGCGGTTGCGAGCATCTGCGTCTCGCGCAGCTTGTCATTGCCGTCGCGGATGGTGGCCTGGTCGCGCGGCGCATTCTGCACGCCCGTGTAAATCACGGTGGGCACGCCGTGGAAGACGACCGCAGAGCCGCTGAAGCAACCTTCGCTGTCTGCGCCGCCGGGGGTGGGCGCGAGGGCGATGGGCTCGTGATGCCAGTGCACCATGTCTGTGCTGATGGCGTGGCCCCAGTGCATATCTCCCCAGACGGCGGCGTGCGGGTTTAGCTGGTAGAAGAGGTGGTAGTTGCCCTTCCACCAGATGGGGCCGTTGGGATCGTTCATCCAGTTATGCGGCGCGAGGAAGTGATAGGCGGGCCGCAGGCTATCGTGCGCCGGGGCGGCGGAGGCGGCCATGAACTGCGGCAGCGCGGTGACGCGGCGCCGGAGCGAGGCGGCGGCTGCAGAGGCGAGCATGGTCATGAATGCACGACGATGAAAGCGCATTGGAGAAACCCTCCCATGGGGACGAGGCGCGACTCTTCATGCTGCCATGCGGGTCTGGTCTTCGCCAAGTTGCGATGTTCGCGGCAAGGAGGCGCAACTAGTTTTTGCCGAGTGTGTCTAGAAGGACAACTGCCGCGCGCGAGAATCATCTTTAACCCGGAATGGCTGATTGCCGCGGGTGCGATGGAGGTGCGGTGTGCGAGTCCACTCTTTTTGAGGTCGAATGATGCGTAAAGCTCTTTTGTGCGCGGCGCTAGCCGTGTGTGCCTTTGCGGCCGGGTGCGCTCACCCGCAGCCGGTGGTCTATGCCGCTCCGCCCCCGCCGCCTCCTCCGCCGGCGGTCTTCAGCGCGGTGGCGCAGCAGGCCTACCATGCGGGCGTTGAAGCAGCGCGGCGCGACGTTGCCGCAGGGCTGGCGCCCAACGTGAAACGTCATCCCTACTTCCGCAATCCTCCGGTGGCGCCGGAGCTGATCGGGGACTACCGGCATGGTTTCCGCGAGGGCTATCGCGTGGTGTATCGGAGCGTGGCTCCGCCGCCGCCTGTGGGCTGATCAGGCGGGAACGAATTACTTTGCCGCGGGCGTGAGTTTGAGCGCATAGGCGTAGGTGCAGGCTGCGTCCGCGGGCAGGGTGACCGCGAGCGCGTCGGCACCCTGGGTCCATGTCACCTTTTCATTGGAACCGAGCAGTGTAATGGAAGCGATAGGCAGCGATGCCCCCTCATGCGCCCATCCGAGGGAGTGGATGACGGCTTTGCCGGCCATCTCCCCGCTCTTCGCCGGGCAGGCCATGCCGATGGCGTAGACGGTCGAGCCTTTGGCGGTGAAGCGAAAATCTTCCGGCGTGTAAGGCTTGGTGTCTGTGTCGTGAAATGCGCCGGCCTCGACTTTGGTGGGGCCTTCGCCGAAGGTGGTCCAGGGCGTGGTGCCGTAGATCGCTTCGCCGTTGACCTTGAGCCATGCGCCCATGGCGCGGAGCGTGGTCTGGACTTCATCCGGAATGGTGCCGTCGGAGCGGGGGCCGAAGTTGAGCAGCAGGTTGCCGTTCTTGCTCACGATGTCAACAAGCTGACGGACGAGGAAGTCGGGCGTCTTGAAGGTATCGTGCTCGATGTAGCCCCAGCTCTTGTTGCTGATGGAGGTATCGGTCTGCCAGTGCTGGGGGACGATGTGGTCCTGCTGACCGCGCTCGAAGTCCTGCACGGCGGCGGGGTAGTCCATCGCGTAATCCTTGAAGTTGATGACGCCGGTGTAGCCGTG
The DNA here is from genome assembly GCA_021836865.1 of Acidobacteriota bacterium. GTDB lineage: Bacteria > Acidobacteriota > Terriglobia > Terriglobales > Acidobacteriaceae > Telmatobacter. The sequence goes on from JAKBHH010000014.1 coordinate 37,864, forward strand.
GGCGGCTGCGTAGTTGTAGTAGAAGGCGGTGAAGCGCGTGACGGCGTGTCGCATGGCAGGCTGGCCAATCCACCAGTCAAAGTAGACGATCTCGGGGTGGTACTTCTGGACAAGCTCGGTATCGCGAGCGAGCCAGTCATTGGCCCAGGCATCGCTGACGTAGGTCCAGTCATTGGTGAGGCCGCCTTTTCCGCTGAGCCACTGATGAGCGGGGCCGTAGAGTGAGGCATTCTTCGGATCATTCACGTCAGAGCGGATGGCGCGGCCGCCGTCATAGAAGAAGTTGTGCTCGACGCGATGGGAGCTGAGGCCGAAGTGGAGGCCTTCAGCGCGGATGGCCTTTGCGAGCTCGCCGAGGGTATCGCGTCTGGGACCCATCTTGACGACGGTCCAGTCGCTGAGGCCGGAGTCGTACATGGAGAAGCCGTCGTGGTGCTCGGCGACGGGAACGACGTATTGCGCGCCGGACTCCTTGAAGAGCGCGGCCCAGGCGGTGGCGTCGAAATGCTCGGCGCGGAAGAGCGGGATGAAGTCCTTGTAGCCCTTACACCCCGCGGACGAAGACCTGTCCGCGGGGGCCCCGCTGCACCCTTCGCCATTGTGGCCGAAGCGGGCCTGGAAGTCTTTGTATGCGCCGTCGCCGGGGTGGTACATGTTGCGCGGGTACCACTCGTTTTCCGCGGCAGGGACGGAGTAGACGCCCCAGTGGATGAAGATGCCGAACTTGGCGTCCTTGTACCACTGCGGCTGCTGGTACTTTTCCAGCGAGGCCCAGTCGGCGCGGAAGGGACCGTCGTTTTGCTGCTTCAGTTCTTCGGCGAGCAGGCTGGCGCGCTCGGCGTCGTATTTGCTGACGGCCTGCTGCCACTCCTGGTCGATCTGCTCTGCCGATTTGACACCGAGGGTGGGGGCGTAGGGGTCGGCGGGGGTGGACTGGGCGAGAACGAGAGGTGCGGAGAGCAGCAGGGCGAGAGAACAAGCCAGATTTCGCATAGAGCCGCATGGTAGCGCTCTGCTGCTGAGGCGGGCAAACGTATACCGTGCGCGTGCGTGCAGAGACGAATTACGCTTGACATATTCCTATATAGGAATGTAATGTTTCTTCATGGCACGAGCGGCGACCACGTCCGATGCATTTAACGCGATTGCGGAGCCGAGGCGGCGAGAAATTCTGACCCTGCTGATCGTGCGGGAGCGGCCCGTGAACGAGATTGTGGCCGAACTGGGCCTGGACCAGCCGTCGGTGTCGAAACATCTGCGGGTGCTGCGGGACGTAGGACTGGTGCGGGTGCGCTGCGATGGGCGGCAGAAGTTCTATCGCACCCAGGCAGAGGCGATCCGGCCGCTACATGAGTGGGCCGCGACGTTTGAGCGGTACTGGAGCCATCAACTGAATCGAGTGAAAGAGCGGGCCGAGCGGGCCGCTGCTCAGGAATCCAAATCAACCCCACACACTGGAGGAAAAGACGATGATTGAAGCCCCTGTCAACATTGAAGACATGACACTGAGCGTGAAGCAGGAGGTTCGTGTTCGCGCATCGATCGAGACCACATTCGCGGCATTGCTGGAGCAGCTTGGTCCGCTGAACGAACGGCCGGACGGGACAGCGATGCCCTTGAAGCTGGAGGCGTGGCCGGGGGGACGGTGGTTCCGCGACCTGGGCGACGGGAATGGCCATTTCTGGGGCAACGTGCAGGCGATCAAGAGGCCAACACTGCTGGAGATGACTGGCCCGCTGTTTATGTCGTATCCGGTTGCCAATAACGTGCAATATCGGCTCCGCGAGGAGAACGGAGAGACGGTGATTGAGTTTCAGCACGCCGGCTTTGGATTAATCCTGGAAGACCACCGGAAGGGCGTCTCGGTGGGATGGGGATACATTCACGAACAGGTGCGGAAGCGCGCGGAGACGCAGCGCAGCTAGCGCGACGATGGCCTGAACGCAACACGAACCCGGAGAGGAGGATGGACGTGTCCATCGCACAGACTTATCTTGCAGAGTTTGAAGTGCAGGCGCCGGTGACGCGGAAGTTTCTTGAGCGGCTTCCTGAGGAGAAGTTGCTGTGGAAGCCGCATGCGAAGTCAATGACGGCGGGACAACTGGCCTACCACCTGGCGCTTGTGCCGGGGGGCGTGGTGCGGGCGGCGCAGAAGAATCCGGCGCCTGCGCCGGACTTTGCCTTTCCGCAGCCGGCAAGCGTCCGCGAAGTGCTCTCGACCTTCGAGGAAAGCATTACCGCGGTGCGGGAGGCGCTGCCGCGCTTTGACGATGCGGACCTGCGTGAGACCTGGAGGCTGGTTGCGGGCGACCGGGAAGTGCTGGCGATGCCGCGCGGCCAGTTCTTGCGCGACGTGATGCTGAACCACTGGTACCAGCATCGCGGCCAGTTCAGCGTGTATCTGCGCCTGCTCGATATTGCCGTGCCTGCCAGTTGGGGACCGAGCGCGGATGAAGCTCCGGCCTTCATGCAGAAGGCTTGAGCCGGCAAATCGAAAAGCGGCAATGATGCTGGCTCGACCGCGGACGGCGCCGCGTGTGCTTTGCCGTCCGCGATGGGTGTGCTGCGCAGTTACCGGTTCGCTTCGGCCATCATTGCTCTGGCGCGATTCAGGGCGTCAAGGCGGCGCTGCTTTTCCTGCTCCATGCTGGCGGGGCGCAATGGACTCTTGGCCGCGCGCTGGGCCATCTCGTCCAGGCGCTGACTGAAGGTTTGGCCAAGCGCGGTGACAGCGGACCGGGCCTGCGGCAGGGTCTGGTGGAAGTGGGCGATCTCGTCCTGGGCGCGCTCGGGGTGATAGCCGAGGCGGTCGCCGGTCTGCATCGCGTCAATGAGCAGGTCAGGCGGCCCAGAGACTGGCCAGGTCTGCTGCAGGGCTTCATACGCGGCGCGCAGCCGGGTGATGGAGCCGGCAAAGCCGTCCAGCTGGCCGCGGCGCGCGGTGAGGCCAGCGGCGCGGCGCACGACGATGGTGACCGTCTTTGCGGTGCTTTGCGCGGGGACGGGGACAACGGTGGTGAGCGTGTTGCCCTGGAAGCTCCAGCCATTCTTCCCCAGCGGTCCCGCCTGCTTTACCGCCGTTCCGTTTACCGTGACCGATGCCGGCGGCCAGTCGGCGGGGAGGCGCAGCTCAAAGGCGCGGGACTTCATCATGTCGGGATAGCTGCCCCCAGGTCCGATCTGGGCTGGGCCGATTTCGACTTTGAGCGTGTCGCCGCTCTGCGTGGCCTTGATGGGCGTGCGGGTGAAGACGCCGCGTTGATAGTCGACGGATTTGCCGGAGTCCTCATAGACGGAATAGCTGGAAGCAGCGCCGGGCTGGAGCGGCCAGACGTTGACGATGAGCGGGTCCACGGGCTTTTCGCCGGTGTACTGCATGGGCGGCTGCATGGGCACGATGGCGCCTGCCTTCAGATAGACAGGCGTCTGGTTGATGGAGAAGCTGCGGTCGAGCGTGACGGGGCCGGTGAAGTGGCGGCCGGTGGGCCACTCGATCCATTCGCCTTCAGGGAGCCAGACGGATTCGGCGGCGAGGCCGGTGGCCTTGGCGGAGGGTGTGACGACGGGCGCGACGAGGACCTGGTCGCCGAATAGGTACTCGTTCCTGCTGGCGTAGGCTTCGTTGGCCTCGGGCCAGTCGTAGTAGAGCGGGCGCAGGAAGGCGACGCCGGTGTCGTAGGTGCGGCGCGCCTCAGTATAGATGTAGGGCTGGAGGGCGTAACGGAGCTGGAAGGTGGAGCGCAGGATGGACGAGTAGGGCTCGGGATAGGCCCAGATACGGCGCTCGGACTCGGGATTCTTGGTGGTGTGGGTGCGGAGGATAGGGCTGAAGGCTCCGAACTGGACCCAGCGGGTGTAGAGCTCGGGCTCGACGGCGCCGGGCATGTGGCCGCCGATGTCGTGGCTCCAGTATGCGTAGCCGACGTTGGCGGCAGTGGCGGTGAACCAGGGCTGGAAGGCGAGCGAATCCCATACGGAGACGGTGTCGCCGGAGAAGCCGATCTGGTAGCGATGATTGCCGAGGCCACCCCAGCGATGGAAGAGCAGCGGGCGCTTGCCTTCGCGCTGCTGATCGGTGAAGTGGACGTAGTTGAGCCACCAGGTGGGGTTGACGCCGGGGAGGCTTGTGGTCGGTTCCTGCTGCCAGTCGAGCCACCAGAAGTCGATTCCCTGTTTCTCCAGCGGATGATGAAGGATGTTCATGTAATTGGTGGCGTATTTCTTGTCGGTGATGTCGAACGGGACGTACTTCTTCGTTGCCGGGTCGATGCCCATGGCTTTGGCCATGGCAGGATAGGCGGCCTCCCAGGGCTGGACGCCGGAGGCGGGATGCAGATTGAGGCTGGTTTTGAGGCCGTCGGCGTGGAGCTGGTCAAGGAATTGGGTGGGGTCGGGGAAGAGCAGCTTGTTCCATGTGTAGCCGGACCAGCCCAGGCCATGCCCGGACTGATCGACCTGTCCGGCGGCCTTGAGCTGCTCGTTGTTGATGTGCCAGTCCATATCGATGACGAAGACATCGAGGGGCGTGGAGTTCTCTCGGAAGCCGCGGATGATCTCCATGATTTCCTGGTCAGAGTAGGCCCAGTAGCGCGACCACCATGCGCCGAAGGCGAAGCGCGGCGGCAGGGGGATGCGGCCTGCGACTTTGACGTAGTCGCCGAGGGCCTTGCGGTAGTCGTGGCCGTAGCCGAAGAAGTACCAGTCTGTGTAGGAGCCGGGCTGCTCGCCTGCGGGCCGCTCGATGACCCAGGGCCAGGGGGATTTTTCGCCCTGCAGGAAACGGAAGTCGGCGGAGTCAAAGAGCGGTCGGGTGGAGTCGTCGACCAGCGCCCATCCGGAGCGAGAGACGAGGCCCTCGCCGATGGGCTCGCGGGTCTTGCTGCCGAGTGCGCCGTCGAGGGTGCGGGTGGTGCCCTGGAGATTGGCGGGATCGGTCATGCCGGGATGCCAGATGACGGGCTTGCCGTTTACGGAGAGCGCGATGGAGAGATTGGCGGGCGTGAAGTGGCCGTCGCCGGTGGGCGTGTAGGTGAGCGTGAGTGCGTCGGTCGTGATGGTGAGCTGTGGGCCTGCATTCATCCCGAGCGGGGACTTCGTAAACTTCGGCACAGGCAGGCGGCGGTTGAGGAAGACGAAGGAGGCGTGGTCTTCGAACTTGCCGTCAGCGGCCCACTCCATGCGGATGAGCTGCGGGGTGAGGACGGTGAAGCGCGCGTGGCCGAAAGGGACGACGGCTTTAGGATCGGCAACTGGATTGCTCTCCGGTTCAGCTTGCGCGGCGCGGGTTGCGGCGGCGGTTTTGACTTGCGGTGTCTCTTGCGCGCGGGCCATGGAAGGACTTTGCACTGCTGCTCCTAGCGTTAGGCTAACGACGGCTCCGATTGTGACCAAGTAATGCAAGGTAGAACGCATGACTTCCCCCTTTTGTTTTGACTGACTAAGGAAGGCTACCACCAGAGCACGCAGGGTGCGGCAACGGGGCAGACGGCAGGTTGGAAGAGGCGGGTATTGTGAAGAAAATGCGGACTTTTTGGACCTTTTGCGGGGGCGCGGCACGGCGGACGGGAAGGAGCGGGAAGCGAATCGCGCCGCAGTGCGTCTAACAGCGCAGTGGTATACTTGCCATCAAGACCGCCCTGCGAGGCCCCCTTACGGCGACCGTCGCACCTGCCGTCCGGAGGTTTCTCCCTTCTATGACTCCCCGCGCCCGCCGGGCATTTTTCTCTCTCGCTATTTTTTTCACGGTTTGCGCCCTGGTGGGCAGCGTCATGCAGCGCAAGGTGGGCGCGCAGTCGTCTGAAGACGAGAGCCAGATTCGTGACAACCTGAAGACCTTTGCGAATGTTTACGCTCTGGTGGAGCAGAACTACGCGGAGCCGATCCACGGGGACAAGGCGGACACGGCGATCTATGACGGGGCCATCCCCGGCATGTTGCGCGTGCTGGACCCGCACTCGAATTTCTATGATCCGAAGGCCTACGCGCGGATGCAGGAAGACCAGCGCGGCCATTACTACGGCGTGGGCATGGTGATCCAGCAGCAGGGCAACAAGGTGTATGTGATCACGCCGTATGAGGGGACGCCGTCGTACAAGGCCGGTATCCGGCCGGGCGATGTGATCTCGGCGATTGATGGGAAGCCGGCCGACGGCATGACGTCTGACCTGGTGGCCAAGGCGTTGAAGGGTCCCAAGGGCACGCACGTGCAGGTGACGATGATCCGCGAGGGCCAGCCCAAGCCCCTGGTCTTTGACCTGATTCGCGATGAGATTTCGCATCCCTCCGTGGACCTGGCGTTTGAGATCCGGCCGGGCGTCGGGTATATCCACCTGACCCAGTTCCAGGAGACGACGGGCCAGGAAGTGATTGATGCGATCAATGGTTTTGGCAACCTGAAGGGGCTGGTCTTTGACCTGCGCGGCAACCCCGGAGGCCTTCTGAGCCAGGCGGTGGAAGTGTGCGACCACCTGCTTGCCAAGGGCCAGACGATTGTTTCGCAGCGCGGACGCGCCTATCCCGACCAGGTGTACACGGCGGCGCAAGGCAACGACGGCAAGACCTTTCCCATCGTTGTGCTGGTGAACCGCAACACGGCATCGGCGGCTGAGATTGTCTCCGGCGCGCTGCAGGACCACGACCGCGCGCTGATTGTGGGCGAGACGACTTTTGGCAAGGGGCTGGTGCAGACCGTCTACAACCTGAGCGAGAACACCGGGCTGGCGCTGACGACCTACCACTACTACACGCCGTCGGGACGGCTGATTCAGCGGAACTACAGCGGAGTTTCGCTGTATGACTACTACTACAACCACGCCGGCGCGCTGCCCTCGAACTCGACGAATCGCGAGGTCAAGTTCACAGACTCCGGGCGTACGGTGTATGGCGGCGGGGGCATCACGCCGGATGAGAAGATCGAGAGCCCGAAGAACAACGACTTCCAGGATCAACTGCTCTACAAGTCAGCCTTCTTTCACTTTGCTCCCTCTTACCTTGCGAACCATACGGTGGACAAGAACTTCCAGGTAGACGATGCGGTGCTGAAGGACTTCAAGAGCTTTCTGACGAGCCAGAACATTCCGTGGACCGAGCCCGAGCTGAACGGGGTTCTGGACTGGGTCAAAGTGAATATCAAGGAGCAGATCATCAGCAGCCAGTTTGGCCAGTTGCAGGGCCTGCGCGTGCTGGCCGACTGGGACCCGATGATTCAGAAAGCCATGGGCTTTTTGCCCGAGGCGCAGGCGCTGGAAGACACGGCGCACAAAGTGCTGGCCCAGAAGGCCGAAGCACGAGGCACTGCGTCCGGCACCGACTCGTCACGACGCTAAACCTATCCAGTCCGCGGCCTTAACGCCTGGGCACTGCCCGTGGAGTGCAGTGCGGTCAGGCGCATCGCACGTCACGGCGCGGATTCCACACAAGTGCTATTTTCAGACCAGGAAAAGCCAACTATACCTACAGAGTTGGGTCCTCCATCGGCCATCTCTGCGGGCATCGAGTGGGCCGGTGTGAATTGCCCCGCAGGACTTATCAGAGAAAGGCCTATGACCTTCACGCCGACACGCAGGCAGATTCTGACGGTAAGCGCCGGTCTGGGACTGGCGCTCTCCAGCTTTGCTGGCGGCTACGTCGCATCGATCCATTTGCGGAGAGTGTTGCCGGAGACGGTACGCTTGCAGCGGCTGTCGCCGCCGGGAGATGCCTCGCCCGAGGCGCGCGCGGGCGTGCTGGCTGCACTGCACACCTTCCAGGATGGGTACATCAACCGCGATCCGCAGCAACTGGATGCCTTCATGGGCACCCTCTTTGACCGCAATGCCGATACGCTGGCGCTGGGCACCGAAGGCGCGTATAACGAGTGGGCGCGCGGGTATCCGGCGGTGGAAGCGTTTGTCCGTCGTGACTGGCAATACTGGGGAGATGTGCGGCTGGATGTAGACGGCGCAGATATCTGGTCCTCGGGCGATGTTGCCTGGGTAGCAACGGGAGGCGTGGTTCATTTTGGCCCGTCCAAGCGGCCGCTGCGCTTCACCGCGATTCTTACCCGCGCCGACGATCACTGGGTCTTCCGCCAGATGCAATTTCAATGGGATGACACCGAATCCAGTGACGGAGACGTTCTGCGCCCGCGCACGTATCTGCGGATCCTTCAACTCGGGATGCATTGAGGGCGAGGCAGGGCGCTCGTCCTGATGCATGTGGCTCACGGCTCGTCGTTGTAGACTCCAATTTCCAGCTTGCCGCCCTCCGCAATGCGGGCGCGAAACATGCCCGACGTGTTGAAGCTCCAGGCCATCTGTCCATCGGGCGTGATGGCGATGACGCCGCCATCGCCGTGGATAGCGTCCAGTTCCTTGTGGATGACCTCATCGGCGGCCTGCTGCACACGCATGTGCCTGAAGTACACCAGATTGCAGATTTCGCGCGCCACGCCGAGCCGGATGAAGTACTCGCCCGTGCCGGTTGCGGAGACGGCGCAGGATTGATTGGACGCATAGGTGCCTGCGCCGATAATCGGCGAGTCTCCGATGCGGCCCCAGCGTTTGGCGGTGAGTCCCCCGGTGGAGGTGCCCGCGGCGATGTTGCCTTGCCGGTCGAGCGCGACCACGCCGACGGTGCCGTATTTGTGCGCGTCCGGCGGTTCGGGCAATGAATCGTTCCAGGCCTCGGGCGCGGGCGGCGCACCGGCTGGACGCGGCGGAATGGGCAGGCCTTCCTTCTTCAACTCGCGTACCAGCGACTGCCAGCGGCGCTCGGTGAAGAAGAAACTGGGGTCCACCTGCTCCAGCCCCACGTGTGCAGCAAAGGCATCGGCTCCGTCCCCGGAGAGCATGACCCACTGAGATTTTTCCATCACGGCGCGTGCCAGGCTGATGGGATGCCGGGTGCGCGTGACTCCGGCCACGGCGCCGGCCTTCAGCGTTGCGCCGTCCATGATGGCCGCGTCCAGTTCATTCCGGCCATCGGCGGTAAACACGGCGCCGCGGCCCGCATTGAAGAGCGGATCGTCTTCGAGGATGTGGATCGACGCCTCAATTGCATCGAGCGACGAGCCACCGCCATCCAGCACCTTCGCGCCCGCTTCAATGGCTTCTTTCAGAGATGCACGGTAGGCGGCTTCCGTTTTGGGATCCATGGATGCGCGCTCGATGACGCCCGCGCCGCCGTGGAGCACAATGGCCCAGCGGTGCGGCGGCTGCGCCTCGTGCGGTGTCTGGGCTGCGGAGGAAATTGCAGCCGCCGCCATCAGCGCCAGAATCGGAATTCCTGCCATCGACTTCATGCGGATCACCTCGTGCCTCCCATGCTATATCGCAGTGCGGGGGCGATTGCGCGCAGCGCATGATTTAAGATCGCAATCAATGAGGATGCGTATTCGCGCTTTTGTGGCGTGCCTTTTCCCCTACGCCTTTGCTGTGATGGCCCACGGCGGTCCGCGGCCGATGGCGGTGAAGGTTGTGGTTGTGGCCATGTTTGAGCAGGGCCAGGACACGGGGGATGCGCCGGGCGAACTGCAGTACTGGGTCGAGCGGGACCGACTGGATCGCGTCTATCCGCTGCCCGCCGCCTACCATTCCGCGCGCATGAATGCGCGGGGCGAGATGGCCGTGCTGACCGGGCAGGGCACGGCGAACGCCGCGGCGACGATCATGGCGCTGGGACTTGATCCGCGCTTTGATCTGCGCCATGCGTACTGGCTGATTGCGGGCATCGCGGGCGCAACGCCGGAGCGGGCCTCACTGGGATCCGCGGTGTGGGCGCGGTGGGTGGTGGATGGCGATCTGGGGTACGAGATCGATGCGCGCGAGATTCCGTCGGACTGGACCACGGGCTATATCCCTCTGCGCAAAGAGCGGCCTTTTGAAACGCCGGCGGCGCCGCTGGATGGACAGGTGTATGCGCTGAACGCGGGTCTTGCACAGTGGGCTTACGATTTGACGCGCGCGATCCCCCTGGCAGACACGGACAAGCTGCGCGCGGCACGCGGCCATTTCGACGGAGCGGCGGCGCAGCGGCCTCCGTTTGTGGCGATGGGCGATGAACTGTCGTCCTCGACCTACTGGCACGGCGCACGGATGGACGCGTGGGCCGCGCAGTGGGTCAGCTACTTCACGGGCGGCAAGGGGCAATTTGTGACCACCGCGATGGAAGATACCGGCACTCTGCTGGCACTGAAGGATCTGAGCCGCGCAGGGCGCGTTGATTGGAACCGCATCCTGGTGCTGCGCACAGTGAGCAATTTTGACCGCCAGCCACGCGGGATGAGTGCGGCTGAAAGCCTGGCGCAACAGCGCATCGGGACCTATAGCGCCTATCTGCCTTCGCTGGAAGCGGCCTACACGGTGGGTCACGCGGTGGTCGAAGAAATTCTGGGCCACTGGAGCCGCTTTGAGAAAGACGGCATCCAACAGTGAAGCGGCGCAGGCAGAACTTCTGAATCCATCCATACGCATGGCTGTCCTATTCTGAGCAAGCCGTAACACTGCGCAGACGCGGGAATGTTGTAGATTGACATCTGCAGAACCCGGCGGAGATCGCGAGGTCGAATCGTCATGATGACCGCATTGGTAATTGCCTTCATCGGCGCTCTGGTCTTTGGCGCGCATCTCTTTGTGGGCCTGTTTGCCAAAACCCGCGTGCCGGACGTGCTGCTGCTGATTGTCATCGGACTGATTCTGGGGCCTGTGACGCACCTGGTGACGCCGGCGGAGTTTGGCAAGGTCGGCCCGATCTTTACCACCGTCACGCTGGTTTTCATCCTGTTTGAGAGCGGCACGGAGCTGCAGATTCACACGCTGCGCACGGCGCTGAAGGGCACGCTGATTCTGGCCACGTTGAACTTTGTGGTGACGGCATGCATGGTGGCGCTGGCGGCGTGGAAGCTGGCGCATCTTGGGGTCATGCGCTCGTTGATGATGGGGTCCGTTCTGGGCGGCATCTCGCCCGCGGTCGTGATCCCTCTTTCCGCGCAGCTCAAGATGGGTCGCGCTTCGTCGGTGATTCTGTTTTTGGAATCGGCGGTGGGGGATGTTTTTTCAATCGTGATCGCGCTGGCTCTGCTGGACGGCATGCGGGCGGGCAATGTGCGCGTGGGGCCGATGCTGGGAGCGCTGGTGGGCTCGTTTCTTCTTGCCGGAGTTCTGGGCGGACTGGGCGCGGTCTTCTGGTCAAACCTGCTGAGCCGGATGCGCACGCTGCAGAACGGCATGTTCACCACGGCGGCGTTCATGTTTCTGATCTTCGGCGTGACGGAGATGCTGGGTTACAGCGGGGCCATTGCCGCGCTGGTGTTCGGCATTGGCCTGGGCAACGTGGCATGGCACGGCGCGCTGATGTCAAAGAAGTTTCCGTCGCTGGAGCCGGTGGGGCTGAACGAGCGCGAGAAGACGTTTTTTGCAGAGATTGTTTTCCTGCTGAAGACGTTTTTCTTTGTCTACATCGGGCTTTCGATTGAGGTGAAGAACATCTCATGGATTACCTTCGGGCTCACGGTGACGCTGCTGATCTTCATTTTGCGGATTGCGATTGTGCGCTTCGGAGTGCATAAGTCGACGCCGCGGAAAGACGCCTGCCGGATGGCGGTGATGGCGCCCCGAGGGCTGGCGGCGGCGGTTCTTGCTTCTCTGCCGCTGCAGCAGGGCGTCGTGGGCGGGGATCTGATTCAGAACAGCACGTATGCCGTGGTGCTGTTCAGCATCATCTTTACGTCTGTGCTGATTTTTCTGCAGGACAAGACATTTGTGGGCGGGATCTACCGGTGGATTTTTTCGGGATTTGCGCCGGATGGTGCATGGATCGATATTCACAGGAGCGACGTGCACGCTCTGGAGGGTTCGGAGCAGGCGGAAGGTTCGTCGGAGTAATTATTCATTCCAAGGACGTCGTGTTGCGCCACGCGAGAGCGCATGAGAAGCTTCACGTAGGACGCATCCGGCTTGGGTCATGACTGCATCCGGGTTGCGCATGACTGCACAGAAGTTGACTGGCGCGGTGATTCCGACCGGTGAAGGGAGCGAGGACTCAGGTGACATCTCAGGATGCGGTGACCGGTACCGCCGCGCCGAGTGCGATTGCTTTGGACTCATCGTTGTGGAACCGGCAGAGCCCAGTATTTGTTGCGGTCGTGACGTTTTTGCCTTGGCTGGTTGCGATGCTTGCGCTTTCCGGAGTGCAATCTGCTTTGGCCTTCTTGGAGTATGCCGTGCTGGTTACGGCTGCGGGATACAGCGTCGTGAGCGTGCTTGCTTCCGCCGCACGGCGCAACGCGCTGCTTCTGGCTCCTGCGGTAGGCATCGTTCTGGTTTCGTCGGTGGTTGCGCTCGGGCTAAGGCTGGGCGTGAGGATTGCATGGGCTCCTGCGGAGTGGTGTGTCCTGGCGCTGGCGGGGTTGCCCGGATTGTGGCGTGACCGCAGACTGTGGCTGGAGCGCGCGGTGCCGATGGGTGCTTGGCTTGGTCTGCTCTCCATATTGATTTGCGGGCTGTACTTTGTACCGGCAGCGCGCCGGGATGCGATTCGCCGACACGACGGCAGTTTCAACTGGATTTATGTCGACACGCAGTTTTTCTATGCGGTGTCGGCGGAGTTGAAGACCGGGATTCTGCCGCTACGCATGCCGGGCACCTACGAAGATGTGATGCACTACCATTTTGCGCCGTATGTGCCTGCAGCGGTTTTGGCGCGGACCACGGGGATTTCACTTGGGGATGCTTTTGCCCGGGTGACGCGCGGAGCATCCTACTTTGCGCTGGTGCTCTCTACTTTCGCGCTCGGAGTGTTGCTCGCGCGCCTGGCGACGGGAACGGCACTGGGGGGCTTTCTGGCTGTAGTGGGCCTGTTCTTTTACGGATCGATGGGATCGCTTTTCACTGACGCTCCGAGTAGCTCGGGCTATGTGACCGGAGCTCTTCTCCACAAGATTCAGGCGCTGGATGTGGCCGCCGACGGAGGCCCGTTTGCGCAGTTAATCCTTGGGCATTCGATGCTGCACGGATTGATTGCGGTGACGGTGGCGCTGGGGTTGTGTCTTGCGTTGGGCCGGGAGGCAGGCCAGGGAGCGCACGGACAGTGGGTTCTGCTGCTGGTGCCGGCGCTCGCGGTACCGATGAACTCGGTGGCCGCGCTGGTGTGCCTGGGTGGAGTCACGATCCTACTGTTCGCCGACCGGTGGAAGAGTGGACGCGCATGGCTGCAGTGCGTCGGGATGACAGCTGTCTTCTTTGTTGCGTGGAGGGTGATGGGCTACTCGCATGCAGGGGATCTGCTTGGGGGAATGCTGGATCTGCAGCCTTACCGCAATCTTGGCACGCTTGCGATGGAAGTTGCAGTGGGGCTTGGATTTCGCTTGATGGCCTTGCGCTGGGCGAGATTCCCGCCGCGCGGTCCGGTTGCGGTACTGATGCTTCTGGGTTCGTGTGGATTGGTGACTTTCTTTCTGGCTTTGAGCCTCGATGGGAATGAGCGGTATGGAGCGTACTTTCTGCAGGCTCTCTTCAGCATTTTTGCTTTTGCGCAGCTTAAGCCTGGCTTTTGGCGCGGAGAAGAGCGTGCCCGGTGGACCGGAGCATGGCTGCGCCTGGCGGTAAGCCTGCTGGCGATCCTGGGAGTTGGCGGGGTCGCGTTGGGCGCGGCCGTGTCTTTCGCGCATGTGCACACGGACATCCCTTACTTCAGTGTGCGGCTTGCGATTGTGCTAGGCCTGTTGGTTGCGCTTGGTGGGTTGACCTGGATGCACCACAGAGGCGGAAGTAAGCAGCGGTTGAGCTCAGTCGTGGTGATGGCTGTGCTGGCGGTGGGCTTTCTGGGCTGGATCACACCGTGGCTGAACTACGGAATGGGCCGCGCGCGCAGGGATGTGAGTCTGACGCCGGGCGAAGTGCAGGGATTGCTCAGGCTGCGCGCGGCGTCGTTGCCGGGCGAGGTGTTTGCCACGAACAAGCATGCGGTGGACAGCCTGGTTTCGCAGCGTGAGCGATCGTACGGCTATGATGCCCTGGCAGAGAGGCCAGTGCTGCTGGAGGGGTATTTGGACCATGGCGTGACGAGGGAGCCGGGGTTCGGCATGCTTCTTCGGAACAATGACATGATGTTCACGACGACTGATCCGGATACGGTGCGAAGGCTGGCTGAGTCCTATCATGTACGCTGGCTTGTAGCGCGTCCGGGAACGGACGTTGCGTTGCCTCGCCCGCTGCCACAGTGGCTGCACGAGGAGCCGAATACAGGGAGCCTGAAGGTGTACGAAATTGCACCCGAAGTGAGCAAGGACGGCGATGAATAGAGCCGGGGGACACGCGGCAACACTGCTGGTGCACGGGGGTGCGTGGGCGATCCCCGAAGAGGCAAAGGCGGCGCATGAAGTGGGTGTGCGCGCGGCGCTGGAGGCGGGCTACGCACTGCTGGAGCGCGGCGGGATGGCGCTGGATGCCGTGGAGGCCGCGGTGACGGTGCTCGAAGACGATCCCACATTCGACGCGGGGCGCGGCAGCTTTTTGACCTCGGACGGCCGTGTGCAACTGGACGCGCTGCTGATGGACGGTGGACGGATGAAGGCCGGCGGCGTGGCCTGCGTGGAGCGGCTGCGGAATCCGATTCAGGCGGCAAGACTGGTGCTGGAGCAGAGTCCGCATGTGTATTTTGTGGGCGCGGGCGCGGAGGAGTTTGCGCGGTCGCACGGGATGGCGCTGATTGAGAACGCCGAGCTGGTGCTGCCGCGCGAGCGCGAGCGGCTGGCCCATGCCAAGGCGCGCGAGCGGGCTGGGCTGGCCGACGACACGTTCAGCGGTCCGGAGGCGATTCCCAGCCATGTGCTGCAGGACGACAAGAGTCCGGAGACCGCGGTGCGCATGGATTCGCATGACACGGTGGGCGCGGTGGCGCTGGACGCCGAGGGCAACCTGGCGGCGGCGACCTCGACCGGCGGCACGCTGAACAAGACGCCGGGGCGCGTGGGCGATTCTTCGCTGATCGGGTGTGGATGTTACGCGGACAACCTAGCGGCGGCGGTGAGCCTGACGGGATGGGGCGAACCGATTATGAAACTGGTACTGGGCAAGTGGGCCACGGACCGCGTGGCCGAGGGAACCGCGCCGGAGCTGGCCGCACAGGAGGCGATTGCGTATCTCTATAACCGGCTTGGCGGGCACGGGGGGATGATTCTGCTGGGGCCGGATGGACGCTTCGGGCTGGCGCACAATACACCGGCGATGGCGTGGGGCGTGGCGACGCCAGGCGGGATGCGGACGGGGCTGAGGATGGGCGGATGCTGATTCTCGCCTCTGCATCGCCGCGCCGGCGGGAGTTGCTGACGCAGGCGGGGTTCACCTTCGAGGTTCGCGCAGCGCATCTCAATGAGGATCCGCGGCCCGAGGAGGACCCGATCGCCTATGTGACGCGGCTGGCGCGGGAGAAGGCGCAGGCGGTGTTTGACGCGGCGGGCAATGCCGAAGCCGCGGTGCTGGGCGCGGACACGACGGTGACGCTGGACAATCACATGCTGGGCAAGCCGGAAGACGCGGCGGATGCGGCGCGGATGCTGCGGCTGCTGAGCGGGCGAACGCATCGCGTGATCACTGGCGTAGCGGTGGTGACGACGCGGCGGGTGGAAGTGGCCGCGGAGGTGACGGGCGTGAGCTTCCTGACGCTGAGCGATGAGGAGATTGCGGCCTACGTTGCCACCGGCGAGCCGATGGACAAGGCGGGGGCGTATGGCATCCAGGGGCGGGCCGCCAGGTGGATTCCGCGTGTGGAGGGCTGCTACTTCAACGTGGTGGGGCTGCCGCTGGCGCTGGTAACGACGATGCTTGAGGTGGTGCAGGCGTCGACGGGACGGCAGGCGAGTTGATCAGTGGGCGGGATCGGGCTCAGCGCCAGGTTGCGAGCAGTGCGCCAGCCACAGCGAGACCTGCGAGCCAGTAGCCGCCGTTGATGGCGAAGTATTTGAATGGCCGCCCTTCATAGATGCGCTGCGGGTAGAGCGGGGCAAGCACAAAACCGATCCACAGGAGGACGCCGATAAAGACGCCCCAGGCGGCGGTGTCCGCGCCGGACCAGGCGACGATGTGCGCGAGAACGAAGGCGAGCAGCAGGTCTCCGATAAAAGACGCGATCATGCCGTGGACGACGCCTTTGGGCTTCTCGCCCATCCTGCGGCCGACAATCTCGATCCACGGTTTGGCGAAGAGCAGCGGCGAGTACCAGATTGCTCCGAGGAGCCAGAGAAAGACACCGGAGACGAAAACGGCCCAGTGGTTGAAGTGTAGATGATGCATGGGTATCGGCTCCTATGCCGGGGAATGGTCGTCGCGCGATGAAGGGAAGCAGACAGAGGATGATGCGACGCGGGATTGACATTGGCGCAGGGGCGCCTGCACTGTCAAGAGAATTTGCGGAGGCGCAAAAAGCGTGTCCCACCCGGCTGCGCCGAGGGCCGGCGCGGCGCGGATGGGACAGGGCAAGGCCCGAGCTGCAGGCCGGGTAAGGCCGGGCTTTAGACCAGCTTGGCGTCCAGGGTGATTTCTGTGTTGTTGGCGAAGAGCTTGGAGATGGGGCAGCCTGCCTTGGCGTTGCCGGCGGCCTTGTCAAAGGCTTCCTTGGTGGCGCCGGGCACGCTGGCCGTGGAGGTAAGGGCGATCTTTGTCACGGCGAAGCCCGCGTCGGTTTTGGCCAGGGTGACGGCGGCGTGGGTTTCGATCTTTGCCGGGGTCAGTCCCGCTTCGCCAAGCTGCGCGCCCAGCGCCATGGAGAAGCAACTGGCGTGAGCCGCAGCGATGAGCTCCTCGGGCGTGGTGCCGCTGGCGGCGCCTTCAAACCGCGTGGCGAAGGAGTAGTTTGCGTTGCTGAGCACGCCGGTTGCCGTTGAGATGGTGCCCTTGCCTTCTTTTAGTGAACCTGTCCAAACCGCACTTGCCTTGCTTGCCATATTTCCTCCTTGGGTTGTTTCCGGAATCTGTGGATTCTGAATGAATGGTTGAGATGCACCGCCAGAGGGGAAGCACGGGCGGCGCTCGAAATAGGTTGATGCCAAAGGCACCTGCCGGGACACTCCGGGGCAGGCTGCACCCATCTCTATGCTAATCTGTCGGGCATGTTGCCGCAGCGGCCGCACGCCTTTGATCCAGATTTCGCCTCGGATTTCCCACAAAGTGGTGCGGATTGCACGGCTGCGGCCGATTTACCCGCCGAGCACCACTGCCAGGTATGCCCGACCTGTTCCAGCCGGCTGACGGGCTACCGATGCAAACTGGTATGCACCCAATGCGGCTACTACCTGAGCTGCTCAGACTACTACTGAAATCCTGCGTGCCTTTAGGGCTCGTGGCTGCGTTGCGCGGCTGCCGCGGGCTTCCGCACCGAGGGCTGCACGAGGTGCGCTCGTGTGAGGATCTTGCGGGCCA
>JAKBHH010000088.1 GCA_021836865.1 Acidobacteriota bacterium
TTGGCCTCCGTACCGCTGGTGGCGAAGAAGAATTTTTCCAGGCCCGCGGGGAGAACTTCGAGCAACTTGGCGCTAAGCTTTGCGCGCGCTGCCGTGGCATAACCCGGCGCAACATAGGCCAGTTCCCGGGCCTGCTCGGCAATCGCCTCCACCACGCGCGGATTCTTGTGCCCCAGGTTTACACACATCAATTGCGCCGAAAAGTCGAGATAGCGATTGCCGGCGCCATCCGTGATCCAGCATCCCTCGGCATCGGCGATGTAGAGCGGCTTCCAGGTCTTTTGAAATCGCCAAGTGCCGTAGTTGGTCTGGCGCGTAATCGTGGAGACTTCTTCCGATGTGAGGACATGGGGCTGGGGAAATTCGCTCATGGTTTCGCTCTCCCGGTTCAATGTTGAACCATGCTATCACTGCACGTTGAAGCTGAATCTGCGCGGAAACAAAACCCCCGGCGCAGGCGCCGGGGGATGAGGGTGTGGCCGGATCAGGCTCCGCTCAGTTGCTGAAGAGCAGTATGCCGGCCGCCTTCTCTTCGCTGCCGCCTTCCTCTGCCGCACTTACTGGACGATAGAAGAGTTGGTTCTGGTCGAGATAGACCTCGAGGAAGGCTGGACGCGCGGTGATTTGTCCGGCGATCAGCGCTTCCGACAGAGGGTCCTCAACGTAGCGCTGCAGGGCGCGGCGCAAGGGGCGCGCACCGTAGCTGCGATCGACGAGCGTCTTCTCCAGAATCCACTTCTTGGCATCTTCGGTCACAGAGATGGTGATGGCCTTCTGCGCCAGGTTGGCGTTGAGCAGCTGGACGAGCAGTTCGACAATCTGCAGCAGGTCGGCATCGTTGAGCGACTGGAAGAGAATCACCTCGTCCAGACGATTGAGGAACTCGGGGTTGAAGGTCTTCTTGACCTCCTGTTTGACCAGTTCCTCGACCTTCTCGGTGACCAGGTCTTCGCGGTCGCTCTGGAAGCCGAGGCCCTGCTTCTTCTGC
Source organism: Acidobacteriota bacterium (assembly GCA_021836865.1). Taxonomy (GTDB): domain Bacteria; phylum Acidobacteriota; class Terriglobia; order Terriglobales; family Acidobacteriaceae; genus Telmatobacter. Next base: position 989 of record JAKBHH010000088.1, read on the forward strand.
AGGTGTCGCGCTCCGATGTTTGAGGTCATGATGATGATGGTGTTCTTGAAGTCGACGGTATTACCAAGTCCGTCGGTCAACTGTCCATCTTCAAAAACCTGCAACAGAAGGTTGAATACATCGGGGTGCGCCTTCTCAATTTCGTCGAGCAGGACTACCGAATAGGGAGACCGCTTGACACGCTCGGTCAACTGGCCGCCCTCCTCGTAGCCCACATATCCCGGAGGCGAACCGATCAACTTGGAAACAGAATGCTTCTCCATGAACTCCGACATGTCGAAACGGATGAGCGCCTTGTCCGACCCGAAGAGGAACTGGGCCAGCGTACGGGCCATCTCGGTTTTACCTACGCCGGTGGGGCCGAGGAACAGGAAGCTGCCGATGGGCCGCGCAGGCGACTTGAGTCCCGCGCGCGAGCGGCGAATGGCGCGCGCCAGCGCAGAGATGGCTCTCTCCTGCGAGATGACGCGCTTGTGCAGCTCTTCTTCCACGCGCAACAGCTTCTGCGTCTCTTCTTCCTTGATGCTGGTGACAGGCACGCCCGTCCAGCGACTGACCACATCCTCGATATCTTCGCGGCCCACGATGCCGGCAGCGGAGTCATCGAGATGATATTTGTCGCGCAGGGCGCGCAGGTTTTCGCGCTCCTTTCGCTCCTCATCAGAGTAGAAGCGCGCCTTCTCAAACTCGTGATTGGCAATCGCCGAATCCATCCGGTGGACGATGAATTTGATTCGTTTCTGCACCTCGGTGATCTCTTCGGGCAGCGAGGTCTGGCGCAGCTTGACGCGCGCTCCGGCTTCGTCGATCAGGTCGATGGCCTTATCGGGCAGAAAGCGGTCAGGAATGTAGCGATTGGAGTGCGAGACCGCAAACTCGATGGCCGCATCGGTGTAACTGACGGCGTGGAACTTCTCATAGCGGTCCTTGATGCCGTTGATGATCTTGATGGCGTCCGCTTCGTTGGGCGGCGGCACCTTCACGGCCTGAAAGCGTCGTTCCAGGGAACGATCCTTCTCAATGGACTTGCGATATTCGGCTGGCGTGGTAGCGCCGATACACTGAATTTCGCCGCGCGAGAGCGCCGGCTTGAGGATGTTAGCCGCATCGAGCGAGCCCTCAGCCGAACCAGCGCCGACCAACGTGTGCAACTCGTCAATGAAGATGATGGAGTTCTGATTTTCCATCAACTCCTTCATGATGGTCTTGAGCCGCTCCTCGAACTGGCCGCGATATTTGGTGCCGGCAACGATGAGCGAAAGGTCAAGCGCGAGCACGCGCTTGTCGGCAAGGAAGGTCGGCACCTCGCCGTCGGCGATGCGCTGGGCGAGGCCCTCGACGATTGCCGTCTTGCCGACGCCGGGCTCGCCGATGAGCACGGGGTTGTTCTTGGTGCGGCGGCAGAGAATCTGCACAACGCGCTCGAGCTCGCCATCGCGTCCGACGAGCGGATCGAGCTGCCCGTCCATCGCGGCCTGCGTGAGGTCGCGGCTGAACTCCGCCAGCAGGCTGGACTCGCGCTGGCGCTGCTGCTGCGGCGCTTTCTCCTGGGTAACGCGGGTGAGCTCGTCGCGAATCTGCGCGAGCTTGAGGCCGCGCTCCTGCAGAATCTCCGCGGCAAAGCATTTCTCTTCGCGCAGCAGGCCAAGCAGCAGATGCTCAGTGCCGATGTGCTTGTGGCCAAGCCGCTCGGCTTCTTCCGCGGCATAGGCAAGTACTCGCTTGCACTCGTTGGAGAGCGGCAGATCGACCGAGGTGGAGACCTTCTCGCGGATGGTGGTGTGCGCCTCAATCTGCTTGCGAATGGACTCGACCGAAGCATGCGAGCGTAAAAAACGATTGGTTAACGCCTTGTCCTCGCGCAACAGGCCGAGCAGCAGATGCTCAGTCTCGATATAGGGCGAGCCGAACTGGCTGGCCTCATACCGCGCAAAGAAGATCACGCGCCGTGCCTTCTCCGTATAGCGTTCGAACATGATGTTCTCCCCTGCTTCCAGGCTTTCGGCGGGAGTGGCTGTCCAGTGCATTGCCGGCCTCAGCCCAACCCGCGCGCGCCCTTCCTTTTAGCTTCGCTGCCGGAGGCCTCTCCTGGAAAAACCGTGCCAACCCCGAACAGCCCTTGTGGATGGTTTCGGCAAGAAAACCGCCTGTCGTTCGAAGTTCCACTGCATGGACCCGAACTGCCACCCTACGCTCGCCGGTCCGGACGGGAATGCCATCCCGAGTTCCCGGACCCCTTACTACAATCAGACTCCAAAACTGCCCGGAATGGTTCAATTTCCGGTACATCTTTGGGGCCAGGTTCAGCTTGGGGAGACGCTCCCCAAAGCAGCAAGGCGCCCACGCTCCAGGCGCAGAGTGCGCGCACAGCGCGCGGCTAAATCCGCATTATGCGTCACCACAATCGAGGTGAGGCCGTGGGAGACGTGGAGCCGCTCCAGCAGATCGAAGACGCGTCCTGCGGTGGTCTCGTCCAGGTCGCCGGTGGGCTCGTCGGCCAGAAGCAGGCGGGGATTGCCGACCAGCGCGCGGGCCAGCGCAATGCGCTGCTGCTCGCCGCCGGAGAGTTCGCCGGGCCGGTGCTCGCTGCGATCTTCCAGGTCGACCTCCTTTAACCATTTAGATGCCGTCTGCCGCGCTGCGTGACGGCTTTCTCCGCGAGCGAGCAGTGGCATGGCCACGTTTTCAAGCGCGGTGAACTCCGGCAGCAGGTAGTGAAACTGCCACACGTAGCCGACGATGCTGTTGCGGAAGGCCGCTGCCTGCCGCGAGTTCAACTCGGCCACATTGGTTGAGGCGCAGTGTACAGTCCCCGCCGTGGGGGCATCAAGTGCGCCCAGAATGTGCAAAAGCGTGCTCTTTCCAGCGCCGGACTGGCCGACGATGGCCACCAGTTCGCCGGAATAGACGTCCAAATCGAGTCCGTGAAAGAGCGTGAGGCTTCCGCGCGCGGTGCGGTAGGTCTTCTCAAGTCCGCGCACCTGGATGATTGCAGCACCTTCCGGGGCACATGCATCCGGGTTCCGCAGGTTGCGGGAGGCCGGGCTGGGAGCCGCTGGAAGGGTTTGTTTCATTCGATGAATCCTATTCTATCGTGTGGACACAAAATAACCTGCAAAAGTCGCACGCGCGCTAACTGACTTTCGATGGAGCAGTTTACATGAAACTCAATGCGGCTGGGGGCTTGACAACAAAATCGCCGCCGGGCTGAGACGCGCGATTCTGCCCTGCGGGCCGACGACAAAGGGCAGCGAGAGCGCATTCCAGTTGCCGTTGTCGAGAGGCTGCCAGGTACGGCCGTTGTCGCGGCTGATGTCGGAGCCGTTGGTGCCGACGGTGATCCAGGCATTCAGACTCTCGCTCCACTGCACCGCTGACCGATAGCCGTGCGGCATCTCGGTGGAAGCGATCCAGTGAAAGCCACCATCAGACGACCATGCGGCGGTGCCAGTAGAATCGTCGGGCTTGGCGTAGTCCCCGCCAACAGTAACAAGTACGTCGCCAGCGTGCGTCGCTCGTTCAATGTATTTCAATCGGTCCGCCACTGCGACGGAATCCGGTCCGAGACGCGCAGCAACGGAGAAGGCGCCTGCCGATGGGCCGTGCTTCATCGGAATATTTCCACCGACAAAACGAAAGAATACGTGCGGGTCATGCTTCACGTGCAATTCGAGAGTTCGGCTACGGCTCGTTGATCCGCCGGTGACAAAGAATATGCCTCCGCGAATCAGAACCATCGCGGAATTACTTGCAGCAAAAATGGACTCCCCATTTTTTGACGAAGCGGCCTCCGGATGAGGACTCAAATCTCTGGTCCAAGTTTTGCCGTAATCGTAGGTCCCGAACTCCGGGAATTTGCTATCCACGGGGTCACCAATCAGGTGCCCAATTCGACCCTTATCCCTGCCCGATGCGTAAAGGAACTGCAGACAATCCCAGAACCCACCCTTGTCAGGATTGGCGAACACCAGCTTCCACGTCCTGCACCCATCTTCTGTTTTGTACAGCCGACTCTTATGGCCCTGCCCGCTCGACATCACAATTGCCGTCTGCGCATTCCACGCCTGCACGCCGCGAAAATCCAGCGTCGCGCCGTCTTTATCTGCGTCGGGCGTGGCGCAGCGGGTCCAGTGCGTGCCGCCGTCTAGCGTGCGCAACACGGTGCCGCTGGATCCGCTGGCCCAGGCCACCTTGCCGTCCACCGAATCAATACCGCGCAGGCCGGCGGCGGTGCCGGAGTCCTGCATCTGCCAGAGAGTTTGTGTCGGCATGAGGCCTTGGCCGGTTGGCATCTGCGGACTGGAAGCGGATTGCGAAAACAGCGAGGCGGCAATTAGCGAAGCGGCCAGAAGGCTCATGTAGCCAGCGATTTGCATGGCTGGAAGTATAGACCGGACGCGGTGTGGCGCAGACGGCAAGGTTTGGTGTCTGCGGTCACTTTGCGTTTCCGGCAAAAGACGGGATAATGGGCTTATCGGTGAAATTTTTTCAATTCATCTATTGGGTGGTGCTCGCCACACCCCTCGCCGTAAACGTGTGCTCCGCGCAGGAGTTCTCGTCACGCTACCAGATGTTTCGCGAGCACAATGCCGAGATGGCGAAGGTGCAGCCCTCGTGGATGGGGCCGCTGATTCAATCGGACGCGCGGCTGTCGCAGGCGGTCCGGGTGTCAGTATCCAAATCCACCTGGCCGAACGCGCAGACCATCAGCTACGGCAACAACCACGGCATCAGCCTGCTGGCGGGCACGCATCTCCAATTTGACATGGACCCGCCCGCATTCTTCCGCAACCACTCCAGCACGCTGCACGACGGGTTTGGCAATGCGGGCACGCAGGTGAAGTGGCGCATCGCCTCAGGCAACGCGGAGCACGGCAACTTTGCGGTCACGGCGCTGCTCTACCATGCCTTTGCGCCGCGCGTGGAGCAGAACCAGATGCTCACGGCGTTCTACGTGCCCGCGGTTGTGGTGGGCAAGGGATTTGGGCGCTTTGCGGCGCTGTCAGAGATCGGCGGTCTGCTGCCTACGGGCAAGATTGCCCAGCAGGGGCGCGGCATTGAATGGAACCTGACCGCGCAGTTGCATCCCACGGCAAAATTCTGGTTCGACGTCGAGAATAATGCTCTCTTCAATTACGCGGGGCCATTTGACGGCAAAACGCAGAACCTTCTGACTCCGGCGGCTTTCTACATGGTGAAACGCAAGGACTGGGGCCCGGCACACTCGGCGGTGATTTTTGATGCGGGTATGCAGATGGCGACCTCGGGATTCTACTTTTACAACCACAATCTGATCACCGAGATGCGCGTACTGTTCTAGGTTCACACTACCGGGGCGGATGGCGTTGCAAGCGAAAATGGGACCATACTTCATTCTCGCCCTTGACGGTGGACCCGCCACAGCCTTCGGGCAGTGTGAGCAGGCCCTGATGCGCGGCTAATACTTGATCTTGTTCTCCGACGCGATCCATGCGTCAAAACTGGCCTGCGCTTCTTCGCGAAGCATTTGCGTTGCGGGCAACGTGCGCGCGGCGTGGTCCCTGCGGAGCTCCTCGTAAAGGAAAGAATCGTCGAATCCGGCGCGTGCCGCATCGGCCGCGCTGCATCCGAAATAAATTGCATCGAGGCGCGCCCAGTAAGACGCCGCCAGGCACATTGGACAGGGCTCGCAACTGGTGTAGAGCTCACAGCCGGCCAGCGTAAATATGCCCAGTGCGCGGCAGGCGTTACGGATGGCGTTCACCTCGGCGTGGGCTGTGGGGTCGTTGGCTGAGGTGACCGAGTTGGCACCCTCCCCTACGATTCTTCCTTCGCGCACAACGACTGCGGCGAAAGGTCCTCCTTTGCCAGCGCGCACGTTCTCAGTCGCGAGCGCAATGGCGCGGCGAAGGAACTCTGGATTCGGCGATTGCTTCCAATTCGCTTGCAGATGACCTCCCCTTGCGCGAAAGTAAACACAGTATGGCACAGGCGTTTCGCTCAACCCGCGTGGTGACCCCGGACGGGATGAAGCCCGCGACGATTGCGGTCGAGGATGGACGGATCGCGAGCGTACGCGGCTGGAGCGATCTTTCATCCTCAGACGAACTGCACGACTTTGGCGATCTGCTGATGCTTCCGGGACTCGTGGATACTCATGTGCACATCAACGAGCCGGGGCGCACGGAGTGGGAAGGTTTCTGGACGGCCACGCGGGCGGCAGCGGCGGGCGGCGTGACGACCCTGGTGGACATGCCGCTGAACTGCGTGCCCGAGACGATTGACGTAGCTTCTCTGGAAGCCAAGCGCGCGGCGGCGCAAGGAAAGGCATGGGTGGATTGGGCCGCCTGGGGCGGCGTAGTGCACGGCAATGCAGAGGCACTGCAATCGCTGATCGGCGCGGGTGTGCCGGGGTTCAAGTGCTTCCTGATTCACTCGGGGATTGACGGCTTCCACTGGGTGGATGAAGCAGATCTGCGGCTTGCGCTGGAACAACTACGCGGCACCGGACTGCCTTTGCTGGCGCATGCCGAGGTAGCCGGCCCTGTGACGGCAGCCACGGAAGCGCTGAACCGGACGGGGGTGAACTGGCAAGCGTATTGCACCTACCTGGCATCGCGACCGGATGATGCTGAAGTGAAAGCGATTTCCCTTTTGACCCGGCTCGCTGATGAGTATCAAACCCGGATTCACATCGTACATCTGGCCAGCGCGCGGGCGTTGCCGTTGCTTGTGAGAGCAAAGCAGCGGGGTGTCCCCATCACGGTGGAGACCTGTGTGCATTACCTATGGTTCAGCGCCGGTACGATTCCCGACGGCGCAACGGAGTACAAATGCGCGCCGCCGCTTCGCAGCGAAGCCAATCGCGAGGCTTTGTGGGGCGCACTGGCTGAAGGCGTCGTCGACATGATTGCAACGGATCACTCACCTTGCCCGCCGGCTATGAAGCGCCGCGAAGAAGGCCGCTGGGACCGTGCATGGGGCGGCATTGCCAGCCTCGGGCTTGCGCTGCCTGTAATTTGGACGGAGATGAGCAGACGCGAGATTGACATCCACCATCTGGCGCAGTGGATGGCAACGGCCCCTGCGCGGCTTGCAGGCTTCACCTCGCGGAAGGGTGTGCTGGCCGCAGGCGCCGATGCGGACTTCGCGGTCTTCGATCCGGACGCCGAGTGGACCGTGACCGCGGAAGATCTGCATTTCCGGCACAAGGTCTCGCCGTATGTCGGCGCGAATGTGCGCGGACGTGTCATGGAGACCTGGCTGCGGGGTGAGCGCATCTTTGCGCGTGGGCAGTTCGCCGATGATCCGTGCGGCAGAGAACTGGTGCGCCGATGAGAGATCGAGCGCTGCGAGCCATCGAGGAGTGTATGCTGCTGGCCGCGATGACCGAAGAGCCTGGACGCATCACGCGCCGCTTTCTGACTGCGCCGATGCATTCTGTTCACGCCCATCTGCGGGCACGCATGGAAACGATTGGACTTGCCGCGCGTGTGGATGCGACAGGCAATCTGCGCGGCCTGCGGCAAGCTCAAGGCGCATCGGGCAAGAGACTATTGATCGGCTCGCACATTGACACAGTGCCGGATGCCGGCCCATTCGATGGGGTCCTCGGCGTGACGATGGCGCTTGAACTGGCGGCGCTGGCGGAGGAGCGCGGCCTTGCTCTTTCGATTGAAGTCATCGCGTTCTCCGAAGAAGAAGGCGTGCGATTCGGCGTTCCATTCCTGGGGAGTCGCGCGGTCGCAGGACGCTTCGACAGCGGATTGCTCGCCCTTGCAGACCGGGACGGCACAACCGTGGAGAGTGCGATCCGGGCTTTCGGCCTCGATCCGGATAATATCGGCGAGGCCGCCGCGGGCGACGAAGCCATGGCCTTCTTCGAGATGCACATCGAGCAGGGACCGGTGCTGGAGGACGATAAATTGTCCGTCGCAGCGGTGACTGGAGTCGTCGGCCAGACGCGGCTCACGCTTGAGTTTATCGGCCAGGCCAATCACGCGGGCACAACACCGATGGCGCTTCGCCGCGATGCGCTGACGGCAGCCGCAGAGTGGATTGGAGAAGTGGAAGCATGCGCCAGGCGGATCGAATGTCTGGCCGCCACTGTTGGCAAAATCATCGTCAAGCCAAACGCCGCCAATGTAGTCGCTGGAAGCGCGGAACTAAGCCTGGATGTGCGCCACATGCTCGACACCTCTCGTCTCGCGGCAACGGAGGAGTTGGTCGCCGCGGCCGGCGCTGTCGCGGAACGCCGTGGGTTGACCCTCCGAATTCGCAAGCTGTCCGAGACACCCGCGGTGCCGATGGATGAGCGGCTGACGGCCTTTGTGTGCGATGCGATTGAAGCTGCAGGCGAGCCGGTGAAGCGTATAAGCAGCGGCGCGGGCCATGATGCCATGGTGATGGCTGCGCGCATGCCCACGGCCATGCTCTTCCTGCGCAGCCCCGGTGGCATCAGCCATCATCCCGCGGAAAGCGTGCTGGCCGACGACGTTGAGACCGGGCTGAGAGTGGCGTGGAATTTTCTTGAACGGCTGGCAGCGGACGTCAGATAGAATCGAGCAACGGTTTTTGCCGTCTTATATTCCTTTTTTTTACGCGAGGTCGCGATTGCAGCATCTGGGCGCAACACGAAGCAGTCTGAAGCACGACCATCTGCTCCAGACACCGGACACATTTATCCGTACGCCGCTTCCGGGTGCGGATGGCGTGGAGTTTATCGTTCATGTAGGGCCGCGGTTGGGTGCGGGATTTGTGCAAATGACCGCGGAGTTCACCGCATTTGGCAAGCTCGGACCTGCTCCGGCGCAGCGATTCATTTATGTGCTCGAAGGTGAGCTCGAGGTCGCAGCGGCGGGGCAACGGCATTATTTGACCGCGGGCGGGTTTATGTATCTGCCTCAAGGAACGAATCACGCGGTGCAGGCTTCCTCGATTGCGCGGGCGACGGTGATTGAAAAGCCCTACGAGCCTGGCAACGGCAACGTGCCGCCCGGCATTGTGGTGGGCCATGAGGACGCTATCAGCACGATTGCCCTGATGGGCGATGAAGGATTGCGCGTGCGATCGCTGATGCCTGATGGCCCGCAATATGACTTTGCCGTGAACACGATGACCTATGACCCAGGCGCTGCACTGAGCATGGTGGAAACGCATGTGATGGAGCATGGCCTTCTGATGCTCGAAGGCGGTGGCATCTATCGGCTCGGCGACCAGTGGTATCCCGTGCAGGCAGGGGATTTTATCTGGATGGCGGCGTATTGTCCGCAGTGGTTCGGCGCGCTGGGGAAGCGCCCTGCAAAGTACCTGATTTACAAGGATTGGCGCAGGCATCCGCTGGGAGCGTAGCGATGGAGTCAGCCGGACTGAAACTCGGAGTCGACGGGGTACTTGCTGAACTTGCGACCCTGGCGAAGATCTCAGAAGCCGAGCCTCCGGTCGTCACGCGGGTAGTCTTCAGCGAGGCAGATCTGCACGCACGCGCCTATGTAAAACGCCTCTGCATTGATGCCGGACTGACGGTGCATGAAGATGCTGTTGGGAATACATTCGCGCGATGGGCCGGGAGCGATCCGGGCCTTGCGCCCGTTGGGACCGGCTCACACATTGATGCGATTCCCAACGCTGGCATGTATGACGGCTGCGTTGGCGTGCTGGGTGGGCTAGAAGCGATTCGCGTGCTGCAGAAGCTCGGATTCAAGCCACGGCGCTCCATCGAACTGGTGATCTTTACCGCGGAAGAGCCGACCCGCTTTGGAATTGGCTGCCTGGGAAGCCGCCTGATGGCAGGCGTGCTGACCGCTGCACAGGCGCTCGCACTGCGCGACAAGGAGGGACACGGTCTGGATGAGTTACGCGCGCGAGCCGGTTTTACAGGCTCTCTTGCATCCGTTGCACTGACGACTGGGCGCTTTCATCAGTTTGTGGAGTTGCACATTGAGCAAGGACCTTTGCTCGAACAGGATGGAATCGACATTGGACTCGTCACTCATATAGCGGCTCCAGCAAGCGTGCGCATCATGCTGGAAGGCGAAGGCGGCCATGCCGGCGGAAAGCTGATGCCGGGACGCAAGGACGCTTTGACCGCTGCGGCGGAACTGATTCTTGCGCTGGAGGCTGCCGCCAAATCCAGCGGCGCAATCGATACAGTGGCAACTGTGGGCGTATGCGATGTTTTTCCCGGCGCTGTGAATAGCATCCCGTCGCGCGTGCGCCTTGAGACCGATATTCGCGATACAGATGGGACACGGCGCGATCGCGTCCTTGCGGTCCTGCAGGCTACTTGCAATGAGGTTGCGCTACGGCGAGGAGTCGCGATTTCCGCGGAGATGGTCAATGCCGATCCGCCGGCCACATGCGACCCGGCGATTGTAACTGCAATGGAGGAGGCGGCAAAGGCGGCGGGCAAAACCTGCAAGAGAATGGTGAGCCGCGCCTATCACGACACTCTGTTCATGGCGCGCATTGCGCCGGTGGCAATGCTCTTCATCCCCTGTCGCGGCGGAGTGAGTCATCGCCCGGACGAGTACGCGTCCCCGGAGTGGATCGGCAGCGGCATCCATGTGCTGGCACGCACGCTTGCCACGCTGGCGAGTTGACGCAACCGCTTTGCAACCGGGCCGGTTCGTTGTATGCTATCCCTCAACCCGCAGGGCCGTTCGCCCGTTCCTAAAGCATGCATAGAGACACGACAACTCGCGTTGTTGGCGCACCCGTCCCCCGAAAAGAGGGCGTGGATAAGCTGCTGGGAAAGGCACGGTACGTGGATGACATGGAACGTGAGGGCATGTGGCATGGAGCCACCGTGCGTAGTACGGTACCACGCGGATTGATCAAGTCCATCCGCTACGACCGGCGCATCGAGTGGAGCGAGTTTGCCATAGTGACCGCGTCGGACATTCCCGGCGACAATCACATCCAACTGATTTTCGCCGATCAACCGTGCCTCGCCCATGGCATGGTGAACCACTGCGATGAGGCGATTGTGCTGCTTGCGCATCCTGACAAGCACAAGGTGCGCGAGGCTGCAGCAGCGGTGCGAATCGAGTATGAAGAGCTTCCGCCGGTTTTCACCATTGAAGAAAGCGAGCGGCAGGATGTGGTGGTCTGGGGCGCCGACAATCTGCTGAAGAGTTTTCTGCTGGAGAAAGGAGATGTAGAAGCTGCATGGGCGGGCGCTGCGCACATCGTCGAGGGCGAATATCGCACCGGCGCACAGGAGCATCTCTACATTGAGAACAACGGCGCGATCGCGGAGTACAGCGCGAAGGATGGCGTCACGGTGTGGGGATCGCTGCAATGCCCGTACTACGTACACAAGTCGCTGCGCGCCGTCTTCAATCTTCCGGAAGACAAAGTGCGCGTGATTCAAACCGAGACGGGCGGTGCTTTTGGCGGCAAGGAGGACTATCCCTCGATCCTTGCCTCTCATGCTGCGCTGCTGGCGATGAAGAGCGGTCATCCTGTGAAGATCGTGTACGACCGTATGGAAGATCTGGCTGCTACCACCAAGCGCCACCCGTCGCGTGTGCGGCATCGCACGGCTCTCGACCCGGCAGGCAAGTTGCTGGCGATGGACATCGAAGTAGCCACCGATGGCGGGGCATACTCGACGCTCTCCTCCACGGTGCTTTCGCGCGCCACTCTACATGCGCCGGGCCCCTACGTTTGCCCGAACGTGCGTGTGCATTCCCGTGCGTGGGCTACGAATACCGTTCCTTATGGAGCATTTCGCGGCTTCGGCGCGCCGCAGGCCATCTTTGCCATTGAGCGCCACATGGATGAGATCGCCGCTGCGATCGGGATTGAGCCTGCAGTCCTGCGCCGCCGGAACTTTCTTCATGACGGGGACACGACGGCCACCGAACAGGTGATGCGCGAGCCGGTGATTCTGGATCTGCTGCTCGACAGCGTGCTTGCGAAGAGCGATTATCATTCGCGCCGTACGAAGTTCGCTCGGGAGAACCCAGGCAGCCCTGTGAAGCGTGGCATGGGGATAGCAGCCTTCTATCACGGGTCTGGGTTCACAGGCTCAGGAGAGCGCACTCTGAATTCCCTGGCGGGCGTGGACGTCATGAAGGATGGCCAGGTGCGCGTGCTTGTCTCAAGCACTGAGTTTGGACAGGGCACGAACACGATTCTCCCGCAGATTGCGGCCGAGATATTGAACCTTGATTACTCGCAGGTGGTGATGGCTCCTGCCGATACCGCGATCGTTCCCAACAGCGGGCCAACGGTGGCCTCGCGCACGGCGATGGTGGTTGGGAAGCTGATTGAGCGGGCAAGCCTGCAACTGGTGGAGCGTCTGCGAAAGGGAGCGGGGCTGGCTGCCGAGTACCGCACCCGCGAGTTCTTCGAAGCTTGCGAACGGTATCGTGCGCTGCACGGTGAAGTGCGTTCACTTTGCCGCTATGAAGCTCCTCCCGGGATCTTCTGGGACGACCAGCAGTATCGTGGTGAGGCCTATCCCGCATATGCATGGTGCGTGCAGGTAGCCCAGGTTGCAGTGGACAGCGTCACGGCTGCAGCGGAAGTGGAAGAGTTCTGGTCCGCGCAGGAAGTGGGACGCGTGTTGAACCCGGTGCTGGCGGGCGGACAGGCTGAAGGCGGGATTGCGCAGGGCATCGGATATGCGCTGTACGAAAAGGTCATTTTGCAGAACGGCCACATGGCCAACAATCAGATGACGAACTACATTATGCCTACCGCGGAGGACATACCTCCCATTCACATCTATTTTGAGGAGATTCCTTTCAGCGATGGAGGCTGCGGCGCAAAGGGCATTGGCGAACTGCCGCACGATGGGCCCGCGCCCGCGATTCTGAACGCGATAAGGGATGCGACGGGCATGTCATTTTGCGCAATTCCATTGACGCCTGAAGAGATGCTGGAGCGCCTTGAGAAGAAGGCGAACGTAGGGGAAACGGCAATCGCATGAGCATAGAGTGGCCCACAGTCCATCTCACCGTGAACGGAGAACGCCATAGCGTGCAGGCGCCGCCCATGAAGAGGCTTCTGGATGTGTTGCGGGAGGATCTTCGTCTGACTGGAACCAAGGAAGGCTGCGGTGAAGGTGAATGCGGCTCCTGCTCGGTGAGGATGAACGGCGACCTGGTGAACAGTTGTCTGGTGCCTGTTTTACAGGCTGCCGGCGCAGAGATCGAGACCGTGGAAGGCCTTGGGAAAGGCGGCGCCCTGAATGCACTTCAAGAAGCGTTCCTGCGCTGCGGCGGGGCGCAGTGCGGAATATGCACGCCAGGCATGTTGATGGCGGCGTCGCACCTGCTGGCAAATCGGCTGCAGCCTACGCTGGGGGAAATTCGCGAGGGGCTGGCAGGCAACCTTTGCCGTTGCACGGGATTTGTTCGCATCTTTGAGTCCGTGCTTCACGCAGCATCCCAGAGCCACGCACGCGGCGGCGATGAGGGCACCGATGCGCGGTAACGCAGAGATACATGCGCTTGTGGCGCCGGGCTCGCTGGCGGGCGTGCTAAGCCTGCTTGCGGCGGAGCCGGGGCAATGGACTCCGCTTGCGGGAGGGACAGAACTGATGGTGGCACATGCGGCAGGCCGCCTGCAGCCAGGCCGCTTTGTCAGCCTGTGGGGAGTACAGGAATTGCGCTTCATCACCGCAGAGTCAGCAAGCATTGCTATCGGCGCTGGGACAACCTTCAGCGATCTGCGCGCCAGCAGTGACATTGTCGCGGATTTTCCGCTGCTTGCAAGGGCAGCAGGGTGGATCGGCTCCATCGCAAATCAATGCCGAGCGACGCTGGGCGGCAACCTAGTGAACGGATCGCCCGCAGCGGACTCATCGCCGGCCCTGCTGGTCTATGACGCAGAGTTGGAACTCATCTCGGCGCGTGGGCTGCGACGCATCCCGTATGGCGAATTCCATATCGGCTACAAGCGCACGGTGCTGGCTGCAGATGAACTGCTGTTTGCGATTCATCTTCCCCGTCGGTTTCAGCAGCATCGCCTCTATACGCGCAAGGTGGGAACACGCCGAGCGATGGCGATCTCGAAAGTTGCGCTGGCGGCAACAGCATGGATACGCAATGGAGTTGTACATGATCTTCGTCTGGCAGCGGCGAGCCTTGGACCGTATCCCATTCGCTTGAAACAGACGGAGTCTGCGGTACTCGGTCAGTCCATCAATCAGTCAACGATACTCACCGCGCAGCAAGCTCTTCTGTCTGAAGCGCAGCCGATTGACGATATACGCTCTACCGCAGATTATCGCAGGCGCGTTGCGGCAAACCTGCTGGGCGAGTGCCTTGAGCAGTTTTCCACGACGGAGGCACAAGCATGAACGCAATGCTGGCGGCTTGGAATGCGGCGAGCCGCGCCGGTGCGCTGGAAGCGATGCTAGTTTGCTGCGGTGCGCGGCGCTGGGCGGAGGCGATGGTGGAGAAGCGCCCCATGCAAAACATCGTGACGTTGAGTGAAGAAGCAGACAGGATCTGGGCGACGATGAAGGACGGCGACTTGATTGAGGCTTTCGCCTGCCATCCCCGCATCGGCGAAAGTACCAGAGGGCACATGGCCACACAGTCGGGGGTATGGTCGCGCCAAGAGCAGTCCTCGGCAGGTGCGGCGGATGCGCTCGTGATGACGGAACTGGCTGCGCTGAACGCGCTGTATGAGCAGCGATTCGGCTTCACTTATATCGTCTGTGCAACGGGCAAGAGCGCCGAAGAGATGCTCGCGATCTTAAAGCGGCGTCTGGAGAGTGACCGCGCCATGGAGTTGCGTGAGGCTGCGGAGCAGCAGCGTTTGATATTGCAGATCCGTCTGGGAAAGTGGCTGGCGCAATGAGCAGGATTTCGACGCACGTTCTGGACGTTGTGATGGGCAGACCCGCCGAGGGGGTTACCATCCACCTTGACGCCCGAAAGGAAGATGGCTGGGTCAGCGTTGGCACTGGAGCCACGGACCGGGACGGGCGCTGCTCTGATCTTCTGTGCGAAG
>JAKBHH010000177.1 GCA_021836865.1 Acidobacteriota bacterium
GTGAGGCGCGGCTGGCCGTTGACGAGGGCACGCATCTCGTAGAGATCCACCTGGCAGCCCAGGCGGGCCGCGGTCAGCGCGGCTTCAGGGCCTGCGAGTCCGCCGCCGAGGACGCGAATCTTCACTGTGCGCCCCCGGTGCCCATCGACCCAGAGGATTGTGCCGAGCGCCGATCCTGGTCCATGCCCGCCAGGTTGTGGAGCGCCTTGCCGGTAACGCGGACGTTGCGCCACTCGTCGAGGAACTCGGCGCCCATGGCGCGGTAGAACTCGATGGCCGGAGTATTCCAGTCGAGGACTTCCCATTGCAGGCGCGGGCAGTTCCTTTCCACGGCGATGGCGGCGATGCGCTGGAGCAACGCTTTGCCGATACCGAGACCGCGGAACTCCGGAAGGACGAAGAGGTCTTCGAGGTAGAGGCCGGGACGGCCGAGCCATGTAGAGTAATTGAAAAAATAGAAGGCGAAACCGGCCGGAGCGCCCTCGTGCTCGGCGATAAGGCACTGAAAAAGAGGGTGTTGGCCGAAGCCGTCGCGGAGCAGGTCGGCCTCGGTCGCCGTAACCGCATCGGGCTCGCGCTCGTAGGCGGCGAGGGCGCGGATAAAAACGAGAATCTGAGGAATATCCGCCGCGGCGGCAGGCCGGATGGTGGTCAGCATGATCTTATTGTAGTGTGTGATGCAGACCACAAATCGGGAGCTGCGGGACGCACTACCATAGGGTAGAGACGAAGCGGCTGTGCGGAGCGAACAGACTCCGAAGGAGATTTGCCTGCTTTCGGGGTGGGTCTTGCGGCAGGCGGTTTGTTGCTTCCGCGGCTGAACGCTCAATCGGCCGAAAAGATCAATGGCCTTGTGCTGGAGAGTCAATAGGATTTAATTTGGGTCCTGCAGAGAGTTGCAGCCCTCCGGCAGGACAGGCGCATTTGCTGTGCCGGTGTGTTTGGCAACCAGGATTTTTGATCGAGGGGTGGGCCCGACTTGCTCACTCGAACTCCCAAGGAGAAGAGGATGAAACGCAACATTTCACTTTGGCTGGGCGTACTGGCCCTCGCCCTTATACCGTCGCTTGCACAGCAGGCACCGCAGCAGCCGGCAGTACCGATGGCCAAGGTGCATGGCCATGTGACCAATCCATCCGGTGCATCGCAGAGTGCCGGGTCAGTGAATTTCCTGCAGATTACCCATGCCGCTTCCGGCCCTGGACTCGCTCCGGTGACCGCTGACAAGGGCACGTTCACGGTTGATGCCAACGGAGACTACAAAGGCGACATCCCAGCGGGCACCTACATCATTATTTACCGCAGCGAGGGGATGTCGGCGGATAAGCAGGCCGACCGGCAGGATAATGTGAATTTACCGGCCGGCCAGGACACGGCAGTCGATTTTGACATGTCGCGCCAGGCATACATTGACACGCTGCCGCCGGAGGAGAAAAAACAGCTCGAAGAGATCCGGCAGAAGAACGCCGCCGCGCTGAAGGCCAATGAGGTCATCAAGAGCCTGAACAATGATCTGAAGACCGTGACCCAGGACGTGCATGATGCCGATGCCGCAATGACGACGGCAACACAGCAGTTGGGAGCGTCGGCGTCCAAAACTGACATCGCCGCGAAGGCTGCGGACATCAAGACGGCGAAGTACACCGAGATTGAAAGCCTGATGGCCAAGGACACGGCGGCCAAGCCGGATGCCTCGGTCCTTTGGGCGCAGCTGGGACTGGCGCAGAACGGGCTGAAGAAGTACGACGATGCTCTAGTCTCGTACAAGAAGGCGCTGGACACGGACGCCGCCTCAAAGAAGCCGAACCCGGCGATCCAGGGCATGGCCAATGCAGGCATGGGCGAAGCCTATGCGCGTCAGGGTAAGGTGACCGAAGCCAATGCGGCCTATGACGCAGCGGCCAAGGCGAATCCGCCCCAGGCCGGCTTCTACCTCAGGAATGAGGCCGTGATCTTCTTCCAGACTGGTAATGCAGACGCGCAGGTGGCCGCGGCCAACGAGGCGATCGCTGCCAGCCCGAACGATGCGCTGCTCTATTACCTGAAGGGCCAGGGGTTGGTGTCGAAGGCAACCATTGATCCGAAGACGCAGCGGATCGTGCTGCCCGATGGCTGCGCCGACGCCTACCAGAAGTATCTGGAACTGGCGCCCGATGGCCCCTACGCGGCCGACGCGAAGGGCATTCTGGACCAGGCAGGTCAGAAGATCAGCTCGAGCTACAAGGCGACCAAGACGAAGAAGTAAGACTGCTTTGCGGTCGAACGCGAAGAGGCGTACCCGGCAGCCGGGTGCGCCTTTCGTGTATTTGCGGCTTGCGGTCTGCGCCAGGCGCCGAGCCGGCCCATCTACAATCCATTGCATGAGTTCTGCATTGCTCAGTTACGAGGAGGCGGCGACACAGGTGGCGGCCTTCGCAGCCCAGCGAAGCCGCTCGAATCTGCGCACGGAACGGGTGGCGCTGGTGGATGCCTCTGGCCGCACTCTGGCGCAGACTCTTGTGGCCGATGAGGATCAGCCTCCCTTTGCGCGCTCCACGCGGGACGGATTTGCCTGCCGCGCGCTTGAAGTCTCAGCGCTTGGATTTTTGCCGGTTGCCGGTGCAACCCACGCAGGCGAGGCTGCGGCGGGCCCTCTGCCGCCGGGCGCTGCCTGGGAGATCATGACCGGCGCGCCGGTGCCTGGGGGAGCCGATGCCGTGGTGATGATCGAGCACGTGGAGCGGGTGGGCAACCGGATACGACTGCTCCCGCCGCGGGCAATAGGCGCAGGCGAAAACATTGTGGCGCAGGGTGCGCAGGCCCGGCGGGGCGATGTGTTACTGGAGCCCGGCGCTGCTCTTGGCCCGGCCCAGATTGCGTTGGCGGCAACGTGCGGACATGACGCTCTGACAGTGCGGGCACGACCGCGCGTGGCCATCCTCACTACGGGGGACGAGCTGGTGCCGGTGAGCGCGAAGCCACAGCCAGGGCAGATTCGCAACTCAAATGCGCCCATGCTCGCTGCGCTGGTGGCTGCGGCCGGCGGTGAGCCCTGGGTGTTGCCGGCTGCGGTGGATACGGCCGAGGCTCTGGACGCAGCACTGGCTGAGGCGGCGCAGGCTGACCTGCTGCTGATCTCGGGCGGCGTATCGGCGGGCAAGTTTGACCTGGTGGAGCCGGCTCTGGCGCGGCGCGGCGCGCAATTTTTTTTCACCGGCGTCCGCATGCAGCCGGGCAAGCCGCTGGTCTTTGGAGAGCTGCCAAAGGAGGGCGAGGCGCTGCCATTCTTCGGGCTGCCTGGGAATCCGGTATCTTCGGCGGTCACGTTTCTGCTCTTTGGCGCAACTGTGCTCAACGCTCTGGCGGGCGCGGAGCCGCAGGGGCCGCGGATGGCCCTGGCCCGGCTCACCGCGCAGGTGAAAAGCAAGAACGGCCTGACGCGTTTTCTACCGGGGCGGTGGGAGTCCGGTTTGCCGGCAGGGCAAGTGCCGCAGGCGGCGGCGGTGCAGTGGCAGGGGTCGGGCGATCTGGCGGCTTTTGCGCGGGCCAACTGTTTTCTCGTCGTGCCGGAAGAGACTGCCAGTCTTGCAGCGGGTGATTTGGTTCGCATTCTGATCTATTAAGGAGATTTATGTCTGAATCGGCGCAATCGAAGCTCTCGCACTACGACGCATCGGGCCGGGCCGGCATGGTGGACGTGAGCGCCAAGCAGGAGACGCGCCGCACGGCCACGGCATCGGCATTTGTCGAGCTTTCTGCGGCGGTGCTGGCGGCTCTGCCGGTGAACCCCAAAGGGAACCCGCTGGAAGTCTCACGCTTTGCCGGCATCCAGGCGGCCAAGCGCACTTCGGAGCTGATTCCCATGTGCCATCCGCTGGCGCTGACGTATGTGGATGTGCAGGCGGAGATTGCCGAGGGCGGAGTGAGCATTACGGCGACGGCGGCGACCGTGGGCCCCACAGGCGTGGAGATGGAGGCGCTGACGGCCGCTGCCGTGGCCGCGCTCACCGTCTACGACATGACCAAGGCGCTGGACAAAGGTATCGTGATTCGCGAGGTCCGGCTGGAGGCCAAGACAGGCGGCAAGAGCGGGGATTTTGCAAGGGCAATTCACAAGTAGCAGAAGCTGCGTCCAGTCCCTTTAAGACAGTACCCGAAATGAACTAGGATTCTCCTTTCGCGCGAAGGAGGGACCATGCTGCGCGTTACAGTCGTTGCTGTTTGTGTGGCCTTTACCGCCGCGGGCGCGGGCGCACAAAAGATTGCGGTCTACCAGACCACGCCGGATCTTCTGGAGGCGCTCTCGCAGCGCGAGTCGCTCTACTTTGACAAGGCAACGTTTCCCGGAGTTCCAATGGTTAC
>JAKBHH010000089.1 GCA_021836865.1 Acidobacteriota bacterium
CCGTCACCCTGGCATTGTGGCTGCTCGCGCACATCCCGCCCGTGCCTGTCGCCGGCGGGCACTACACCGCGCCCCAGCTCGCAGACAGCATGATCGGCCGCATGGGCCACTTCATCGAGCCCGCCATCGCACCCCTCGGCTTCAACTGGAAGATCGGCATCGGCCTCATTTCCAGCGTCCTCGCGCGCGAAGTCATGGTCAGCACCATGGGCACCCTCTACGGCGCCGACCCCAGTACGCAGACCCTCAACCTGCACGCTGCCCTGCACCACGACATGACCCTCGGCGGCGCGCTGGCTCTCATGATCTTCTTCGCCTTCGCCATGCAGTGCACCTCCACAATGGCCGTCGTCAAGCGCGAAACCAATAGCTGGAAATGGCCCGCCGTCCAGTTCGCCTACATGCTCGTACTGGCATGGATCTCCGCCTTCGCCGTCAACCACATCACGCTGTACTTCCTCGGTTCATAGCTCCAGCCTCACGTTGGCTGCTGTGCCGACGAGCATTGGCATCAAAAGGATTTCGAAAGCCCTGAGACTTCAGGGCTATTGCCAGAACTTCGCCAGGAAGAGGTCAGTGTACTGGTTGGGGTTACTGAAGCCCGGGAACTGCCCATGGGTCATTCCGCCGATATAGACACCCTGGTTTCCCAGACTCAAATAGAAAGGCGCGAATAAGCCTTCAACAAGTGGAGGGCCATCCAGCCCGGTTCCGAACTGCTGCGCCCACAGCGGGTTTCCGTCGGGATCGATCTTAGCCAGAAATACATCTTGCACGTGCATGGTCACACCTGAAGCGAAGGCGCTCTGTGTCATGCCGGCAATATAAATATTGCCATTCGGATCTACGATCAAGGGTCCGGGAATATCGCCTATGTCTCCGCCGAACTGAAAATGCCAAAGGGGGGAACCCGTCGCGGCGTCCATCTGCATGACTTCAATTTGCGTAACCGGGAGACCGCTGGGGGTCACGACGTTTCCTCCTGCAACATCGAGCTTGCCTCCGGGAATTGCCTGAACATCCGATGGATAGAAGATTGGGAAAGTGGTGCTGTCGCCGAATTGCTGCAGCCAGACCGTCGCGCCCGTGGCGCCATCGAGCTTCAGCACAAATGGTTCTGAGATTGTACTGGTTTGATTTCCTGGAAATGTTCCACTCGTGGCCCCGACCGCATAGATGTCGCCGTTGGCATCCGTGCTCATCCCGTTCATCAAGTCCGATGCGCCATTTCCGAAGGTGTTTTCCCACAATGCGCTTCCAGACGCATCGATCTTCTGGACGAAAAGATCCTGCCCGCCGACGCTATCGTCAATTTCTCCGGCGAAGATGAGGTTCCCGCTGCTATCGGCGCGCAGAACCTCAAGGAATAAGCCCTGCGACGACGAGGGATAGGAATACTGTTTAAGCCACAGAAGATTTCCGGAATCGTCGTATTCAGCGATAAACGGCTCGTCGATGCCGCTTGGGTTCGACGCCCCCGGATACGCCCCCCAGGTGTCGCCCAAAACAAAGATTCCCGATGCGGTAACGACGACTCCGTCTAGTTCATCCCCGACTCCAGATGAAAGTTCTTTCGCCCAAATCTGGTTTCCGTTGGCGTCCAGCTTGTACAGCGCGCCTTTGTTAATAATTCCTTCATTCGAATAGCCAGGAAGATTGCCGTGCGTGGATCCGGCGAGAAGAAGATTACCGCTGCCGTCCGCTTGAAGGCCAGTGATCGCGTCTCCCGGTATATCGGTCGCGCCAGGGTTCGTATTCGTTCCGAATTCATGCACGAATTGCAGCGTGTTCGCCGCCGGGAATGGATAGGTTGGAGGCGGCTGCCTGCTTCCGGAGGTTCCTGGAGACGAGCCGCACCCGGTCAACAAAAAAACAACTGCCAAGAGCGCGATGCTGCGCATGTCATCTCCGCTGCTCTGTACTTCAGAGATCCGCAACCAACAGTCCAAAGGTTTTCGAAAGAGTGACCATACCGCAGACCCAGAGGGTGATGCAAGTTGACCATTGCCATCCCTTGGGCGGCCTATCGGAGGGTGCTTTTCTTCGGCAAGCAAAATCTGACGCGGAGGGCGCAAGCTGTCACATGGCTGTGCCTGGCTCCAATTTGCGCCTGTGCTCTGGCTCCTTCTTGTTCAAGTCCACATGCAATTCGATGAGATCAAAGTTGACTTCGAAAACCGCACAAATCCGTGCTCCCAACACAAGAAATGCGCATCATACGTCGAGATTCCCCAATTTCAATTCCAGCGTGAATTCCTTGTAAGAAATGGGATCTCTGGTACTGCTCAGGAGAGCAGGTGATTCCCTGAAAGGTTCTCCCATGCGCGCGGTCGATGTGGTTGCTGCATTGTTCTTTTTGATCTCCTCTTCCGTCAACCTCACAGCGCAGGCAACTCCATCGCCCAACGCCGCCGAAGCCGCCTCCAATCAGCCCCAGACCATCCATCTCGATGTGCTCGTAAAAGACAAGGCAGGCATGCCCATTTCCGACCTGCCGCAGCAGGCCTTCACCGTGCTCGACAACGGCCAGCCGCAAAACCTGCTCCGCTTCACGCCCGTCGCCACGCGGAACGATCCCAGTGCGGTCAGTGTCCTCATAGTGATGGACATGATCAATCCCGGCTACGACTCCGTGACCTGGGGCCGCGAGCAGTTGGATGAGTATCTTGCACAGGAAGGTGGCGCGCTGCGCCATCGCACCTCCATCGCCGCCATGACCGAGGATGGCCTCCAGATGATGTCCGGCTCAACCACGGACGGCAAGCAATTGCTCGCCGAGTTTCAGAAGTTCGCTACAGACCTGCGTCCGGTGACGCAGCGGGCAGGCTGGGAGGGTCTTGAGCAGTTGCTGCAACAATCTCTGCAGCAGTTCACGCAGATGCTTGCGATTGAAGGGACACGCCCGGGCCGCAAACTGGTCCTGATCATCTCTCCCGGATGGCCCATGCTCGGCTTGTGGGGTTCGGAACAGGACTTGCACTCGGTGCAACAGGACTTCAATATTCTCGTGGCCCTCACCAACGCAATCCGCGACGCCCGCACCACCATCTACCGCCTCGATCCCTACGAGATCGGCGGCGTGCATGCGGGGCCGCAGGATCCCTTCTACTACCAGGACTTTCTGAAGCCGGTCACCGATCCCAAAAGGGCGACCTTTCCGTATCTCGGCCTCGGTGTCTTCGCCGTCCACTCCGGTGGCCGCGTGCTCGTCACCGGCCACGACATCACCGGCGAAATCAATTCCGTCTTGCGCGACGCCGGCGCCTACTACGAACTCACTTATGCAACGCCACCCGCCGGCGCATCCAACCAATACCACGCAATCAGCGTGCGCGTAAGCCAGCCGGACGCCACCGTGCAAACCATCAGCGGCTATTACGCCGACCCACAACTCGTCGGCCCGCAGGCGAAAGAGAAGAAGCACTGAGCCGGCGCTCCCGCGCGCCCCTTGTGAGAAACTAAGAGTGCCAATGTCCTCCGGGTGTCGCATCCATCCGCGCGCCCAAACCGCGACTCAACACCCTCTATCACACCCGGCCGGATGCATGCCGCGCTTGCGCCGCGACCGGCCCCAGGAATGCAACAGAATGATCAGTGTCAGCAACATCAGCATGCGCTACGGCTCCAAAGTTCTCTTTGAGGAAGTGAGCGTCTCCTTTGTCCCCGGTCGCCGCTACGGACTCACCGGACCCAACGGCGCCGGCAAGTCCACCTTCATGAAGATCCTCACCGGCGAGCTCGAGCCGCAAAAGGGCACCGTCGTGCGTCCCCGCAAGCTCGGCGTCCTGCGTCAGGACCAGTTCGCCTTCGACGCCTATCGCGTTATTGACACCGTCATCATGGGCAACAAGCCCCTCTGGGCCGCCCTCGAAGAGCGCGACCGTATCTACGAGAAGGCCGAGATGACCAACGAGGACGGCATGAGGCTCGGCGAGCTCGAAGGCGTCATCGGCGACGAAGACGGCTACACCGCCGAGAGCGATGCCGCTGTGCTGCTGCAAGGCCTCGACATCGACGATGCACTGCACGAGCGCAAAATGTCTGAGCTGCAGGGCGGCCAGAAGGTCCGCGTCCTCCTCGCCCAGGCGCTCTTCGGCAAGCCGGAAGCATTGCTCCTCGACGAGCCGACCAACTACCTCGATCTCGACTCCATCCACTGGCTCCAGGACTTTCTGCAGAAGTATGACGGCACCCTCATCGCCATCTCACACGACCGCCATTTCCTCAACAGCGTCACCACTCACACCGCGGACATTGATTATCAGACCATCATCGTCTACACCGGCGGCTACGACGAGATGGTGATGGCCAAAACGCAGGTGCGTTCCACACTGGAGTCGCAAAACGCCCAGCGCGAAAAAAAGATTGCCCAGCTCAATGACTTCATCGCCCGCTTCGCCGCCGGCACCCGCTCCAGCCAGGTCACCAGCCGCCGCAAAGAGGTCGAGCGCCTGCAAACCAACGAGTTGGCCCGCTCCAACATCCAGCGCCCCTACATACGCTTCGATCAGGTGCGCCCGTCGGGCAAGCATGTGCTCGAGTTCAAGCACATCACCAAGCTCTACGGCGAGCAGACCGTCATTGACGCCTTCAGCGCAAATATCCTGCGCGGCGAAAAAATCTGCCTCATGGGTCGTAACGGCGCCGGCAAAACCACCCTGCTCAAAAGCCTCCTGGCCAACTACCCCGGCCTCGCCGACAAGGATTTCACGCTCGACTCCGGCTCTGTCTTCTGGGGCCACGAGGCGCAGGTCGGCTATTTCCCGCAAGACGTCGGCGCTACCATTGAACACGGGCTCACCGTCGCCGAGTGGCTGCACCGCTTTGACCCCAAGGCCACCGTCGAAGAGATTCGCGGCATCCTCGGCCAGATGCTCTTCTCCGGCGAAGAGGGCGGCAAGCCCACAAAGGCTTTGAGCGGCGGCGAGCAGGCTCGGCTTGTCTTCTGCAAGCTCATCCTCACCAAGCCCAACATCCTCATCTTCGACGAGCCCACCAACCACCTCGACCTCGAAGCCATCAACGCGCTCAACATCGCGCTGCAACGCTACGAGGGCACCGTGTTGTTAGTCACGCACGACCACGACCTCATCGACGAGGTAGCCACCCGCCTCTGGCACTTTGACACGAATGGCATCGAGGACTTCCAGGGCCCCTACGAAGAGTGGAAAGGCAAGCACAACTAACTCCGCCTAACTCCAATGGGCAGCGTATCTAAAACATTGTCATCCTGAGCGACTTGCGCGGAGTGCCGGGAGCCGAAGGACCTGTATCTCTTGGTCTCGTAACAGGGCACGGCTTCAGTCGTGCCAACCCGACCCACCCACACCCCTGTCATTCTGAGCCGGGTGCCCTCGGTCCCTCGCATTTGGGGACCGGGGAATGGACGGGCGGCCCGAGTGCCAGAGAATCGAAGTGCGTTCCACCACGAACCTTGGTTGCCCCGGGTGCCTCGCCTTCGGGCACCCAGGATTGCTGGAGCCGGGTGCTCCATGGCGTCCGCACAGCGGGCGGCATGGTCCCAAGAGTAGTATTCTGTGACGTCCCAGAACACAGGAGAATCAAAATGGCTTCATTCACCAACGCCGCTGAAAAATTCTTCAACGCCTGCGAGACAGGCAAAGGTTGGGAAGGTTGCAGTGCTTACTGCGCCCCCGATGCGACCTTCTTGGCGCAAGCTTCGCCGCTGAGCGATGTGAAGACACTTGCGCAATATACCGACTGGATGAAGGCGATCATGACTCTGTTTCCAGATGCTCGCTACGAAGTGAAATCATTCGCAACCGACGAGAAGAGGAGAAACGTAGCGGCTTATGCCGTCTTTCACGCAACACACACCGGGCAGGGCGGACCGGTTCCACCAACCGGCCGCAGCATGAGCACGGACTACGTCTACATCATGGAGTTCAAAGACGACAAAATTGTGCACATGACCAAAATCTGGAACGCAGAGCTTGCAATGAAGCAGGTCGGCTGGGCCTAACGCTGAACTGCCTCAGACGAACCCAGCCTTCGGCCGGCTGGACGGGCGGCCCGAGTGCCAGAGGAGCGAAGTACGTTCCACCACGAACCTTGGTTGCCCCGGGTGCCTCGCCTTCGGGCACCTGGGATCGCTGAATGCCGGCGGGTAGCGCACCTTAAGTTTTGTAGTTTCAACCGGCACACAACTCAGGGTGGCCCCATCCTTAGCTTTTTCTTGCCAAGGCTGGGCTGGCACGCCGCTGAAAAAGCTGGCGGGGAATCCTCCTTACCCGACGGCGCCGAATAGCCACCCCACGCCCGCCGTCAGCACCATGGCAAAGGCGCCCCAGAAGGTCACGCGAAATGCGCCGACCATCACTCCGGCGCCGCCTGTGCGCGCGGCCACTCCGCCGAGCACGGCGAGAAAGACGAGCGAGGCCGCGGAGACCAACGGGATCAGAAGCGCTCCGGCGGTGAGGGCGCTCACCAGCAGGGGTAGGGCTGCTCCGCACGCGAAACTGGCCGCCGAGGCCCAGGCCGCCTGGAACGGGCGCGCGCGCAACGTCTCCACAATGCCCAGTTCGTCACGCGCATGGGCGCCCAGCGCGTCATGGGCCATCAGTTGATGGGCCACCTGCTCGGCCAGTTGCCGGTCAAGCCCGCGGCCCACGTAGATGTCCGTCAGCTCCTTGTGCTCGCCCGGTTCGTCCGATGCCAGCTCCGCAGCCTCCAGCGCGAGGTCGGCCTTTTCCGTGTCCGCCTGCGAGTGGACGGAGACATACTCCCCGGCAGCCATGGACATGGCTCCCGCGACCAGGCTGGCAGTGCCCGCGACCAGAATATTCCGATGCGTGGCATGCGCGGCCGCCACCCCGAGCACCAGGCTTGCCGTAGAGACGATGCCGTCATTCGCGCCCAGCACCGCCGCCCGCAGCCACCCGATACGTTCCGTTCTGTGCAGTTCCGGTCTGCCTCTGGACATTCTCGCGCCGCCGATTGCTTGCCCTGCCGAATCTACCACAAACTGTGGCGCGGCAGACGGGACCGAAGGGCGGCTGCCCCCGGTCCCTCGCAGTTGGGGACCGGGGAATGCACCAACCCCACCCCGCCACCAGTCCCTGATCCCTCAGTCCCGTCAATCTCTTCCACCACCATCCCGACCGCAACTCCCTCATGCCACGCGCAATTCTCCGCCGTCACCTTTGCCGGCTCTTTCCCCGCCCTGGCACATGCTGGTTTCATGACAATCACCACGCTCCCGCACCGCCCCTTGGCACATTCGTGTTACTGGGCACCAACTTTGTTGTATTGAGCACCTAGGCGAAATCCCTCATCCTAGTCTCCATAACAGTTCCCCGCGGCGCCAGTCATTGGGACTCATCGAGGAGAACATCAAGGAGAGGAAGATGCGAGAAACCATCGAGGCCGGCGATCTGGTGAAAGTCTCATGCGAGGCTGGGCTCTGGACAGTTGTCGCGGTCCGCGCCCGCAACCTTGAGCCGAAATTCATGGTCCAGCTCGGAGAGGACCCGACAACGAGTCAGTGGTTTCAAAGCGACGCCGTGAGGCTCATGCTGAAATCTCCGAAGCCCGAGCCAGTGCCTGTGCCAATGTCTGAGCCAGAGTCCATGTCAGAACCCGCAAGCGCTCCACAATATTCCTGGATGACCGGCGTCCCGCAATACAGCGGGAGTTAAAACTACGCCCCATCCCTTCCGCATGGTTCGCCATGGACCGTTGAGCGACACCCTGCACTCATCCACTTGGCGAGTGGCTCCGTCCTAATGATCGATCCAGACCGCAATGACGGCGTCCCCGGTCTCTCGCCTTCAGTGACCGGGGATCGCGAACCGATAGATGGGACAAGTGGCCGGGTGCCCCATTCATGCGCGTCTTTTGAGCGTAAGTAGGGATCAACTCACTCCCGCATGAAAATGGATTCATGCCGGGTGCCCCAGAGCCTGCCCCGAGCGAAGTCGAAGGGTCTCGCTTCTGAGACCTGGAAATCCACAAACCCATCCCCGCCACCGAAAAGCTGGAGCCTGGTAGCTGGCAGTTGGAAACTGCCGTCAACCCCCTCTCGCCAAACTTTTTTCTAACTCGATGATTCCACTCGCAATTTTCCCCATGCCCTTTTGCAGTCCAATTCCCTTGAAACGCGCACAATAGAACCATGCCGCAATCCTCGCCCCAACTCGAGCCGTCCAGTGCCCGGACCGAGCACCCCGCGATGTCCAAACCCAGAGTCTCAGCATGGCACCGGTCTATACCCGCAGAGGCCCCCTCCAAGATTTTTCTATCCGACAGAAAGCTTGCACATTTTTCTGAAGTAGATTTTGCCATTGTTTTGCCTCGCACGACAAAGGGCGCTGCCGGGCGCACGCCGCGCCCTGGCCGCTTATTGACACGCCCCGCACCCTCGCGATGTAATCGTCTTGACGGGGATGGAGTTCCCCTTTAACCGCTGTCCCCCTCTGCAACCGGACAGCTGATGACTCCTGGCAGGCTGTCCTGTCGCGGAGTCATGCCCGGCGCGATCCCTGCAAAGACTGAATCGGGAGAGAAGCAGGCGTCAAGCCTTGCCCGCCGTTGTCGGCACAGGCAGGTGCAGACGCTGAAGGGAGATACGCCTTGCTGAAATATCTGCTCATCGCCACGGGCGGGGCACTGGGTTCCATCGCGCGCTACTGGGTTGGGTCCATGGTCGGTGGCCGCATGGGGACACGCTTTCCTTACGGCACACTCGTCATCAACATCACGGCCTGCGTCATCATCGGCTTCTCGCTCACCTACTTCAGCAGGCGTGTCGAGCTGAGCCCGGCTTGGCGCTACCTTATCCCTGTCGGCTTTGTCGGCGCATACTCCACCTTCTCCACCTACGAGTGGGAGACGCTGTCCACCATGCGCTCCGGAGCCTTCGCCGTGGCCGCGCTCTACGCCGTCGGCAGCCTCGTGCTCGGCCTCGCTGCCGTCTGGTTAGGTTCCGCGTTGGCAGAGGCGGTCGCCTAGCTGTCCCTCGACGCAATACGCCGATTGCACTAGAATCGATCCTTGCCTTTGAGGAGGCAGCATGTTGAACCCTGGGAAAGCGATCAAGGTCACCATCTACCTGAGCGAGGGCGCAACCCACCACGGCGTCCCTGTCTACTCCAGCATCCTCGACTTCCTCTTTTATCGCGGTGTGGCCGGCGCCACCGTGACCAAAGGTATCGCCGGCTTCGGCGCAGATCACCACATGCACGCGTCGAACCTGGTCGACATCTCCGACCACCTGCCGCTCAAGATCGAGTTCATTGACACGCGGGAAAAAGTCGACGCGCTGTTGGGCAAACTTAATGAGCTTGCCGGCACCGGCCTCATTGAAATGCAGGAGACCACGGTGGCCAAGCCTGCCCAGGCCACTAAGGCCGCAAAGCCTATTCAACCCGCGCATTTGAAGATCCAGGGCAAAGCGCAGATGATGCGCATCTACCTAAGCGAGGAGGATCGGTGGAACGGCAAGCCGCTTTATAAAGCACTGGTGGAAGCCATGCGCGCCAACGACATTGCCGGCGTCACGGTCTATCGCGGCATCCTGGGCTACGGAGCACACCGCCGCGTGCACAAGGAGACGCCTCTGCTCTCCTCGCACCACGGGTCTGTCATGTTGTCTGCCATTGACACGGTGGAAAAGCTGCGCGCCTTTCTGCCACTAGTTGACCAGATGCTGGAAGAAGGCCTCGTCGTCTTCTCTGACGTTGACATCATCAAGTATGCTTACCGCGCCCTCGACGCGACCGGGCTAACCGCTTCGCAAGCCGCCGGCGCAGCAGAGTAGAGATCATCTGCCATGAAAGAACAGTTTTCCGCGCGCATGGTGCGCATTCATTTCGGTGAGGACGACAAGTGGCAGGGCAAGCCCCTGCACGAAGCCATCGTTGCTCGATGCAAGGAACTCGATATCGCTGAGGTCATCGTCTTTCGCGGTATCGAGGGATACGGCTCCGGCAGCCGCATTCGCCGCTCTGGGCACTGGACCTTCTCAAAGGACGCACCCATCCAGGTCAGCATCATTGACTCAGACGAAAAGATCGCACTGCTGCTTCCCTTCCTCGATGAAACCATCCAGGAAGGGCTCGCGGCCTCTTCCAGCGTGCAGGCCATTCGGTATACGCGGCAACCCTCGCCTACGGAACTGAAGTAAACGGCGACGCAGGCAATCCATCGCCGTTGAAGAGATTGCACTGCGGGCTGTTGGCCCATCCGTAGCGCACATACATCGGATCGATCACCGCCGGACTCGCGGCCACAATCGTTGAGCCGTCAATCTTCGCCATGGCCGGCGAAAACCTGCCATCGGAGCCCGCAACCTCAAAGCCCGTCAGGTCGCCGCCGTTCGCTTTCAACCCCTTGGCATGATCAAACCAGACGCGAATCATTGCACCCTCCGGCGTCGCCTGCCGGAAGAGCGGACCGGAGTCTTCCACCGTCTCGCCATAGCTGAGCACGCGTGCCGCAAGAGCCAGTCGATGCCCCACGTCCACCTTATCCGTCGGATGCACGTTGTCCGGGTTGCCAATGTCAATCGTCACGGCCATCGCCGTGTTGCTTATCTCCAGCGTCTTCAACTGCTGCTGGCGTAGCGCGGCCCAATCCTCTGCCGCAGTGGACTTGAAGTTGGAGATCTGCACATAGAGAAACGGAAAGTCGCCGATGCCCCACTCGCGACGCCAGTCCTCAATAAGCGTCTGCATGATGCGCTCATACAGCGGGGCGCGCGCCAGCGCACTGTTGCTTTCGCCCTGATACCAGATCACACCGCGGATCGCCATCGGCGTCAGCGGCGCAATCATCCCATTCCACAGCAGGCCAGGCGCCCAACTCTCCAGCGGAGGATGCCATGGAAACTCCGGAATCGGCTTGCCCGCGGCCTTGGCTTCTTCGCGCTGCCGATTTTCATCCTTCTCTTCGAGCAGCGCATCGGCCTGGCCGTCCGTCATCTTGCCGCGCGAAACAAACACCGGAGCCAGTGAGGCATCTTCTCCGAGCGCGGTCAGGCGCGTCCACGACTCGGCCACCGTGCCGCCCCACGTCGAGTCGATCACGCCTACCGGCACATGCTCGCGCTGCTCTATCTCCCGCGCAAAATACCATGCGACAGCGGAGAAATCCCGCGCCGTCTCCGGACTCGACGCGGCCCAGCCATCCGTATCGGTGTCATCCTGCGCATAGTCCGAGGCGCGCTTCTTCACAATGAGCAGCCGCAGATTGGAATCGGCAGCGCGCGGCAAATCCTGTGCAGCCGTAGCGGCCTGGCGCATGGCGAACTCCATGTTCGATTGGCCGGAGGCCACCCACACATCGCCCACCAGAATGTCATCCAGCGTCTGTACTTGTGCCGCCGGCCCCGCGCCACCCTCCGCCGCAGGTGTACCCGTGACCGTCATCTGGAATGGACCACCGGCAGCCCCCGGCTTCAGGTAAAGACTCCAGCGACCCAGGGGCCCTGCCTTCGTCTCGCGAGTTTGGCCCCGAAACGTCACCGCCACTTCTTCGCCCGGTGTGGCCGATCCCCAGACATGCACCGGCAGGTCGCGCTGAATGACCATGTGGCTGGCAAGAATCTTTGGCAAAGTGACCTGCGCGGAAAGCGCCGCGCAGGGAATCAGCAAGAGGCAAAAAAAGCGCACCTTCAAGGGGAACCTCGACGTTGCAAATTGGCAGTGCTTTTTCCCCGCAACTGGAGAACGCGACACAATGCCGAGATAACGCTATCAGAATCAATCCGAAGCCGCCAACGCCACGGCAGTCCATCGCAAAAATTGGCCCAATTCCCTGCCTGCCGGGCAACTCTGCTCTCTCTCAAGGGTTCAAAATGAGTGTAACTTGAGCGCCAAACCTTGCTCCGGGTCAACACACTGCATCCAAATAAGTTAAGGCCTTGATGCTGCCCTTTTCGAGATACAGGACAACAATCTGCTCGCTTCTCCTCTATCCGGCATACTGGAAGGAAAAGGAGATCCACGCCCGCTCAGAGAAAGCGAAGCCCCTTATGCGCGACCGTTACACATTTACCCTCGCTCTCCTGATCGTTGCGCTCCTTTCTCTGGTCTGCCCCTGCTGCCGTGCGCAGGCGGCGCTCCTGCTGGAGGAACCGTACGGCTTCTTTGGCGCGCTCAACCCCACAGGCCACACCGCAATCTACTTCGAGCATATCTGCGCCGAAACTCCAGTCCAGTTGCGCCCCTGCCAACCGGGCGAACTTGGCGCCGTCATCTCGCGCTACCAGGGCATCGGGAACTACGACTGGCTGGCGATTCCGCTCCTGCCCTATCTCTACTCCACCGAGAACCCCTCTGCCGTTCCGGCCCGCGTCGATCGCGAGACCGTGCGACGACTGCGCGACAACTACCACGAGGCCCATCTGGAAATGCTTGGGATGAAAGTTCCCGAAGGCGATTTTTTTCATGGCGGGTGGTTTGAGTTAGTCGGCGTCGCCTACGAACGGCGCATTTATGCCTTCCGCTTCAACACCACCCGGGCGCAGGACGAGGCCTTCATCACGCGCATGAACGCAGACGAAAACATCTCCCACTTCGATCTGCTCTACAACAACTGCGCCGACTTCACACGCGATACACTCAACTTATACTTCCCCGGAGTCTTTCGCCGCAGCGTCTTTCCCGATGCGGGCATGACCACTCCCAAGCAGATCGCTTTCAAGCTGACGCGCTATGCTCACGGGCACCCCGAGACGCAGCTCAAAGTCTTTGAGATTCCGCAGGTTCCCGGCTATCGCCGCATGAGCCGCGCCAATAAAAGCATCTCCGAATCCCTGATGACAACCGGCTATGCCATTCCGCTGGTGGCCATGAATCCATATCTAGCCGGTGGAATTCTGGTGGATTATCTTGTGCGAGGCCGCTTTCATCTGATTCCCAAAAACCCGGAAAAACTTGGCCCAACCGATCTTGCGGCATTGACAGTGACGGACAAGCCCGCGCAGAATCTGGAAAGCGCAAACATGCCACCCGCAGATGCCGAGACAATGGACCTGCCCGACTCGCATACGAACCGCGCGGCGGCATTTGGGATGAAGGAGATATTGACCCCCCATGAGTAATGCACCGCAAAGCCTCAAGAACCACACCAAGTTCGACCCGCCGTTTCATTTCCTTCTGACCTCGGTGCTGCTCATCAACCTCGGCCTCGCCATCACCTTTCTTGTACAACGCAAAAATCTGCCGTCGGCGTGGTTCGTTGTGCTTTCCGTGGCAGCCATTGTTGCCCTCTTCCTGCTTCGCCACTACCCGCTTAAGGTGCAGGACCGCGTCATCCGTCTGGAAGAACGCCTGCGGTTGCAGGCACTGGCGCCGGCAGAATGGCACGCACAGATTTTCCGGCTCTCAGAAGATCAGCTCATCGGCCTGCGCTTTGCAGCCGACGACGAAGTGGTGGATCTGGCCAAACAGGCGCTTGAGCACAATCTGAATCGCAAACAGATCAAAGAGCGCATCCGTAACTGGCGCGCCGACCACTGGCGCGTATAAGTAGATAGCGGATTGGACCAAGTGCACAATCCGACTAGTTTCTATCTCGGATCTCCTTGCAACCTGGGGTTGGCGTCCTTTCGTTCCTGCGGTGGCTCAGCGCCGGCCGGCGATTCACTGTCCAGTTCGTGCTCGTGGCGATACTGCTCGACGGGCATCTTTCCATCCCACCACGCCCAGTTCATCGGATAGACATCCGGATCGAAAATGACCTGGTAGAAGTGCCATACTACGATCGCCAGGGTAGCAAGAATTGCCTCGTAAAAATGCACCGCCGTGGCCACGTCCAACCACGAGCGGGCCAGCAGATCGCCCACCCACACCTTGGCCCACAGAATGATGCCGGTGAGTCCCATCAGCGCAGTGCCCCAAACCAGCGCCCAGTATTCCGCTCTTTCTCCGTACGTGAAGCGGCCAAATTTGGGCTTGCGGGCCGTCAGTCCAAGGTAATAGCGCAGGACTCCGAAGGCATCTTGCGGAGCAGGCATCAGGTCGCGTATCAACCGGCGGCCATCGTGTGTGACAGCCAGGTAAAAGGCGTGGTAGATGCCCGCGCCGATGAGAGCAACCCCAGCGACGCGATGCACGATGCTGCGCAGCTTTTCACCTATTCCCAGCAGCTCTGCAAACCACGAGCCAAGGAATCGCACCGCAAACCCCGTCATGACCAGGATGATGAAACTTGAGAGTAGGATCAAATGCTGCCAGCGCTGGTTGATTGTCATGCGCACCATCATCGGGTTCTGCATGCGGCGCCGCGCAAGGGCCTTGCCCCGCCAGATGATTGCATTGTGCAGAAACATTGCCCCAATCACGATGAAGATCAGAGCAATATAAACAAGGCGCACCCAGCGCACCACAATCGAGCCAATGTCTCTGGGATGCACTCCGTCTTCCATGTGAACGCGCGTCATGGTGAAGCGCTGCGTGACGCCCTTGTGGCACTTGCCGCAAGTCGCATCCACGTTGGCGCGACTGATGGTGGAGCGCGGGTCGCTTGATGGCAGGATAACCGGCCGCAGGTGACCGACCCGCCTTGCTTGCTTTTACATGTACGCTCCGCGCATACGACGCTTCGGCATCCTCATGACATTGGACACATGTAATCTTTTAGGGGGCGTCTCGTGAGGCGTGGCCTTGACGTCGCTGTGACAGTCGACGCGTGCATAGATCGAACAGTGGATGGAATGCTTCAGCTTCTTCTCATCCACATAGAGGCTGATACTCTTGCCGTTCAGATCCTTGGTCAGAGTTGCATCAGCGTGACAGGCCAGACAGTCCTTGTCTCCGGCTTTCTGCTCGGCAGAGGCTGTCCAGGCCCAAGCCAGGACACAAATCACGATACTTTGGTACAAAATTCTGCGCGCGGCATTCACGGCATTTAGAAGATCCTGGCGAGCAAATCCGGCAGTGACTGGGGTCACAGCCTTGTGTCGCACCCTGCAGTGGTGATGCTCTGTTGACGGTGGACATAAGCATCCGCGCATGGGTTCACACGCCGCAACGCCCGCAAACAGGCTCTCACTGAATCATCGCCGCACCGGCTCCGCTGTGCGAATCGCGCACCTGTTGCCCACCTTCAATTAGGTGAAGTACGCACTCAACGTAAGCACAAGAAGTGTCAAGCCAATGAGGATTGCAGTGAATCCTACAACCCGGGCGAAGTGGATCTGCCAGGAAGCAGGCGCCTGTCCAATGCGCGCATTCAGCTTTCCCTGCCGCGCAAGCCGTTGATATTCCTGCGGGCGCTTGGTCTTGAACTCCTCTTCACTTTCAACGCCGGTAAAGATCACCATGTCCATCGGAAAGCTGTCCGGGCGAAGGTGCGTATTGACGAAGTGAATCGAGAAGATGAACAGAATGGCCAGCAGCCCCTCTTCGCTATGTACGACGAGCACGGCATTCAGCGCCCAGCCCGGTAGAAACCTGGCGAAGAATGGAGCAAACCACATGGCGTAACCTGAAAATCCAATGACCACCATGCCCCAGAAGACCGCCCAGTAGTCGAACTTCTCCCAATAGGCGTAGCGCTCAAACGTGGGCTTCGGGCCCATGCCGATAAACCAGCGCAGATGGCCAAAAAGATCCTTCACATCTTTCCAGTTGGCCACCATCGAAGTATTGCCCCAGAAGATTCCCTTCTCGTGGAGGACGAACGCACGCGTTGCGAGGTCTTTGACGTGGACCAGGAAAGCAAGCGTAAGCGCCAGCGCGCAGAACTTGTGAAAGAAGAGTATCGCTCCAAACCCGCCAACGACCCTGGCCAGCTCACGCGCCCATATACTCTCGCTGAAACGCAAAGGCAACCCAGTCGCGGCCAGTCCAAGAA
>JAKBHH010000090.1 GCA_021836865.1 Acidobacteriota bacterium
AGTTGCCGGACGCGGTCCTGACTAACGTCACGGGCTCTGGCGATGCGGGGCGCCTGGAAGAACGCGGCGTCCGGAGTGATGTCAGGGTCGAGGCCGGAGCCGGAGGCGGTGACCAGGTCGATGGGCACAGGCGTGCCGGGATTCTCGGCAGAGAGTTTGCCGATTGAGCCCTGGATGCGCTCAACAAGTGCCTTGTTGGACTGGGCGAGGTTCGAGCCGCCGCTGCTGGTTGCGTCATATCCGTTGCCCGCGGCCGAGGGGCGCGGATGAAAATAGCGATCGGCAGTGAAGCTCTGAGCCAGCAGTTCCGAGCCAATGACCCGCCCATCTTTCAGGATGAGGCTGCCGGCCGCTTTGCGTGGAAACAGCGCGCCTGCTATGCCGGTGACCGCAAGCGGGTATCCCAGGCCCAGCAGAAGCGT
This sequence comes from Acidobacteriota bacterium, assembly GCA_021836865.1. Lineage (GTDB taxonomy): Bacteria > Acidobacteriota > Terriglobia > Terriglobales > Acidobacteriaceae > Telmatobacter. The sequence continues at coordinate 423 of JAKBHH010000090.1, forward strand.
TGTGACGATCGTAAAGCGAATTGAAGTCTTCCAAACTGAATGCATGAACAATCTCCCCAGGGCGCAAGGTCCCGCAAATCAAGCCAGGTGCAGAGCCATCAAGAACATGTCGATAGCCTTGATGCCGATGAATGGTACGAGGACGCCGCCGACGCCGTAGATGAGAAGGTTGCGGCGCAGTAAAGCCTCGGCTGGCCTGGGTTCATATTTCACGCCCTTGAGTGCCAGCGGGATAAGGGCGACGATGATGACCGCGTTGAAGATGACGGCAGAGAGAATGGCCGACTGCGGCGTGGCCAGGTGCATGATGTTGAGCGCGTTGAGCACCGGAAAGACGCCTGCGAACATGGCGGGAATGATGGCGAAGTACTTGGCCACGTCGTTGGCGATGCTGAAGGTGGTGAGCGCGCCGCGGGTCATGAGGAGTTGCTTGCCGATCTCGACAATCTCAATCAGCTTGGTGGGGTTGGAGTCGAGGTCAACCATGTTGCCGGCTTCCTTCGCTGCTTGTGTGCCGGAGTTCATGGCTACGCCTACGTCGGCCTGGGCGAGGGCGGGTGCGTCGTTGGTGCCGTCGCCGGTCATGGCGACCAGCTTGCCCTTGCCCTGCTCGCGCTTGATCAGGTCCATCTTGTCCTTGGGCTTGGCCTCGGCCAGGAAGTCGTCGACACCGGCCTCGCGGGCGATGACGGCGGCGGTGAGCGGGTTGTCGCCGGTGATCATGATGGTGCGGATGCCCATGGCGCGGAGGCGGGCGAGGCGCTCTTTGAGTCCGCCCTTTACGATGTCTTTGAGATGGATGACGCCGAGCGCAGTTGCATTCTCGGCAACCACGAGCGGTGTGCCGCCCATGCGGGCAACCTCTTCCACATGTTCGCGCACCTTCTGCGGAAGGTGTACTCCCTGCTCCTCAAGGAAGCGGGAGATGGCGTCGACGGAGCCTTTGCGGATGCGAGTTCCGGGCAGGTCGATACCGCTCATGCGGGTCTGGGCGGTAAAAGGCACAAACTCCGCGTGAGCGCCGCCAAGGTCGCGACCGCGCAGGCCGTACTTTTCCTTGGCCAGGATCACGATTGATCGGCCCTCGGGGGTTTCATCGGAGAGAGACGAGAGCTGCGCGGCGTTGGCCAGGCGCTCATGGCTCACGTCGGGGGCGGGCAGGAACTCCGTGGCCTGGCGATTGCCCAGGGTGATGGTTCCGGTCTTGTCGAGGAGCAGCGTGTTCACGTCTCCGGCGGCTTCAACGGCGCGCCCGCTCATGGCGAGCACGTTGTATTGGACCAGCCGATCCATGCCGGCGATGCCGATGGCCGACAGCAGGCCGCCGATGGTGGTGGGAATGAGGCAGACCAGCAGCGAAACCAGCACGAATACGGTTTGCGGCGCCTTGGAGTAGATGGCGAAGGGCTGCAGCGTAACCACGGCGAGGAGAAAGACGATGGTGAGCCCGGAGAGCAGAATGCTGAGGGCAATCTCGTTGGGGGTTTTTTGGCGGGTGGCGCCTTCCACCAGCGCAATCATGCGATCGAGGAAGGTCTCGCCGGGGTTGGAGGTGATGCGCACCTTGATCCAGTCCGATAAGACTTTAGTCCCGCCAGTGACGGCAGAGCGGTCTCCGCCGGCTTCGCGAATCACGGGCGCTGATTCGCCGGTAATGGCTGACTCATCCACTGAAGCCACGCCTTCAATCACCTCGCCGTCGCCGGCGATGTATTTGCCGGCGGGGACGTAAATAATGTCTCCGGCGCGGAGCAGACCGCTGGCAGCGTCTTCAAAGCGGCCATCGGCGGTGTAGCGCAGGGCAATGGTCTCGCCCTTGGCTTTGCGCAGGGTATCGGCCTGGGCCTTGCCGCGGCCTTCGGCCATAGCCTCGGCAAAGTTGGCGAACAGCACTGTGAACCACAGCCAGAGGGTGATCTGCAGGTTGAAGCCGAAGCCGGGGCGATGATGGACAGTGTTGTCGATCAGCAGCGCGGTGGTAAGGACGCTGCCCACTTCGACCACGAACATCACCGGGTTCTTGACCATGCCGCGCGGATCAAGCTTGCGCACTGAATCCAGCAGCGCCTGGGCCATGATCTCCGTATTCCAAAGGCTCTTCATTTCAAGCATTACAGTCCGTTCCGTCTTGTGCTGATGCGGTTAGAAGACCTGACCGGCCTTGAGCAGCAGGTGCTCCAGTATGGGCCCCAGGCTCAACGCCGGGAAGAAGGTGAGCGCGCCCAGAATCAGAATCACGCCCACCAGCAGCAAGGTGAACAGGGATGTGTTCACCGGGAATGTGCCGGGCGAGGGCGGGACACTCTTCTTCATAGCCAGGTTGCCCGCCAGAGCGAAGACAGGGATAGCCATCAGGAACCGGCCGCCGAGCATGGCCCAGCCCATAACCACGTCGTACCACCACAGGGTGGTTGGATTCACGGCCGCGTTCAGTCCGCCAAAGGCCGATCCGTTATTTCCCACAGCCGAGGTAAAGGCGTAGAGGATTTCTGTCAGCCCATGCGGCCCCTGGTTGGTCAGGGCGGGCAAGCCGATGGTGGGAGAGAGCAGGAAGGCGGCGGTCAGCGTAAGGATGATGAGCGGAAAGATGAGTACGTAAAGCATCGACATCTTGACGTCGTACGATTCAATCTTCTTGCCCAGGTATTCAGGTGTGCGGCCCACCATGAGGCCGGCGATGAAAACGGACAGGACGACGAAGATGAGAATGCCGTAGAGGCCTGCGCCCACACCGCCGAAGACGACCTCACCGAGCATCATGTTCGTGAGGACCACCATGCCACCCAGCGGGGTAAAGCTGTCGTGCATGGCGTTGACCGCGCCGCAACTGGCATCGGTGGTGATAGTGGCGAAGAGAGCCGATTCGGCGATGCCGTTGCGAACCTCTTTACCCTCCATGTTGCCGCCCGGCACGGTAAGAGTGCGGGCCTGGGCTGCGCCGTGGATCAACGGGTGCGGCTGCGACTCAGCCCAGTAGATGGCTGTGAATCCAGCAGCAAAGAGAATGAACATGGCGGCCAGCACAGCCCAGCCGTGACCCGGTGAGCCGGTCATGCGCCCCAGCGTGTAAGTGAACCCTGCGGGGATGATGAAGATAGACAGTATCTGAAGGAAATTGGAGAAGGGCGTGGGATTCTCAAAGGGGTGGGCGCTGTTGGCATTGAAGAATCCGCCGCCGTTCGTGCCCAGCAATTTGATCGCTTCCTGCGAGGCCACCGGCCCTTGCGCAATGGTCTGCGTCTGCGCGGGCGCTTCAAGAGGGTGCGCAGTGGTGTATGCGTGCAGGTTTTGCGGAACCCCCTGGGCCACCAGCAGCAGCGCGTAAATCAAAGAGGCTGGAAGGAGCACGTAGAGCAAGGTCCGCGTGGTGTCCACCCAGAAGTTGCCGATAGTGGCGGACCCGGTGCGCTTGATGCCACGGATCAACGCCAATGCGGTTACCATGCCCACCGCAGCGGAGAAAAAGTTGTGGGTGGCCAGACCGGCCATCTCGGTGAGATAGCTCATCGTCGTTTCAGGCGTGTAGAACTGCCAGTTGGTGTTGGTGGTAAAACTGGCGGCGGTGTTCCAGGCCAGATCGGGTCCGACGGCGGCGATGCCTTGCGGGTTGAAAGGCAGATGCGCCTGGAGCCGCTCGATCAGATAGGTGACGAACAGGCTGACGGCGGAGAAGCCGAGCATCGCAAAGGCGTACTCGCGCCAGTTCATCTCCTCGCTCGCATTCACTCCGGAGAGCCTGTAGATGAAACGTTCGATGGGACGCAGCACCGGATCGAGCCAGGTGCGTTCCCCCTCAAAAACTCGAGCGAGATAAGCGCCCACCGGGCGAACCGTCGCCAGCAGAACAAGGCAGTAGAGGCCGAACTGCAGCCAGCCATTGGCGGACATGTCAGAATTTCTCCGGGAAGAGCAGGGTGAGTGCCAGGTAGCCCAGCAAAAGAACAGACAGAACCAAAGCGATAGCGGTGATGAAATCAGTGTGCATGCGCGCTACCTCAACTTCTGGCAGGCCTTGACGTACAAAAACGCCAGGGCGAAGAAGACAACCGTGAACAAAAGCATCGTTGCATCTTGCATCGAGGTCTCTCACATTTCAGGGCATGATGCCGGTCCGCCGCATTGAGCGCGTGCCTGACTCCATGCTCAAGAACGAGTTTGGATTGGGGCGCGTTGGGGCGGCGGAAGGGATTTCTAAAGAATACGTAAGGATGGCCCGAGCCGCGTAAGGCTCGGGCCGCTCCGGTCTAGGATTCCGAGCTTCCGATCCATCCTTCGGGGACAAAACGATAGCCGACCCATGGCTCGGTCTGGATATATTGCTTCCCGGTCTGGGCTTCCAGCTTCTTGCGCAGTTGGCCGACAAAGACGCGCAGATTCTCCGGTTGATGCACGGACTGCGCACCCCAAACGGCGGTCAACAAGGCGCGGTGGGTCATCACCTTGCCGGGATTGCGCGCCAGATGGAGAAGCAGGTCAAACTCTTTAGGCGTCAGGTGCATGGGCTTGCCGTTCGCGGTGATGGCGTGCGCCTCCGCGTCCACAACAAAGTCGCCGGTCTCGATAGCTTTGGCGGTGCGCTCGGGTGCGCGGCGCAGGTGAGCACGCACGCGGGCCAGCAACTCCTGAATGCCGAAGGGCTTGGTCACGTAGTCGTCGGCCCCGGCATCGAGCGCTTCCACCTTCGATCGCTCATGGCTGCGCACAGAAAGCACCAGGATGGGTGTTGATGAAGCGGTGCGCACGGACCGGCACACTTCCACCCCAGTCATGCCGGGCATCATCAGGTCAGTGATGAGCAGGTCCGGCGGCCATTCGCGAAAGAGGCGAATGCCTTCCTCGGGATCGTTGGCGGTCCTGACATCAAAACCCTGCGCAGAGAGCGACGCGCGCAGCACACGCGTGATCTGCGGTTCGTCATCGATCACTAGAATTCTCGCCGGCATCGAGGGCTTCTTTCAGCTGAAGATTACATCATCGTGCAGGACCGGTATCATTCCTGTGGGGAGATCGATGACACTGCGCGGCCACTCGCGGGAGGCTTTTCGCTGGTTGGTCGGTACGCTTGCCGCTGCGCTGACGACGGCTCTGCTGGCATGGCTCGGCGTCAATGCGACCACCGCCGGCATGGTCTTTCTGGTGCTGGTTGTCTGGTGGGCCACGCAGGCAGGCATCGCCCTTTCGCTCTATATCGCGGCTCTGTGCGCCGGTTCGTTCGATTTTTTTTTTCTCCCTCCCTATCACACCTTTGCTCTGGCCGGGCCGCAGGAGTGGGTTGCCATGCTCTCGTTTCTGGCCACTTCCGTGGCGGCCGGGCGTGTGGCCGAGCGCGCGCTCCATCAAGCCCAGCAGGCCGGGCAGCGCCGCGAGGACGTAGAGCGCCTGTACACGCTGAGCCAGGAGATGATGCTCCACCAGGACGCCGACGGCCTGATGCGCGACCTGCCGCGGCTCATCCAACGCATCTTTGCCCTGGATGATGTTGTGCTTTATCTCGGCGATCAGGACCGGTTCGTCTTTTCCATGGGCGAGCCGGCGGAGTCTCTGAAAGTTCGCCTTCGCAATCTGAATGGAGACGAGACTCCAACCCTGGTTGAGAAGGAAGGGTACTCGGCTCTTGCGCTGATGCTTGGACTCGGACCGGTTGGCGCACTGGGCTGGTGCCCCTCCGTGCTCACCCGGGAGGTCGCTACCGCCGTTGCGGCACAGGTAGCCATTGCGCTCACGCGAGCCGTCGCCCTCGAGGCCACAGCACGCATGGAGGCTGTCAGGGAGAACGAACGCCTGCGCACCGCGATTCTTGACTCGCTTACGCACGAACTGCGCACTCCGCTCACCTCGATCCGCGCCGCCGCCACCACACTTTTGCAGGGCGAAGGGCTCGACGATGCCAGCCGGCAAGACTTGACCGCCATTGTCGATGAGGAGAGTGCGCGGCTCGACGCGCTCATCGGCGAGGCCGTGGAGATGGCTGAGATTGATGCTCACATTGTTCGAGTGCGAGTTGTACTGCAGCATGCCCGCGCCTTTCTCGAGCATGTCGTGGAGGAATCGCGCGCCACGCTGGCCGGACATCCCGTCGTGATTGGCGTTGACGAGCCCGACATACCCGTGTGGTTCGATCCGCACTTACTGGGCCGCGTTTTCCGGCATTTGCTGGAGAATTCAGCTCGCTATTCCCCTCCGGGAAGCAGAATCGTGCTGCGCAGCCGATGCACCGAGGAGCAATTGGAGTTCAGCGTTGAAGACAACGGCCCAGGCATCAGCCCCACGGATCTTCCTTTGATCTTCGAGAAGTTCTATCGAGGGCAGGAAGGCACAACCAGCCGAAAGGGCTCAGGGATGGGTCTGGCAATCGCTCGCGCCATTGTTATCGCGCACGGCGGGTCCATCGAAGCATCCAGTGCGTTGGGCAAGGGAGCCAGTTTCACGTTCCGGGTGCCGCTTGCAAAATGAATAAGCGATCAATGCCGGTCGAGGCAGAGGCGCACTCACTCCGGTTCGACGGCGAAGGCTGCGGCAGGCGGCAGTGGACGACATTGGATCCGAGCGGTCGTGCATCCAGCCACCTGCGGTCGGGCCATTTTGGGGCCAGGTGCTTGTGGATGACAACGCTGTGACGAGCGCACGCGAATGCAGGATGGTGCGCGAATCAACGGCCAGGAGTGCTGAGCGGAGCCAGGTGCTTGGTGTTCTGGTAGGTATAAGTGATGCGGTGAATGACGGTGATGGTGGAGAGCACGGCCAGGATCCACAGCACGGGCGCCATCACGCCCCAGTGGTTGAAGAGGGCGCCTAAAATGATCAGCACGATACGCTCGGGGCGTTCCATGAAGCCCACCTTGCATTGGCCGATGAGGGCTTCAGCGCGCGCGCGCGTATAGCTGACCATGAGCGAAGTGACCATGACGAAGGCCACCAGCACAACGTATCTGAATCGATTGATGCGGCCGTAGTAGACCAGCAGGCCGAAGAAGAGGACGACGTCAGAGTAGCGATCGATGACGGAATCGAAAAACGACCCGAAGACCGTGACCTGATTGTTGCGCCGGGCCACGCGGCCATCCACCATGTCAAAGATGCCGGCGCCGAAGATGACCATGCCGGCGTAGAAGAACATGCGCCCGGCATTCGAGGCGTTGGCATGACCAAAAAGGAATGCGGCGGCGATGTTGATGACCAGGCCGATGAAGGTGAGGAAATTCGGGGAGATGCGGGTGAGCGCCAAGCCGTGCACAATGCGGTCAAGAAGCCAGCCGCAACCGCGGCCAAACGCGCTGGTCCAGGTCATGCCAATCGTCCTAGTTACTTCTCGGGGCCGTCGTCAGCGTCTTCGCCGGCTTCGTCGTGAATGGTGGTGAGCTTGAGCACTTCCAGCTCGCGCTTTCCGTTTGGCGTGACGATAGAGGCCACGTCGCCTACTTGTTTTCCTACCAGGCCGCGCCCGATCGGCGAAGTCGTCGAGATGAGCCCCTTGGTTACGTCCGACTCCTCGCTTGTTACCAGCCGGTAGACGATCTCTTCTTCTTTCGTGGAGTCGTAGACCACCACGGTGGAGCCGAAGCCCGCCTTGTCTCTGGGAATGTTGGCCAGGTTGACCAGCGAGAGCTCGGCCATGCGCTTTTTGAGCTGTCCGAGGCGCGCGTTCACAAAGTCCTGGCGCTGTTTTGCCATGTGATACTCGGCGTTTTCCGACAGATCGCCCATTGCGACTGCCTTTTTGATCTCAGCCGGCAATTCGTGGGCAAGCTCATGCTCAAGGAGATGAATCTCTTTGAGAAGCTGCTTTTTAATGTGGTCAGGCATCCATGTTCCGTGGCGGGGAGCAATCGGGCTCAAACCGCGAGAGATAGACGAGCTAGCCCTTTTATTATACGCGGGCGCCTTGCAGCGAGATGAGGCGCGATCAGCCGCCCTCGCCGGTTGCTTGCTTGTCCAGGCTTGCATCCTTGCGGCCGTCAAGGAAGGACTGCAGGATGAGGGTGGCAGCCACCTGATCGACCACGCGGCGATGTTGCTGCCGGGGATGGCCGGCCTCATAGAGAATCCGATGTGCTTCGCGAGTGGTAAGCCGCTCGTCCCACAAGTGGATGGGCAGGCCGGTGAGCGCGCCGAGGTCTGCGGCCAGGGCGTGCGTCTTGGCGGTGCGCGGGCTCAGGTCGCCGGAGAGATGCAGGGGATTGCCGACTACGATGGCTGCCACGCCGAAGCGCCGCGCCAGACGCGCCAGCGAACGCAGGTCGTCCCTTGGGTTGCGTTTTCGCTCCAGCGTGAGGACGGGTTGTGCCGTCAGGCCGAGTTCGTCCGACACGGCGACGCCGATGCGCTTTGCACCAACGTCGAGGGCGAGATAGCGGGGTTGCTGGACGGGGTTCAGCGGAGCGCTCCTGGACTCTAGGTTAAACGGACGGAAAAACTCCGGGAGGCGAATCTCGCCCGCTACAATAAAGAGTTACATGAATTCCGGGGGATGGCCCTGCATCTAAACGGGACGAGGTTTTGCGGCAAGAGATGGCTGGGCGCCGGGGCAAAAGCAGGAAGAGAAATGGGTTAGCTGCGACAGTGACGCTGCTGCTGTTGCTGGTGGCGGCGCTCTGCGCAGCCGGCGCGTGGCTTGCTTTAACTCCTTTTGGACCCGCCACGGAGACCTTTGTCGAAATTGCGCCAGGGACTTCTACGGTGCGCATCGGGCAGCAACTGGAGCAGTCGGGGGTGGTGCACAGCCAGTTTGCCTTTGATCTGGTTCACTGGCTAAAGAGGGGCCGGCTGAAGGCGGGCGAGTACAGGTTTGACCATCCGGCCACGGTGATTGAGGTCTACTCGCGCATTGCGCGAGGGGATGTTTACACCAGGACCATAACCGTGCCGGAGGGTGCAAGCATCTTTGAGATTGCCGCGCGGCTTGAGCAGGCGGGCTTTGGAGCGCGGCAGGATTTTCTGGTCGAGCAGGCAAGGCAGACAAAGCTGGTGGCCGATCTGGACCCCGGCGCAAAGAGCCTGGAAGGGTATCTTTTCCCTGATACCTATCGCTTTGCGCGAAAGGCGACGACAGCGCAGATATGCGCAACCATGGTGCGGCGTTTTCGCCAGGCGGCAGCGCAACTGGGATTGAAGGAGAATGTGCACGACGTGGTGACGATGGCCTCGCTGGTGGAGAGGGAGACGGCAGTGGACGGTGAGCGTCCGCTGGTGGCCAGCGTGTTTGCCAACCGGCTGGCGCATCACATGCCGCTGATGACGGACCCCTCGGTGATTTACGGTCTTGAACTGGACGGGCAGTGGCGGGGCGCCATCTACGCGAGCGACCTGAAGCGGGATACGCCGTACAACACCTATCTGCACGCGGGGCTTCCGCCGGGGCCCATCGCCAATCCCGGGTTGCGTTCGCTGGCTGCCGCGATGGACCCTGCGCATACCGACTACCTCTACTTTGTGGCCGCGGGAGACGATCCGCAGGGGCATTCGATGTTCTCATCCACGCTGGAGCAGCATGCGCGCGACGTCGCCGGGTACCGGCACGCGCTGAAGAAGGCAGGTGAGCGGTGAAGTGCCTTCTTCGATTTGCCTCCGCGGCGGGCCTGATGCTTCCGCTGGCGTTGCTTTCGGGCTGCCTGTTTACAACGCGCAGGCTGCCGGTACCGAAGCCGCCGCAGACGGTGCAGACGCTGACACCGGATCAACTGGTGGCGACGTTAAACGATCGCTGGGATGCGCTGAAGACGCTGAACGCGACGGTGGAGATCCAGGCCAGCGTGCTGAACAGCAAGGAAGGCGTGGCGAAGGACTACACGACGTTCCGCGGGCACATCCTGATCCGCAAGCCGGGGATGCTGCGCGTGCTGGGCCAGGTGCCGGTGCTGGGCATGACGATGTTTGACATGGCGAGCGACGGCAAGACATTCAACCTGTATATCCCCTCGCGGAAGAAGGTTGTGAAGGGCGAGAACACGCTGAAGAAGAAGTCGATTCACCAGGTGGAGAATCTGCGGCCGGGAACCTTCTTCGATGCGATGGTGGTGCGCGGACTGGAGCCGGATAATCTCTACTCCGTCACCGCCGATACGGACACGATGGTGGATGCCTCGAAGAAGCATCTGCTGCTGATTCCGGAGTATGTGCTGAGCGTGATGCGGAGAAACGCCGATAGCAACGAGCTGGCGCCGGTGCGTGTGATCGTGTTTCACCGGGACGATCTGCTGCCCTATAAGCAAGACCTGTATGACGGGAACGGCAACCTGGAGACCGAAGTGACGTATGGACGCTACGCCGATTATGGCGGAGGGCTGTATCCCTCGGTGGTGACAATTCGCCGGCCGCTGGAGGAGTACCAGGTGATTCTGCACGTGGAGAAGGTCGTCGAGAACATGGATCTGACCGAAGACCAGTTCCGCATCAAGGTGCCGGACGGCACGGAAGTGCAGCAGCTCGAATAATCCAGATGTACAAAGGATAAGACCGGCGCAAGGCGAGCGCCCCGCGCCGGGATGATGCGTTCCGCTATTGCGCGCTGCCGTGCATGAGGATGGCGTAGCGGCGCGCATACTCGGCTTTGTAGTCGTCCACTGTTTTCTGGTAGCTCATCGTTGGCGCATCGGCTCGCATGGACCAGTGCAGGCGCACAGCTTTGGTGTCGGCGGGAAGGATGAGCTGTCCATCGGTTGCGTGGATGGAGTGGCCGTTGGCCTCGGCGCTCTGGATCTGCATGAACCAGGGCAGATGCACGACGATGGCCGAGGGTGCATCGGTGGAGTGCGGGTCGAAGTTCGTGGTGAGGGTCAGGTCCGCTTCATTGGCAGTGGGCTGGGTGAGTTGGAAGGCGACGCTGCCGAAGTACGTGGGGGCCTGGGTGACGGAGATGGTCTTTCCCTGCCCGATCCAGTCGGGCGAGATGACGCTGAGCAGGTGGAGCTGATTGCCGTCTTCGCGGACGAGCATGGTGCGCAGCAGGGTGCGATACTCGGCGGCAAACCAGCCGTGGGGCGCGAGGTTGTCCTGGAAGTTGCGGTCACCCCAGGGCAGGATGGCGAACTCGAAGCCGGCGTGGGTAGAGCTGGTGTGCAGCAGCAGAGCATAGAGTTCCTTCGTTGCCTGCTCCTGATCGCCGCGAATGGTTTCCGTCATGGTGTTTTTGATGGTGAGGTAGTGGTGGAGGAACTCGCCGTTGGCGTAGGTCATGATGCCCTCAGCGTATTTGGCCTGCGTGGCCTTGAGCGTGGCGGCGACGCGGGGATCGCGTGAGCTGAGCGTGGGCTCGGGCACGACGGCGAGCAGGTTGCCCCAGTCGAAGCCGCCCTTCTGGCCGTCGAGCGCGGGCGGGATGTAGCCGTTCTCCTCTTTGGTGCGCTGGTCGAGAACCTTGAGGAATGCTTGGCGGTAATCGTTGTACTCGGCCTGCCATGCGGATGCGAGATCGGGGTGGCCGGTCTGCTGCGCCATGGGGATGGCGAGGCTGAGACCGGAGAGGGCGAGGAAGTTGTAGCCAGTAAGGTGGCCGGGGACGAACTCGTTGTCGCGCACGTCGCTGGCGGGCATGATGTGGAGCGGGTCGGCGGCGCGGGCCTGTTTGAGCCACTGGACGGCGCGGTCAATCTGCGGGATGGCCCACTCGGCGAAGGCTTTGTCGTGCGTGATGCGGTAGTGCTGCGAGTAGCCCCAGACGGCCTCGCCCCAGCCGTCGTACTGCTGCGGCTGCGAGAGGAAGTTGCCGTCGGGCCTTTGTGATTTGGCGAAGAAGGCGAGATCCTGTGCGGCGATCTGCGGGTAGCCGGTGACGTCGTAGCTGTGCACGATGTCGGCGCCGTCACGCAGGTAGAACTCGTGATAGTGGAGCTTGTTGACGGTCTGGATATAGTCGGGGCCGATGTGATCGCGGGCGATCAGGTCGTAAACGAGGTTGGTGTAGAAGGTGTCGACGGGCTTCTGCTCGGGCAGAGTGATCTGCATGCCTTCGGCGAGGATGCGCTTCCAGAAGGCCGTGACCTGCGCGTGCGCGGCGTCGAAGGTGGCGGCGTCGAGAGCGGCCGTGTCGGATGCGGGAACGACCGGCATCTTGAAGTCGAGCGTGTATTCTTCGGCGGGCTGGAGCAGGCGCGAGTAGGTGACGATGCCGACGGGGACGGTGGGGTCCACGTTGAGCTTTTCAGGCTTCGCGATGTCCTGCGGATAGTTGTACCGCCCGTGCAGAGTCCAGCCGCGAGTGACGTAGCCGGCGGGGAAGGTGTAGAGCAGGCGGTTGTCGCGCAGGAAGCCGTCTTGAGTAAAGGAGTAGACCCAGTCAGGGCTGAACTTTTCTCCGATCTGGCGGTAGTCGCCGGGGAACCGGCCCTGGCGCGGGCGATCGAAGCGATTGTCGCCGTGGGTTGCGCCCGTGTTGTTGGCCGCGTCATAACGCATTCCTGTCGCGAGGATGGCGCGGTTCGGCTGCTCGCCCTCGTTCTTCATCGTGATGCGGATGAAGTTGACGAGCGTTCCTTCGGGTTTGCCGTCGAGCGTAGCGGCGAAGAGGGTGAAGCGGTAGGCGACGCCATTCTGCGAGAACTGGTAGTGCATGATGGGCAGGTGGCCGTCTTCCAGGGTGCGGATGCGCACGTGCGTGGGCCGGAGTTCGGGGCCGGCGAAGAACATCAGCTCGCCGAAACCGGTGCGCAGGTAGCCCTCGGGCGTGACCTCGGTCGCGGCCTCTGCGTCCATCATGCCGATCTCGTCTGTGGGCGCGGAAAAATAAGAGAATGGTTGATCGGGCGCGTCGATGGAAGGGGAGACCATCTGCGCGCGGGCAAGCGGGGTAAACAGGGCCGTGCCGAGCAGACCGGCAAAGATCAAGGCAGAGCTGCATGTGTTCTTCATGGCAGGTCAAGCCTACCGCATTCCAGGCAGGAAGTGCAGTGCTCTGCAGCCTGGAAGACAGGCAAAGCCTCATCCCATGCCAGGCATGGCATCAACTGGCGCCGCTGCGGAAAAGCGCGCGCAAGTCGGAGTGCTCCACGCCGGAGGCGTAATAGGCTGCCCAGTAATAAGGATGCCTGTAGCGCGCATCGCGGCTGAGGGTCTGGCGAGCCGCGGTAAGGGCCTGGGGAACGTTCAGCCCATCGGCCAGGCCGCGATAGAACGAGCTCATGAGGGAGACCGCCGAGGCGGAGTCGATTTGCCAGCGCGTGGCAACCACCTCAGGCACGCCGAGCGACGCGAGCGTGTCCACAATGTCGCCCATGCCGTGGTTCCAGCCAGCTTCGCTCTTCCCCGTCGAGCAGGCAGAGAAGACCACAAGGCGGGCATCGCGCGGGGGATCTTTGCGCAGCATGCCGGTATCAAGATAGGGCTTGTCGTCCGGTGCGCGAGCGGGCGCCAGCAGTAGCCGCGTGGCTCCGTCAAACTGGGCCGCATGGCCGGCGAAGTGGACCAGCGATGCCGAGGGCAGGCGCGCGGCCACCTGCTCTTCCGTGGCCTGGCCGGCCAGGAGCAGGTCCGCGCGCGGATCAAGACGAGCGACTGCGCGGGCTTCTTGCAGGACCTCAGGCAACAGGGTTTGCAGGCCAGCGCCAATCGATGCTCCTACAATGAGCGGCCTTGCGGGAGGCGCGTCCAGTGAGGCTGGCGCAACAGCCTGCTCATGCAGGAGCAGGGAGGGTGCTTCTTCCAGGTTGAACCGGAGACCAATCGGCCCATCGGCGGTTTCCACCGCAGGCCAGGGTAGATTGCCCAGCAGCGGGTCGGGCTCGATGAGCAAGAGGCTGTCGGGCGTGTCCGGCGCGTGCAGCGGGTCCACGAGCAGCTGGCCCAGGCAGCGTGCAGCCTGGTGGACCGAGGCAAGCGATGTGGCGGGAGAACCGACCTCCTGCTCCAGCAAGGCTTCGGCAGAGAGCAGGTCGTCCGCGCGGATGCGCAGTTGAGTCCAGACCACGCCGTGGCTATCGGCGCGATAGAGCAGGACGCGATCCGGGAGCACAACTTCGCCCAACATCCGGCTCTTCCCTGCTGGCCCAAGCTGGCTGGCGAGTGCGCGGGCGAGGCGCGGCCTGAGGCAGTCAAGCCCGCGATCGATGCAGTTGGGCACGGGTTGGCCGAGGATGCGCAGCCGATACCGCTCCCACAGGGCAAGGATGTCGATGCCGGGCCTGCCCTCGGCCATCCAGATGCCGGCAAGTGTTGCGTAAAGAGCGCGGTTGTTGCGGGCAAAGATGATATTGCCGGCGCCTGCCCGGCGTCCCTGACTCTCCTCTGCCAGGATTGCCTCGCTTAGTGCGCCCTCAGCCGCCGCGGGCTGGCCGCGAGCCAACTGCAACTGACCGCGCGCCGCGGCGTAGGCGCTGCGCTCCGCATCATCATCCAGGCCCCGGATGTGTTCACGGCTGCTTTCAAGAAGCGCGTCCGCCTGGGGCAGATCCTCATGCGATAGGTAAAGGTTGGCCATCGCAATCTCGCTATCGGCCAGGAAACCTCGGATCGACGTTCCGCCGCCCTGCTGCGTCAACTCGCTACGCACTTTGAGAAGCTGCTGCTGCGCCTCAGGGATATAGCCCGCGCGAATGGCGGCGATCGCCAGGTCGTAGCGCTGGGATGGAATCAGTTGTCGGCTTGGAGTGAGCTCGAGCACGCTGAGCAGTTCGCGCTGGAGCAGCAGTTCAAGGTGGAGTCTCGGCGTATCCTTTTCCACCTCGGCCAGGCCGGACAGAATCGTGTAGGCGCGAAAGGGCGGATAGTCTCCTGCGTAGAACTGCCGGAGCGTCTCCCGGAAGATGCGCCAGGTATCTTCCGCGTCTCCGGATTCTACCGCCGCGCCGCCAAGCTGATTCTGTATTCGCATCGTCAGCAGGCTGAATTGGTGGGTCTGCGCAATCGATGCGGCGCGCACGTAAAGCGGGCTGACCTGGGTCGCGGCGCCCGGGTTATGGTCACAGATGCCTGCCTCGGTAAGGCTGTTCGATTGAATCCACGCGTACTGCGGATGACTCCCGATGAGGGCGTGCGCGGCGAGATAGCAGCTTTTCATCCGGCCAAGGCGCTGCAGGTCGTATGCATTCTCAAGCCATGCGCGGTCAGCGCCGGCGGCGTTGCCCAGCA
>JAKBHH010000015.1 GCA_021836865.1 Acidobacteriota bacterium
AGCCTGCCTTTTCAGTCAGTTCAGCCCATCGTGCGTAGAGCGAGTCACTTTCCTGCTGCGCCCTTGCCAACTCCTCCAGTGCCTGTTGCAGTCCGGCTGCATCCGTTGCGATGGCTGGCCTCTCCAGTTGCAGGCGTGCCGCTTCCAGACGCGCATCCGAGGCCTCAACCAGCTCCTCTATCGCTGCAAACTCACGCGCCTCGAGATAGGAAAGCTTTTTGCGTGCCTTGGACCCCGCCTCTTCCTGCGCGCGCTGCGGGGCCTCCGGATCGCTCCCGATCGGTTGCCGCTCCAGTTCTTCGCCTTTCCACTCTTCCCACTGCGTATAGTCGGCGAACTGTCCGATCCGCCCACGGCCATCCAGGCCCAGAACGCTCGTGGACACGCGGTTCAAAAGGAACCTGTCATGGGTCACCAGCACCAGTGCACCCGGAAACTCCAGCAGATTCTCCTCCAGAACTTCCAGCGTCGGAATGTCCAGATCATTCGTTGGTTCGTCCAGCAGCAGCACATCAGCAGGCTGCAGCATCAGCCGTGCGATCAGCACGCGTGCCCGCTCGCCCCCGCTCAGGTTCTTCACCGGCTGATTCAGATGTTCTCCTGTGAAGAGAAATCGCGCGGCCCAGCTGGCCACGTGGATCGGCCGCCCCTGATACATCACTGCATCGCCCTCGGGCGCAAGCGCGCGCCGCAACGTCAGGCTTTCATCCAGCTCCCGCATCTGGCTCAGGTACACCATCCGCAACGCATCGGCTCGCCGAACCGCGCCTTCTGCAGGCTCAATTTCGCCCCGCAGCAGCCGCAGCAGCGTCGTCTTGCCGCTTCCGTTTGGCCCCACCAGCCCTACCTTGCTGCCCGCCGTCAAGGTGAAGTTCAGCCCGCTGAAGAGCCGATTG
Source organism: Acidobacteriota bacterium (assembly GCA_021836865.1). Taxonomy (GTDB): domain Bacteria; phylum Acidobacteriota; class Terriglobia; order Terriglobales; family Acidobacteriaceae; genus Telmatobacter. The sequence goes on from JAKBHH010000015.1 coordinate 897, forward strand.
CCACCCACCGTGCAGGCCACCTGCTCAAACTCCACCAGGCGCTTTGTCTTGCGCTGGCTTGCGGCAAAATCGATCCCCGCCGTGCTCACCGCGCTGCGAGAGTCCAGATCGGCGAGACGTCCGATCATTCCTTGTGCCGCGTCAATGCGCGCCTTGCTCTTGGTCGTCCGCGCCTTGGGGCCGCGCCTCAGCCATTCAATCTCGGTCCGCACGCGGTTGCGCAGGCTCTCCTGCTGGCGGTTCTGCGCCTCCAGACAGGCCTCCCGCTCTTCAAGAAACCGGCTGAAGTTCCCCCTTACGCGCAGCAATCCGCCCGCATACGCGCGATTCAACTCAATGATCTCGCTCGATGTGGACTCAAGAAAGTAGCGGTCGTGGCTCACGGTGACCGAGGCAAAGGTGGCCGAAGCGATCAGCTCTTCGAGCCACTCGATCCCTTCCAGATCAAGGTGATTGGTCGGCTCATCCAGCAGCAGCACGTCGGGATCGCCCACCAGCGCCGCCACAATGGCCAGCCGCTTGCGCCACCCGCCAGACAGCGCAGCGGCCTCGCCGGTCAGTTCTGTAAAGCCCGCGCGCCCCGCAAGTTCGCGCAGACGTCCCTCGCGTTCTGCCTCTGGCCCATGGCCCTCTGCCAACGCCGAATCCAGCACTTGGCGGAGGGTCATCCCCGGCGCATACATTGAGTCCTGCGGCACATAAGCTACGTGGGCGCGCTTGCGCACAGCCAGCTCCCCCGCATCCGGTTCAATTTGACCCGCGAGCAGGGCCAAGAGCGTCGATTTTCCTGATCCGTTCGGGCCAATCAACCCGATGCGCGCGCCCTCCTCCACCGTCAGGGAAAGATCGCGGAAGAGCGGCACGGCGCCAAATTGCTTCGAAATCAATTGAGCATTCAAAATCGGAGGCATCTCTTCCAGAGTAATGGCCGCGAGGCTCTCCCGGCGAGCGCTGGCGGCCTCAAAAGGACAGACCCCGGCCTGCCCCACCTCCGCCACCCAGGGCGCAATCTTCTGCCACTAAGCCCCCCGCATCCAACAATGTCTCCAACTCGTTGATTCCAAGTGCAAAAAATCTGTGACCCATTTGCAGATCATTTTCAGCGCAGGCACGCGCTGGAGAAACTCATGACACGGCCATCTCCAATCCGACCGCGCCGTCCCCGGCTCAATCTGTCCGCTATCTCGCAGGCCCGAACCCGTAACTACATATCTACCCCCCTCCCTAAGAAATTTGCGGTTTTCCGGAATTTGCCCGCAGGTTTTTTCCGAGGCCGCTTTTGATTCATCTTCGCTTTTCTCATGCCACAGGACTCAATCCACAGGACTCAACGCCGGGCAAATGCACAGCCTTCTGCGGCTCATGCCCCTCATGGCATCGCCCTTGGCAAGCGGGTCCTTTGCCCTACACTGGCATTATGCTCGACTACGAGATCTCCCCCTCGGAAGCCGCATCCCTGCTCCGCGATCGCAAGGCCCGTCTCATCGATGTTCGCGAACCGTGGGAGCTTGCCAAGGCCGCCATCGATGGAAGTCTGCTCATGCCCATGGGCGACGTTCCCTCGCGCGCACACCAGGAGTTGGACCCCGACGAGCGCCTCATTGTCTGCCATCTTGGTCAGCGCTCGCTCACCGTGACCGCATGGCTGCGCAACCAGGGCTTTGAACAGGCCCAGTCGCTGCGCGGCGGCATTGAAGCCTGGTCCTCCGAGGTTGATCCAGCATTGCCGCGCTATTAGAGGCTTCTAAAGCCTGCATGGGCAGCTTCGTCCAGGTAGAGTGAGCAGGCTCTAACGGCCGAATGAATAAGTAACCTGAAGCATGCCGTTGTCGATGCCGGGATTTTCTATAGCTGTGTCGTGGTTGGAGATGTGGTGATAGCGGTACTCGACGCGAATGGAGCGCATCTTAGCTCGGTAGACTTCAATTCCAGCGCCCACGTCGAAGGTGAAGTTGAACGAGCCGGCGTAGGGTACGGGAATGGGCTTCGTGGAGTACATGAAACCTCCGTGGCCGATGAGGAAAGGCTGCACCTTGCGCTGCGGCAGAAAGTTCCATTGAAAGCCTACAGGTGAGAAGGCTTCTCCGATCGTCCAATAGCGGCCGAAGCAGGTAATCGTGGCCGTTCCACTACTGTACACGGTGCCATTTCCGAGATACAAAGTGTACGGTTGGGTCTGCGGTGCACAGGAGACAACTGGTTCTTGGTTATAGTAGATGTGGGTCGCTACCGTTGGGAATGTCTGGTTGTCTACCTCGCGGCTCTGCGGATCGCTCTCCATCGCCAGCGGCACGAACTCCCCGCTGTATTGCCAGTTCACAATGTGGCCTAGAAGCAGACGTCGGCCGTAGGCGGCGCCAAAGTTGAGCAGTTTGCGCTGTTCGGCGTCGCCCAAAAGAATGTGGCTGGAGTCGTTTGAATACGCGCCGAAGAACGAGAACGTATTCCTGCGGGCAAAGTAGGGGTCGGGATGAGCGGATTGCGGCCAGCCGGCAGCGACGGTATAGGTGAGGACAAGAAGCGGGAAAAGAAGAAAACGGCGAAAGAACAAAAGAGACTTTATGCAGCCACCAGCCGAGCTGAGCAACATGAGACCTCCGGTGCCTCAAGGACTGAGATACGTTGATAGGCCTATACTTTGCTTTGACTTCGAATTCATTTTATGGGAGCAGGACCATGTCGTCGTCTGCCATTGAATATGCCCGCCAGAATCACGCTCGATTTTTAGAGGAGCTAAAGGCCTTTCTCCGTATCCCCTCGATTTCTACTCTGCCCGAGCACAATGCAGACTGCCGCACCGCAGCCGAAATGCTCGCCATCGAGTTCAGTCGCATTGGCCTGCAAAATGTCTCGCTCCGCGAGACCGAAGGCCATCCGCTTGTCTACGCTGACTGGCTGCACGCCGAAGGCAAACCCACTGTCCTCGTCTACGGGCACTACGACGTGCAGCCCCCGGACCCGATCGAGGAGTGGATCGCTCCGCCCTTTGAACCGACGGAACGCGACGGCAATATCTACGCCCGCGGCGCTGTGGACGACAAGGGGCAGGTCTGGGCGCAGGTCAAGGCCCTGGAATCGCACCTCGCGGCCACCGGATCGCTCCCCATCAACGTCCGCGTGCTCATGGAAGGCGAAGAAGAGGTCGGAGGGGAGGGAATTGAGGCTTTTGTAGCCTCTCGCCCGGCCCAGCTTCAGGCTGACTTCGCGCTTGTCTCCGATACCGAGATGTTTGCACCCGGACTGCCCACGCTTTGCGTCGGGCTCCGCGGCATGATTTATACCGAGATTGAAGTGCGCGGCGCGCGGGCTGACCTGCACTCCGGCATGTACGGCGGTGCGGCGCCCAACCCCTTTGTTGCGCTCGCTCAGATACTCGCGCGGCTTAAAGACGACAACGGCCACATCCTCATCCCCGGCTTTTACGACGACATCATTCCGCCCAGCCCGGAAGAGCTGGCTGCTTGGCGCAGCCTGCCTTTCGACGAGGAAGGCTATCGCATCGCTGAGGTAGGCTCCGCCCAACTCGTCGGCGAACCCGGCTACAGCGTTCTGGAGCGTACGTGGGCCCGGCCTACCCTCGATGTGCATGGCATGCCTGGCGGCTTCATCGGAGCCGGCGCCAAGACCGTCATCCCCGCCAAGGCTACAGCCAAGGTCTCCATGCGTCTGGTTCCCGGCATGACGCCAGAAAAGGCATTCGAGCAGTACAAAGGCTTTGTGGCGAAGATCGTCCCGACGGGCGTCGAGGTTGAAGTTCGTCTGATCCACGCCGGCAATCCCTGCCTCGTTCCCGTCGAGAATCCCTATATTCGCGCCGCCACGCGCGCCCTGCGCCAGGTATGGAATCAGGAAACCGTCTTCATTCGCTCCGGTGGATCCATCCCGATCGTGGGTGACTTCGCCAACTATCTCGGGCTTCCCAGCGTGATGATGGGCTTTGGCCTGCCCGATGACAATCTTCACGCGCCCAACGAGAAGTTCAACCTCAGGAATTTCGAACTTGGCATCGAATCCATCATTTGTTTTCTTGAGGAAGCGGCCCGTTGAGCCTTGCCCCGCGCAATTCTTTACCGGACTGTGCCGCCTTTGTTCTCGCGGGCGGCCAGTCCAGCCGCATGGGTTCAGACAAAGCGATTCTCTCGCTCGCAGGCCAGCCGCTCGTTGTCCATGCCCTCCGAATCCTCCATGCGGCAGGCTTCAGCGCCTCCATTGCCGGAGCAAGAAGCCCCCTTGCCGCCTTTGCGCCAGTCATCGAGGATGCTCACGCCGGCCCGCTGGACGGCATCTGTGCGGCCCTTGCATCGTGCAGCACCGCTCAGGCCTTGTTCCTTTCCGTCGATCTGCCGCTGTTTCCCTCCGCGGGGTTGGTTTATCTGCTGCAGCAGGCCTCCCTCTGCGGCGCTGCTGCCACCATGTTTTCGATGAACGGCTTTGTGCAGACCTTCCCGGCGGTTCTCGATCACGGCTTGCTTCCCACACTCCGCGCCAGGCTGAGCGCCGGCCCGGGAGGATGTCTTACCGCATTTCGTGCGGGTGCTGAAGTCCTCGGCCGGCCACTCTGCATTCTTCCAGTGGAGTACCTTGTGCAAGCCGGTCACTTTGCCGAACCTCATGTGCTGCCGCCGTTCCTCTGGTTCCTCAACATCAATACCCCGGATGACCGTGATACTGCGCGGGGTTTGCTCACGCAGGCCGGTCGCGTAAGCTGAGTGCAGTCCCATGTCCGATCACGATCTCACCGCAGTTCCCGGCCAGACAGACGCCAAGCGAGCGGGTACGACTTCTGCTCCGGACGGCACCGGCTCTGCCCCTCCGGGGCCGATGATCGTCTTTGACAGGGTTTCTATCTCTTTCAACGGTCGGCCAGTCCTGGAGGATGTGAGCTTTTCAGTGGCCCGTGGCCAGACCCTCTGCATCCTCGGCCGCAGCGGCGTCGGAAAATCTGTCTCTCTCCGTATCCTCATGGGCTTCCTGCAGCCTGACTCAGGTTCGGTCTCAGTCGACGGTCAGGAGATCGTTGGCCTGAGCGAAGAGGGTATGCGGGCCATCCGCAGACGCATCACGATGGTCTTTCAAAATGGTGCACTCTTTGACTCGCTCAGCGTCCGGGAAAATGTGGCCTTTCCTCTTCGCGAGCACGGGGGGCTTGACGAAGATCAGGTGCAGCAAATCGTCGGCCGTCTCATTACCATGGTTGGTGCCGAGGATGTGATGGATGCCCTGCCGGCGAGCCTCTCAACCGGGCGCCGGCGTGCCGTCGCCATCGCGCGGGCGCTGGCCGCTCAGCCGGAGGTCGTCCTCTACGATGAACCCACCACCATGGTCGACCCTCTTGTAGCGCGCCGGCTCGGGAACATCGTTCAGCGATTGAAACGGCAGCTCGGCCTTACCAGCATCGTTGTGACGCATGACATGCGATTTGCGGAGCGTCTCGCGGACACTGTCCTGTTTCTGCACGAAGGCCGGGCTGGATTCTTCGGAGCGCTCGCAGATTTTCTAGCATCTTCAGACGGTAACATCCAGAGGTTCCTGGAGTTAGACGCATATAGGTTACCTTCGTCACAGGGGTGACTGATTTCGTAACACGACCGGCGAAAATTTTCCTTGCCATAACCGCCTTATTCGGCAATTCTATGGCCACGGACGGTTCCATTTCTGTTAGCTTGCTAATTAGGTGTGAGCCGTCCAGTAGGGAATACGACCAGCAGGGCTCGCCGAGTATTCCACAGCGATATGTTTTGCGGTCCAGGCTTGTGGGTGTGATGAGTTGAATACTCCTTGGTTGCAGATGTGCGGAATTCACCCTTCAAGCAAGATGAAAAAAGGTCTGAAGCCGTGGGTCTCCCTCACGTAAACTCTGACCGGCAGATGAAAATCAAAGAGACGATGCGGTAGTTTTACGGCTTCGGCCATGTGAAATCTACCAGTATTGCTACCCTAACTGAGATCGTTTCAGGCGCGACAAACGGGCAACTTGCTATCACAAAAGGTGACGAACTGAAACTGCCGAGAAGCATATAGGCGATTCGTTCTTCAGTGGCAAGATGATTTCCTGTTGGCTGCTCGGCAAGTTGGGCAGTCCGGCTTTGGATTTTCCACTTCAGTTTTTGTTTCATTCTCTGGGGTCTGCAGCGCGCTTATGGCTACGTCTGATTTCTGGCAAAAGGTCTCCACATCGGTTCTTCCTTCGCCTGATCTATCTGGCGAAGGTCTGGGATATGTTCCCCGCAGCATTCAGGGGCAAGCCAAGTTTTGGATATGTCTGGATTTGCTGACGATCCTCGCGGCGGCACTTTTTGCCATCGCCCATGAGATGCATCTCAGTCCGCTGATCACTTTGAAGCGCCTTATGGCAGGGACGCTCTTTCAGGCCCATTCCACGGGTATTCTTCTCGCGATTCTCTGCGGATTCTCGATTGCGCTCGGGTCATCAGCAAGCGATTCCGGCTCTACACGCCCGTGCGCCTGACCAGTTTTATGCACGAGCAGCACCTCAGTGTGCGGGCATGTTTCACGGCAGGTCTGCTGCTCACCGGCGCTCTTTATTTGCTCCATGCGGACGATATTCCGAGGCGCATAGTTCTCATCGCGCTGGGCCTTGTGACGATCACATTGAGTTTGCGCCGTTTTTTTTACCGCATCCTTCTCTACAACCGTTTTGATCGGGGAGTGGATACGCGCAATATCCTGATCGTTGGCACGGGGCCTGAAGCCCATGCCCTGCGTCATCATATCGAGAGTATTCGCCACCTCGGCTATGTCTTCAAAGGCTTCATTGCGATTTCGGGCAGTCCTGCGTCCATGGCGTCGAGTACGGGCGATGTAGTTGGGGCCCTCGACTCGCTTTTTCAGCACGCGCGCCTGCGTTTCGTGGATGAAATCTTCTTCACCGCCCCATGCGAGCGCGGTGTCGTGCAGGACGTTCTCGACCAGGCGCGGATCCACGGCATTGATTTGCGTGTAGTTCCCCATCTCTATGACGGCCTTGCATGGAATGCCCCTATTGAATATATCGGGCAGTTCCCCACCATTCCGCTGCATTGCGGCTATGTGCCCCAGTTCGGCAATTTTCTGAAGCGCACGGTCGACATTATTTTCTCCAGCCTGGCGCTTGTGCTCCTGTCCCCTCTTCTGCTTCTTATTGCCGCGGCCATCAAGCTGGATTCTCGGGGCCCCGTGTTGTACGCGTCCGAGCGCATCGGCAAAAAGGGCCGGGTTTTTCATTGTTTCAAATTCCGCACCATGGTGCGGGATGCAGAGAAGCGGCGCGCAGATATCATGCACATGAACGAGCGGGACGGTGTCCTGTTCAAGATTACAAACGACCCGCGAATTACGCGAATCGGACGCGTTTTGCGTAAATACTCCCTGGACGAACTGCCTCAGTTTCTCAATGTTCTATTGGGTGACATGAGCGTAGTTGGGCCTCGTCCGCCCATTGCCAGCGAGGTGCGCGAGTACAAACTGAGCCACCTGCGCCGTCTCGATGTAAAGCCAGGCATCACCGGCCTTTGGCAGGTGCAGGGCCGCCAGGATCCATCTTTTGACAGCTATGTCTCGCTCGACGTGACATACATTGAGAACTGGAGCATCTGGCTCGACTTCAAGATTATCGTCCGCACTATCGGCGTCGTCCTGGCCGGCACAGGTTCCTGATCTGCGCGGACACCCGCCACGTCGGCACTCGATCGAAACCGTCTTCATCTGACCGGTTAAACTTGAGTTGTGAAGATCGCGCTCGCACAAATCAATCCAACCGTCGGGGATTTCGCGGGAAACATCGAGACAATGGTCCGAGTCTCTCATCGGGCTGCGGCGCAAGGCGCTCGCCTCACAGTCTTTTCGGAACTCGCCGTTTGCGGCTATCCCCCGGCAGATTTTCTTGAGAAGCCCAGCTTCCTCGCGCGCTGCAAATCCGCTGTGGTTGAGTTGGCCGCAGCCACGCAGAATCTGTCGACTGCCGTTCTGGCCGGAGTTGCCTTGCCCGCTCCCGCGGACTCCGGCAAGCCCGCCGTGAACGCCGCAATCCTTGTCGACAAGGGCCGGATTCTTATCGAACAGCACAAGCGCCTTTTGCCGTTCTACGATGTCTTTGACGAACAGCGCTACTTTGCCGGCGCCCGGCGTCAGCAGGTGGTCGAACTCGACGGTGTGCGACTGGCCATTTCCATTTGCGAAGATGCATGGAACGATAAGGACTTCTGGCCGCGCCGCCTTTATTCCATCGACCCGATGGAGGAATTGATGCGCCAGAATCCAGCCTTGCATATCAATCTGTCGTCTTCGCCGTTTTGGCACGGGAAGCGACAGCTCCGCCGCGAGATGCTCGCCGCCATTGCGCGCCGCGACGGCATCCCAGTGTTGATGTGTAACCAGGTGGGCGGCAACGACAGCCTCATTTTTGACGGCTCATCGCTCGCCATCAGCGCTCATGGGGACCTCATCGCACAGGCTGCTTCATTTGCTGAAGACCTCATCGTAGTGGATCCTTTTAGCGCTCCACCCGTGCGGGAACAGTGTGACGACGATACCGAGGCCGCGTATCGAGCGCTCGTCCTCGGCACACGCGATTATGTTCGTAAATGCGGATTTCGCAAGGTGCTCGTGGCGCTCAGCGGCGGCATTGACTCTGCGCTGGTCGCCGCCATCGCGGCAGAAGCGCTGGGCCCGGAGAACGTGATCGGCATTGGCATGCCCAGTCCCTACTCCTCTACCGGGTCCATCGACGATAGCCGGCAGTTGGCTGCCAACCTCGGCATCCGTTTTGAAGTCATCGTCATCAGCACCCTCTTCCACGCATACACGGGCGCCCTCGAGCCGCTCTTCGCCGGACTCAAGCCGGATACGACGGAAGAGAACATCCAGTCCCGCATACGGGCCAACCTGCTCATGGCAGTTTCCAACAAGTTTTCCGCGCTCGTCCTCACCACGGGCAACAAATCGGAAATGGCCGTCGGCTACTGCACCCTCTATGGAGATATGGCAGGAGCGCTGGCCGTGATTGGGGACCTCGTCAAGACCCGCGTCTACGCCGTCTGCCGCTGGCTCAACCGCGAGCGCGAGGTGATCCCCCACGCCATTCTCGAGAAACCCCCTTCGGCAGAGTTACGCCCCAATCAGAAGGACACCGACTCATTGCCGCCCTATGACGTTCTCGATCCGATTCTGGAGGCGTATGTGGAACGCTACGAGACGCCCGAACAGATCGCCGAGGCCTTCGGGTTCTCTCTGGAACTGATCCAGCAGGTCGTTCATCTGGTGGAACGTGCTGAGTACAAACGGCAGCAGGCCGCGCCGGTCCTCAAGGTCACTTCCAAGTCGTTCGGGATGGGGCGTCGATTTCCCATTGCCGTCAAGGTTCAGGTATAAGCTAAAAGGGCAGAGTATCTTTTCGCCTCTGGAGGAGATTCAGCTTGATTCGTTCGTTTACTCGTCTTGCCGGCGCAGCCGCGCTGGTCATATTTTCAATTCCCATGTTCCAGGCCGCAGGTCAGGAAAACGTGCCCGCAGCACCCCCGCAGGCTCCTGCAGCTTCCGCGCCCACGCTCGGCGCCGGCCCGGTCTTTCCCAAGCCTGACCCAAACAACTTTACCGCCCAGGCCCCCACGCCCGAGATCGTCAATGCGTTTCTCCAGGCCAGCTGGGGATACGATCCGAATCGCGTATGGCAGGTCCAGGCGATTCTCAAGACTCAGGTGGAAGGTATCAGCAAGGTCGTCGTCCTCATCGGCGCAAAAAACGGCAATCAGAAGCTCTCTGCCATTCAGTTCTTTGCCCTGCCTGACGGCAAGCACATCATCGCGGGCGATGAGATTATCCCCTTCGGCGACCACCCTTACGCGGAGAACCGGACCGCCCTTCAGCAGGGCGCCGATGGGCCTTACCGCGGCGCGGCATCCAAGGATCTCGAAATTGTTGAGTTCGCTGATTTGCAGTGTCCGCATTGCAAGGATGCGCAAGCTGACATGGACAAGCTCGCGGTGGATTTCCCGAAAGCGCGCATCGTTTTTCAGAATTATCCTTTGGCGCGCGTCCACCCTGCGGCAGTCCTCGCCGCCGAGTACGGTGTCTGCGTGACCAAGATGGGCGGCAGCACGGCATTCTTCCAGTTTGCCTCTGCTGTCTTCGATGGACAGGCCGGCATGGCGACCAGCGATGGCGCAACGCTGACCCTCAACAGCGCGGTCACGAAGGCGGGGCTTGATCCGGCCAAGGTCGCAGCCTGCGCCTCTACGCCTGCCACCGCGGCGGAAGTGGAGTCCTCCGTCAAGCTGGCACTGTCTCTGAATGTGAATCAGACTCCCACGTTGTTCATCAATGGCAGGGTCATTCCGATGAGCGGACTGCCTTACGACACGCTTAAGCAGATTGTCGCCTATCAGGCAAAGCAGGATGGCGTGGCAGCCCAGTAAGGGCCGCCCAAGAGCCAGGTACCCCTCGGGTCCACGCGTCGTCCGTTTATCGGCGGCGCCCCTCCGGATCCGAGGGATCTCTGCATTCAGAAGGTAGATCGCACGGCTGCTCGCGCATCGCTATGGCGTCCGCGACCCTCGTTCCATGCGCTGCATGAGCGTGTGACCACTGCTCCGCCCTCCGCGGATTACGTGCGGCGTAATGATAATAAGCAGGGAAGCATAGTCCTGCTGCATATCCTTACCCGTCAGGTTTGACATTCCCGGAATCTCGCTCAGGCCTGGAATGCCGCTCAGGGCGACGGTCTCCTGCTGGTTCAGCTCGCTTATCACCACCACGCCCGAGCCCTCGCGCAGCGTCACCACGCCCGTGTAATTGCGGTTATTCAAAACCGGAAGGCCATTCAGCATCGGGCCCGCCAGAGCTGTAATTTTCAAATTCACCGAGAGGGCGACATCTCCGTTGCGCATCACCCGTGGTGTCGCCTTCATCGTCAAGCCCAGATCCTGATAATCCACCTGTGGAATCGACTGCTGCGCGCTGTTCAGGGACGAGATCAGAGAAGAAAGCCCGCTCGAACTTCCCGCGCTGTTCAACCCCGGAATATTCACATTATTCAGCGACAGCCCGGAGTAGGACGACGTCATGATGGGATAGCGCAGGCCATCCAGAAGGGTTCCTTCCTGTCCATCGCCCAGCCTGAGTTGCACCTGATCCAGTTCCCGGGAGGCGCTCGAATTCAGGCTGAGGTTCACGGACGCAGGATTCGGAGATAGTCCTGAAAGCGTCAGTCCCCCGCCAAACAGTGCGATGCCGTTGGAGAACAGGGAACTCGATACCTGGCCGGAAGCAAGCAGAATTCCGAGGATCGCCAGCGTGTCACCCGGCGCTGCAAGCCCCGAGGAGATAATCTGTTGCACCAGCGCCTGATTGGAATTCAGAATCGCCTGCTCTTCAGCGTATACATTGAACGCGGTAAACTGCTGCGGCAGCATGGCTCCCGTGTTGCGGTCCATGGTGTGCGCCAGTTCCACCAGACGCACATCCAGCAACACCTGGGAACGGCCATCCTGCAGCTCCCGGAGTGTTTCATTCAAGGCGGCCAGCGTGCGGGTAGGCGCACGCACAGTCATGGTTCCCGCATTCTGCTCGAGCAATGCCTGTCGTACCTGAAAGACGTTCTTCGCCAGGTTGCTGACCTCAGTCATCTCATCGGTAGACATGCCCTGCAGCGAAATCGTCTCCATCTCCTGCCGCTCAAACTGCTCGCGGTTGGATGGTGTGTCCCTTGCGACCAATACACGCCGGGCATCCAGCGGCACCCAGAACGTGTCTGTGGACAGGCTCAACGCCCGCGCTGCCTCCTCGAAACCCGCATCGTCCACGTCGAATCGTGCCGGAGCCGCCGGAATGCTCGAATCGATGTTCGCCTGGATACCAAACGCGGCAAAGACCTTCTCGATCAGCTCACGCCGATCCATTTTCAGGTGAAGGCTCTCTTTCCCCGTAGAAGGAGCGAGAAGGTCCGCCTGTGCCAGGTTGCCCGCAGCCTCTTCGTACGGTGGCTCCGTCTGGTCTGCCACCGCCGCGTCGGTCAAATCCTGCATGTGCTCAGCCAGTTGCGGATTGGTCGGGTCAAGCTCCAGCGCCTGCCGCAGCGCCGCGCGCTCCAGGTCCACATGATGCTGGATGCGTGCGCGCGCAGCCTGCTGGATCAGTTGCGCCACCTCGTGGCTTCGCGCCATCAGCGCGGCCGGCCGGTAGTCCGGATTGCTCGGATCAAGCTGAGCGGCCTCCTCGAAGTCCAGCCTCGCCTGCTCAAACTCCTGCTTCGCAAATAGCTTTGTTGCCTCAAGGTAGAGTCGCTCCGCGCGCCTGCGATCCTTTCGGCTCACGATCTCTGGTGGCGCCTGATTCTGACTCTTCGCGGAAACGGGCGCAGTCGCAGGTGCGGGGTTCAGTCCGCTGGACTGGCCGGCCGCTTGCAGTGCGCAGATAGAACTGGCGGCAAGCGTCAACAACGCCAGGGCTACGCGGCGTGCGCATGGGCGCTTTCCGCCGCTCACAGCTTTGCCTCGACTGTTGCCAACAAATCGGCCAGGGTTGTTGCGCAGACGGTCGGTCCATGCTGCAGCAGGTCGTCGTAGCTGTAGTGCCCGGTTGCCACGGCGATGACCGGCAAGCCATTGGCCTGCGCTGCCTCAATGTCGCGGGGCGTATCTCCCACCACGCATACGCTCGCGGCTTCGCCGGCCAGGGCGCGCGCCTTGCGTGCCGCCTGGCGGATCAGTTCCGCGCGGACAGGGTAGTGATCGCTGAAACCGCCGAACCGGAACCACTCGCGCAATCCAGCCTTCTCAATCTTGATCCAGCCAATCGTCTCCAGGTTTCCTGTTGCTACGCCAAGCACCGCTCCGCCATGCACAAGATGACGAAGAGTCTCTCGGACCCCCGGCATCAAAAGCGGCTGCAACTCGTCGCGTCGTGCCGCTACGTGGTTGCTCATGGCATCAAGAATTGCGCTTACCTGCGGCTCCAGCACCTGTGCCGGAATTCCAGCCTTGGCGCATGCTTCGCGCAGGATCGCGGTATCTGTGCTGCCATGCACGGTCACGCCGTCCAGCGTCACGCACACTCCTGTGACGTGCTGCACTCCTGCGGCGATCGAGTCAAAATGTACCCGGTCGCGGCTCCGCAGGAGCGTGCCGTCAATGTCGAATAGATACGCATCCTGGCCGTCCCAGCGAAATTCCGGTGCCAGAGAAACGCGCGGTTCATGAACTTTCAGATTTGTCTGCATGACGGTGCGGAGCTGTCAGCCCTGGCGGTAGCCCTGGCGCACCACTCCAAACACAGGACGTTCGCTGCGTGGCGGACGCTTGACAATTGCGCGCACCTCGGCGAGGCTCAGGCCCAATTCAGCCATTGTGCGGCTCAGCGTATTGCGGTGAATTCCCAGCTCCTCCGCGGCCTTGCACTGGTTCCCACGGTTCGCCACAAGCACCTCGCGCAAATACTGCTTCTTGAATTCGCGCACGGCATCCTCATAGCGAAGGCCGCTCGAATGCATCTGGGTAACCAGGATGTCCAGTTCTCGTCTCACGTCTCAACCTCGTTCTAATAGCTTGCCACATCTGAACGCTCTCATGCCCGCGAATTTCACTGTGCAGGATTGCCCTGGTGAAGCCAATCCGGCGATGCCGCCTCAAGCGTCTTTAGTTCAGCCTGCACTTTGGCCGCCAAGCCGTCCGGGCTGACATGAGTGCTCAGATGGCAGGCATTAAAAAAATACCGTGGCAGCCTGGACTCGGTCAGCCACTGCGTCTTGGGGTAAAAGGCAACCGTCACCAGGATGCAACCCGCCACCAGCACGGCGCCCTCCAGCAATCCGAAGAATCCTCCGGCAATCCGGTCCAGGCAGCCCAGCCCCATCTTGTGCAGGATCCTGGAAAGAAAACCACCCAGTAATGCCGCCAGTGCCATCACCAAAATGGCAATCGCCACAAAGCCGATCGCGTTCGACAATTGCGCATCATGAAGAGCGCGCGTGAGCAGCTCGCCAAGATTCTGGTAATTCCACGCTGCCAGCACGATCCCTGCAAGCAGTCCACCGGCTGTGAAGACGGCGCGCACAAAACCCTGCAGCATACCACCCAGCACGGCTGCAGCCAGCAAAACCACTATGATCCAATCGACTGCGGTCAAAATGCTTCGACCTCCGCCCTAAAGATCCAGGTCGTGTCCCGTCAATCTTCGATACGCCTCAAGATACTTGGCCTGGGTGCGGCGTACCACATCGCTCGGCAAACCCGGCGCCGGCGCCTGCTTGTTCCAGTGGATACTCTCAAGATAGTCGCGCACATACTGCTTGTCGAATGAGGGTTGGGCACCGCCTGGGGCCCACGACGCAGCATCCCAGAAACGCGAAGAGTCCGGGGTCAGCACCTCGTCGGCCAATACAATGCCGGACTCCGTCGTGCCAAACTCAAATTTGGTGTCGGCAAGGATCAGACCGTGTTTCTCGGCATGTTGTGCCGCACGGCGGTAAATGGCCAAAGTCAGTCGCCGCAGCTCGGCTGCCGTGTCCGCGCTGAGTAGCTTCTCGACCTGCTCGTAGGAGATATTCTCGTCATGCGCTCCATCCTGGCTCTTTGTCGAAGGGGTAAATATCGGCTCGGGCAACTGCGATCCATCGAACAAACCGTGTGGCAGAGAAATACCGCAGACCGTTCCGGAAGCCTGATATTCCTTCCAGCCTGACCCGGCAAGGTACCCGCGCGCCACGCATTCGACGGGAAACATCTTTGCCCGCTTGACCAGCATGGATCGCCCTTCCAACTGATCGGCATAAGGGTGCAGGGATGCGGGAAACTCCTCGACGCTGGTGGTAATGAGATGATTCGGGACGATCTCGGAGACCAGATTGAACCAGAAGAGCGAAATCTGGGTCAGGATCTTTCCTTTTCCGGGAATACCCGTTGCCAGCACATGGTCAAAGGCGGAAAGACGGTCCGTGGCAACCAGAAGCAGGGCATCGCCGACCGCGTACAAGTCGCGAACTTTGCCTCGTCCAACCAGCGGAGTGGCGCCAAGATTTGTGGTGAGAAGCGTTTGCATGGCAGAAGTGATACTCCGGAATCGCGGAATAGGTTGCTATTACGGCACGGCTTCTGTCTTCTGCAGGGTCTTTGAGAGGGCCACTTGCAGTTCGTCAGTTTCACGCGTGCAGCTTTCGAGCCGAAGCTTCGATTTTCTGGTGATCGATCCAGTTTGTCAAACGCCGGATGCCAGCTCCAGATCCTGAAAGCCGCGGTCGGATGTCGATGGACAAACTTGTGTGATGGCCGTCACGGAAGCGACCTTACAAATGAGGGACACTCACCTTGTCAACATGGTTCGGGGGACGAGCAAGTAAAGCCCCCTTTGAGCCGGGCGACACGAAGCAGCAGTGGAAAGGGGAAGCCGCGGCTAGCTTCGTTTCATAAGGGATCGCCAGTAGCCGCACGCTACCGACCTCCAGCATCGGCTACTGGTCCCCGCTTTTTTCTTGTGCCCAAACGCAGGCGCCTCCGAAGCGACGAGTTCCTTCGGAGGTGTTTTTTTGTCTCGACTGCCTCGGGCCGGCAGGAACCGGCTTATCGGTTAAGCTGCCCCATCGCAGGCCCGTGCAGTTCCGGCTCAACGGAACAAAACCGTCTGATAATCCGTTCTGCTTGCATGAGAACCGAGCAACTGAGCCCGTTGCGTCGCCATGCCGTGGCCATCTTTTTTGGTCTCACATTCGCAGTCTCCTGGACCGCTGCCCTCCTGGTGAGCGCCCCGTCGCTCCTGCGCCATGAACCGCTGCCGCGCATGACCGCTCTCCTGATGTTTCCGGCGATGTTGCTGGGACCCAGCCTCGCCAGCCTGTTTCTGAGGGGTCTCTTAGAGGGGAGACGCGGACTGCGGGAACTCCTGTGCAGTCTGCAACCCGCACGGATCGGGGTGCGCTGGCTGCCTGCGCTGCTGATTCCTCCTGTCATGATCCTTGTTGTTCTGCTGGCGCTCGATCGACTTGGTTCCCCCGCCTATGCCCCAAATCTCTTCCTGCCCGGATTCCTCTTCGGCGTTCCCGCGGGCCTGATTGAAGAGATCGGCTGGACCGGCATTGCCTTTCCTGGAATGGCGGCCCAGTGGCCGGAGTTGCAGGCAAGTTTGGGTCTTGGTCTGCTTTGGTCCTGCTGGCATCTGCCGGTAGTGAATTTCCTGGGCGCAGCAGCACCTCATGGCAACTGGTGGCTGGCCTTTTTTGCGGCCTTTGCTCTGGCGATGACCGCGATGCGCGTCCTGATCGGATGGCTTTATGTGAATACGCGGAGCCTGCTGCTGGCGCAGCTCATGCACGTCGTATCCACCGGCTCGCTGGTAGCCTTCAGTGCCAGTCGCGTGTCCGCTGCCCAGGAAGCGCTCTGGTATGCGGTGTATGGAGCGCTTCTCTGGGTAGCGGTCTTTGTCCTGGTCAGGCTCTTTGGCAGCAGCCTCCGGGGGGCATCTGCATAGGCATGGTGCGGCCGGTCTGCCCCGATGCCTGCAAGACGGCTAAGCGGTCGCCCGCTGCTGCTCGTGATGGCTCAGCTTGACGCTTATCACCTTGGACACGCCCGGTTCCTGCATCGTCACGCCGTAAATCATATCCGCCGCGTGCATCATGCGCTTTGAGTGTGTCACAACCAGGAACTGAGTCTCTCTGCTCAATGAGTGCAGCAGATCTGCCAGCCGGCCCACATTGGTCTCGTCCAGCGGAGCGTCCACCTCGTCCAACACGCAGAACGGGCTCGGCTTGAACTGGAAGATGCCCACCAGCAATGACAAGGCCGTCAGCGCCTTTTCACCGCCTGAGAGCAGCAGCACATTCTGCAGCTTCTTGCCAGGGGGCGAAGCCACAATCTCCAGTCCGCTCTCGGCCTGGTTCTCTTCGTCGGTGAGCCGCAGGAACGCCTGCCCGCCCTGGAAGAGCTTTGAGAACACCACGCTGAAGTTCTCATTGATCCGCGCAAACGCCTCTTCAAACTTCGTGCGCGAAATCTGCTCGATCTCCTTGATCGTCTCCTGCGTGTTCTCGATGGACTCGACGAGATCCTTGCGCTGCGCCTCCAGGAAGCTGTGGCGCTCGGCCGTCTCCTTATACTCATCCAGCGCCATCATGTTCACCGGACCCATCTGCTCCATGCGCTGGCGAAGCGCACGGCACGCCTCTTCTTCCTCCGCAAGCGTCGCATCTGCCAGATGCACGATCTCTGCATCGGCGCGTAGTAAGGCCGCTTCCGTGTTCAACTCGGTCACGCAGCTGCCTTCCAGGTGTTCCAGGTCAGAGCGCAGCTTGGCCACGGCACTCGATCGTCCCGCGCGGTCCTCTCGTAGCTGATCCAGAGCGGCGCGCCCGTTTTTCAACTGGGTTTCCAACGCCGCCAACTGCTGGCGCAGGGCCTGGGCTTCGGCCGCCAGAGTGTGGGCCTGAGCCTGGGCCTCGGCTCGCGTTGCCGTCAACTGTTGCTCGCGCTCGGCCAGCTCAGCGCTTTCGCGGGTGCGCTGTTCGCGCTCCGCGTTGGCGGCGGCCTGTTGCTGCTCCAGCGACAGGACGCGTCGCTCCAGGTCAGCATGGAGCCGGTCAATTCGCTGGAAGGCCGCCTCCGCTCCGCGCCGACGCTCTTCCAGACCGGCCAGTTCTGCCGTAACCTGTGCCGCAGCCTGCTGCAGCCCCTCGCGCGTCTGGCGCAGCTCCGCCAGTTTTGCCTGCAACTCTTCCAGAGCGGTCTCGGCAGCCGTGTGCTCAGCCTCCAGCCGCACCGCCTCTTCGCGCTTCTGCTCAATCGCCGTCCGCTTGGCTTCGCGCGCGTCCTTATTGCGGGCCGCCTGCAGGCTCCACTCTTGCAGCCTGCGCTCGATCCGCTGGGACTCGCCTTCCATCTGCTTCAGGGCCGCGCCCTGGTTGGCGGCGTCGCGCTCAGCCAGCCGGCGTTCCTCGCTGCGCGCTTCCAGTTGACCGTTCAGCTGTTCAGTGTTCCGCTGCAGCGCCGCTGCCTGCGTGTCTGCCTCGGCAAGGGTTTGCTCCAAACCGGCTAGTCGAAGATCGATCTCGCGCAGCTCACGTTTCAGGGCCAGCGGGCCCTGGCTCGCCGGCTTGCCGCCGGTCACGGTTGCGTTGTGGAAGCACTCGCCCTCCGGTGTCAGGAAAAATGCATAGGGATGAACGCCGGTCATCCGCTGCGCCACGCCTGCGTCCGCCACAAGGTAGCCGTGTCGCAGCTTGGGCAGAATCGTCTCAAGGGAGCGGCCAAAGCCATTCAACACGCGAATCGTTTCCTTGAGCGGTGTGACGCCGTCCTCACGGATCGTGTCTTCCCCCGACTCAAACAAGGTGCCCTGCGCCACATCGTGGATCAAAAATGTCGCGCGACCATCCACACCAGACTTGAGCAACCGGACGCCTTCTTCCGCGGCCACGTAGTTCTTCACCACGACATAGTTCAACTCCTCGCGCAGAAACTCATCCACCACGCGCTCGTGCGCGCCGCTCACTTCCACAAAATCCGCGAGCGTGCCCACTGGCGCCATCCCCTCTGTCAGCGCCCCCGGCTTCAGCAGCCGCCGTACCGTGTCCGTCGAGTAGCTGTGATCGCGAATCAGCGCCTCCAACGAGCTATGCCGCCCCGCGGCGCTGGCGTGCTCACTGCGCAGCTGATTGGCGCGCACACGCAGCGTGCTCTCCTCGCTGCGTTGTGTCTGCAGGTTATCGCGCAGCGCAGCAATCTCGGCCTCCAGCCTCTTCAGCGTCTCGGCGGCCGACTCAAAGCGCATCTTTGCCTGTCCGCTTTCTACGCCGTGATTTTCGAGTTCTTTCTTCGCCTGGTCGATCTCTACCGCAAGGCGCTCGGCTTCGCGCTCCAGTGCCGCAAGGCTTTCCTCGGCTTGTGCAGTGGCATTTCGGGCATTGCCCGCCAGCGATAGCAGGTGCATCGCATGACGCCGGCTCGTTTCCAGATTCCGCTCCGCCCCGAAGACTTCCTCGGCTGCCTTGCGCGCCTCCTGCTGCTGCGCTTCCACGCGCTGATGAAATGCCCGCGCCTCACTCGCCGCCGTCTCCAGAAACGTCTTCTGCTGGCCGCGCTCTTCGGCAATTCCCGCAAGCTGCGTCCGTGTCTGTTCCAGCTCCGCCGCTGCAGACGCAGCGCGCGCCGCCAGTTCTCCTATGCGCTCGGCGTTGCTGCGCTCCCGCGCCGCCGCGCGCTCCAGCTCAACCGCTGCAGCGCCGGCCCGGTTCTGCGCTTCCTGCCCCTCGCGGTCCAACTCATAGCCGCGCTCGGTCAGCGCGTGCTGGTTTGCCTCCCACGCCTCTATCTCCGCTGCCGAGGCTTGAATCTTTTCCGACAGCCCGGCAATCTCCTGCTCCAGCCGTGCCTGTTCGGCGTCCATCTGCGCCATGCGGCTGGCCAGCACGACGCGCAGCCGGTTGCGCAGTTCGTCGCGCACGGCCGCAAAGCGCTCCGCCTTGGCTGCCTGCCGCTTCAGGCTGTTCATCTGCCGCGTGACCTCTTCAAAAATGTCGTCGACGCGCGCCAGGTTCTGCTTTGCGCTCTCCAGCCGCAGCTCCGCCAGACGCTTCTTTGTCTTGAAGCGCGTAATTCCAGCCGCTTCTTCGATAATGGCGCGGCGGTCGTGCGGCTTTGAGCTCAGCAGTTGTCCGATCTGCTCCTGCGCGATAATCGCGTAGCTGTCCGGCCCCAGCCCTGTGCCCATGAAGATGTCCTGGATGTCGCGAAGCCGGCACAGCTTTCCGTTCAGCAGATACTCACTCTCGCCGGTCCTGAAAAGCCGCCGCGCGATCACCACCTCACCCTTCTGTGGGGTGCGGCGAAACTTTCTGCGGCGAATCTTCAGCACCACCGGCTGTGGGCCCTCGGCTGCTGCTGTGGACTGCGGTTCAGTGGATTCTTCGTCCTCATCGATCACCTGACCAGGCTGCTCCGCGGAGGCAATCTCGTCGGCCTCTGAAGCGCGCTGCCGGCGCAGTTCGTCCTCGTCCCAGTCCGCCGGACCGTCATGGTCCACCACAACTTCCGGTTCTACCGGAATGGGGCCCTCGTAAGCCTCGGGGTCCACCAGCGTGATGGTGACCTCGGCCATGCCCAGCGCCTTGCGCTCCCGCGTCCCGGCGAAGATCACGTCCTGCATGTTGCTGCCGCGCAGGCTCTTTGCACTCTGTTCCCCGAGCACCCAGCTCATCCCGTCCAGAATGTTTGACTTGCCGCATCCGTTTGGCCCGACAATCACAGCAATCCCCGTGCCCGGAACCGTCAATTCCGTGCGGTCGCAAAAGCTCTTGAAGCCGAGGATGTGGATTTTCTTCAATTTCAGCATGGTCACTCCGGTCCGTTGGGCTCACTGGCGGTCAGGCAAGGCCCTCGGCAGGCCCCACCCGCGAGGGATAGCACTGCCGCTTGATTACTGACTCTAAGGAGCCGGAAGAGCAGGGTCAACGGTCGTGTTCGCGGTTTTTGTGGATAAGGCGGGTCGGAACTCTCGGAATCCTGAAATCTCCGGATTTTTGCCTACTTTTCCGGTATTTGGGGGAGATTTACCCTCTTTTTCCACAGGTCGCAAGCCCCCGATTACACCGCCCGCGGTGCCGGGGACGCGCTCTCCCGAAGCGTTCATTGCGGAGACCGCCGCGTTTGGAGGTCCAGATGCCTCGCTGGGCTCTCTGGTTCGATGCACTGCACGGTGGGTTGCTCACTCCACGATCTACTTTCTCTCTGCGTCGCCTACACGCCGGACACCGCCCCACCTGCTGTAGATTGGGAATGGCCCGGCTGAAAAATTTCTCTGCTCATATCAGGGCCACTGGACGCTGTGCCTTCGATCCCTTTATCCAACCCGGACATCCTGGCTGACCTTCTCCGCCAGGTTTTTGGCTTTGCAGCTTTTCGTGCGAATCAGGAAGCGGTTTGCCGGGCTGCGCTGGAAGGGCAGGACCTGCTGCTGGTGATGCCGACAGGGTCTGGCAAGAGCCTGTGCTACCAGTTGCCGTCGATCGCGCTGGGAGGGACGGCGCTGGTGATTTCTCCTCTGATTGCGCTGATGGAAGACCAGGTGGCCAAGCTGGCTGCCCTGGGGCTCAAAGTGGCACGTATTCACTCCGGGCAGGATCGTGGGGCGTCGCGGCAGGCGTGCATCGACTATCTGCAGGGGAGCCTGCAATTCCTGTTCATTGCACCGGAGCGGCTGCGTGTGCCGGGCTTTCCGGAGATGCTGGCCAAGCGCAAGCCGGGGCTGATCGCAATCGACGAGGCGCATTGCATCTCGCAATGGGGACACGACTTCCGGCCGGACTATCGGATGCTGGGCCAGCACCTGCCCGCCCTGCGTCCGGCTCCGGTGCTGGCGCTGACGGCTACGGCTACGCCCACCGTCCAGGCCGATATTGTGGCGCAACTGGGGATGGTGAATCCGGCGAAGTTCATCCACGGATTCAGGCGGGAGAACCTGGCCATCGAGGTCGTGGAGACGCCTGTTCCGGAGCGGGCGGGGGCGGTTTGCAGGCTGCTGGCTGACCGGGAACGGCGCCCCGCGATTGTGTATGCCACGTCGCGCAAGCAGGCGGAAAGGCTCGCCGAGGAGCTGGCGGCGCGGATTCCGGCGGCGGCCTACCACGCGGGGCTGGACGCGGAGATACGGGAACGGGTGCAGACGGCCTTCCAGGCAGGTGAACTGGAAGCGGTGGTGGCAACCATCGCCTTTGGAATGGGAATCGACAAGGCCGACATTCGGACCGTGATTCATGCGGGGCTGCCTGCGACCCTCGAGGGTTACTACCAGGAGATTGGGCGGGCGGGCCGGGATGGGAAGTCCAGCCGAACGTTCCTAATGCACAGCTATGCGGACCAGCGGACGCACGACTTCTTTTTGAACCGGGACTATCCACCGGTGGGCGATCTGGAGGAGGTCTACCGAGTGTTGTGCGACGAGCCGATACCGGTGGAGGCGTTGCGCGGAAGCTCGAAACTGGATGAAGAAGCATTTGATAAAGCACTAGAAAAACTGGAGATCCATGGCGGCGCCAGAGTGGATTTTGGCGGCGGCGTGACGCAGGGCGGCCCGGGCTGGAAGAAGACCTATGGGGTACAGGCGCAGTACCGGGCAGAGCAGTTGGACAAGGTGCTGCGCTTTACGGTGTCGAGCGAATGCCGGATGGCGGCATTGGTGCGGCACTTTGGCGATGTGGAGGATGCGACACAGCCCTGCGGAGTCTGTGATGTGTGCGATCCGGAGGGCGCAGTGCTGAAGCTGTTCCGGCGGGCGAACGCAGCGGAGAGGGATCTTGCGCAGAGGATTGTGAATGAGCTGCGCTCGGTGGACTACAAAGCCGCAGGAACCCTGCAAAGGGATCTTGAGCTGGTGGGCCGGATAAGCCGGGAAGAGTATGACGGATTGCTGGATGCAATGGTACGGGCAGGGCTCATCGAGATGGAGAACGCCGAGTATGAAAAGGATGGCGAGGTAAGGCGGTATCGCAAGGTGCGGCTGACGGCGGTGGGCCTTGAGATGCGGCGGACGACTTCGATGGAGCTGCTGATTGCTGACGGGATGGTGGAGGGGTTTGGCGGACGGAGCGACGCGCCGGCGCGAGCGAGGAAGGCCAAGACGCCCTTCAAGACCAGCAACACTAAGAAGGCCGAGGCGGCTGCGACGGAGTTGACTCCTGCTGGCGCGGCGCTGGCGGCGCGGCTCAGGGAGTGGCGGGCCACAGAGGCAAAGCGCCTGGGGGTTCCGGCGTATGTGGTGCTGCACGACCGGACGCTGACGGCCGTGGCGCGGAGGCGGCCGGAGAATCCGCGCGAGCTTCTGGCGATTGATGGAATGGGCCCCGCCAAGGTGGAGAAGTTTGGCGGGGCAATTCTGGGGTTGTGCGGGGCGGAGTGAGGTGGAGCGATTTGCGGCGCTGGGAAAGCCCTCTCCGTTCCGCCTGAGTGAGGAACAAAAAACTAGCTGACGCGCTCGATGACGACGGATTCGAGGACGACGGGGGTCTTGGGCTTGTCCTGACCGCCACGCGGGACAAGGGAGATTTTATTTGCGATCTCTTGACCCTCGACAACTTCACCAAAGATGGTGTGATTGCCGGTGAGCCACGGTGTGGCCGCCACGGTGATGAAGAACTGGCATCCGTTGGTGCCGGGACCGCTGTTGGCCATGGCGAGTTTACCGGGCTTGTCGAACTTGTGGGGAGAGCCCTTGGTCTCGTCCTGGAAGCGATAGCCGGGTCCGCCCATGCCGGTACCGGTGGGGTCGCCACCCTGGATCATGAAGTCGGGGATGACGCGGTGAAAGATGGTGCCGTTGAAGAGTTTGTCGCTGGATTTGACGTGGGTGGTGGGGTGGGTCCACTCCTTTGCGCCTTCTGCCAGTTCGATGAAGTTCTTCACGGTGATGGGCGCGTCGGTCTCAAAGAGGCGGACGGTAATCTTGCCTTCAGTGGTTTGAAAAACGGCGTAGGTTCCCTGGGCGAGTGCCATTGCGACTCCTGGGTAGATGGTAGAGGTTCAGGGTTCCACGGCGGGAACACCTGACGAGGCGATTATGCCAGTTTCATTGCGCCCCCAAGAGAGCGGCGGGCGAAGTGGAAAGGAGAAGGCCTCGTGCCTTGATTGTAGGCGCTCGGGCTGGATGGGGAAAGCGAATGTGCGGGACGGCTGCTGTGGAGTTGAATCGGACCGAATTAGTTAGAGATGGATGAGGGACTCTCCTGCCGGTTTTCTGTGAAAAAAGGACATTTGAGGGGGTAGGAGTTATTTTTAGCGATCCGAACGAGCGGAACAGATGGCGGGCGATGCGGATTGGGAGGAGAGTGCACATGGTTTGATTGTGCGCTTTTGCGGGAAATTGTTATGCAAAGTCGTCCCGGGAAATTAGCACATGGAATCAGCGGGTTAGAGGAAACGTTGGGCTGGAGGGAGTTGACAGGCAGTCTCCAGAGGTGGAGGTTGGAGGGTGTGTGGACTCCCGCCCGTGCGGTCCGCTGCGGGCGGACGCCATAAATGATTACAAGACAGCGTCGGCTCCTCACCGGCCGAGTAGATTGGTTCATGCAAGACGACCAAAGGCGGTTTGCTCTCGGCAAGAGTTCAGCGCGATGTGAAGTCCCTACGTCAGTGCGGGCGTCAATGCAGCCGCGCGCGTCAGCAAAATCACGCTGATGTCATCCTCCTGGCCAAACTCCTCTGCAGCTGTCGCCACCTGCGTCGCGCTTTGCGTGGTTTGCAGCAGTTCCTGCACGCGTTCAAAGCCAAAGAGCTGCCCCTTCGAGTCCCTGGCCTCCGCAACACCATCGGACATTAGCATCAGCCGATCCTCCGCGCTCAGCTTGAAGCGTGTGACACTGAATTCCGCATCTTCTGCTAATCCCAGCGGCAACGCGCCATCCATCTCGATCGGCTCGCCATTCAGATACGGCGCAAGATGTCCGGCATTGGCCAGGGTCACGCTTCCGTCGGAGCCCACGCGCAGAGCGAGGCAGGTGGCCTGCGCATCGCCTCGCCCCAGCAGCCTCCTGTTCAATGCCTGCAGCATGGCCAGCGGCTCCATGGACGTCTCAGCCGTGCTGCGAATCGCCCCCACCAGCAGCGCCACCAGCATTCCTGCGCGCAGCCCTTTGCCGGTCACGTCTCCCGCAACGATCAGGAGGCTGGAGTCCGTCTTGTTCGGAATAATCTGGAAGAAGTCGCCGCCCACCTGCTGTGCGGGCTTGTAGATGCTCTCTACCACAAACCCTGGCATCGTCTCCGCCTGTGCCGGCAGGATGACCTGCTGCACTTCCTGCGCTGCGGCAACCTCGCCCTCGAGCAGCGCCTGCTGGCGGCTGATGCGAGTCGAGCGCAGGAGGATGATGATGGCGAAGGATAGAAGGAATAGAATCCAGGTCAGCGAATCCCAGTCCAGACGGATCGGGCCAACATGGGCGTAATAGAGACTCTGCTGGAGGCGGGCCCCGACATTCAAAAGCTCCGGTATCTGGGTAACCAAGATTAGGGTGACCTCGACGTAGAAGACAAGGCTCTGGAGAATTGCCGGGATGAGCAGGATGCCGGCCTCAGGATTGCCGCGCCGCCAATGAACGACGAGCAGGATGGGAAGGATGCCAACGTTCAGTATCGTCATGGGCGCCGTGGCCATGATCCGGTAAGGGATTGAGACGCTCCCCGCAATCCCAGCCACCACGCTGATGGCGTATCCAACGGCCGCAACCACCATGAGGATGCGGAGCCACCGGCTCAGCCGTACTTGCAAAATGGCGCAGAACGTCAGAAAGTAGAAAAGCCCCATCGGGATCTCAAGAGCTCCGGTGAGCAGACCCCAGCCAGCGGGCACGTTGTGAAAGAGCTCATAGCAAAGCAACGGCATTCTCGCAACATCGGAGACAGCCAGGAGAAAGATCCAGAGATATTCCATTTGCCTTCGCTGCGCGGCAAAGAGCGCAATGGCCACGAAGCCCAGCCCCGCGCCTGCAAACCAGGCGATCCATTCCAAAAGGTGATCCCCGATGACCTTTAGCCAGACGTGCTCCCGCAATACGGGCTCCTGCCCGAGGGTGAGGTTGTTTGCATAAAGCCCCGGCCCCGTAGCGCTCCACTGTTCCTTCGTGATATGCACCCGGGCGGCGATGACGAGATGCCCGGTGGCAAGCTGCCGGTCAGGAATGCGCCGGATCAAGCTGGCATTGGCGGTATACGGTTCAAAGGGCGCGACCCGGCCGTTCGCCAGCAGTCGCTGGCCATTGACGTAGATCTCAAAGGCGTCGCTAAGATAAAACTCGGAAAGAGCCAGCTCTGTCTGGTTGGGATCAACCTTGACGTGCAACCGGTACCAGACGATGCTCGGCTGCTCGTTCTTGATCACATTCTTCAGTAAGTCGGTGGAATCGAAGGGCAGCCAGTGAGAATCGTCGAAGCCGGGCTGGGCATAGGCGGGGTCGTCTCCGGAATGGAGAAGCCAGGTGGCGGCCAGATCCTGCGGCCCATGCAGGTTGGTGGCATCGAACGTCTGCGCTTGCGCGGCGCCCATGCCGAGCATCAGACCAGAAAGCACGAGGGCCATGACACACGCGAAGCGCCGGGGCGGGCGCAGGGAAGAGCGAGAAGCCATAGCGCGGACAGAACCTCCGAAGGACGCCACACAACCGTAACATTGGAGTCCTTCCAGTTCTAGCTAAAAAATCCTGGTTCACAGCCAGGTGCCTGGCGACTCTTGACTGGCACTTGAGACCCGGAAATTCCGACTCTTCTGCGCTGTCAGCCTCGGAGCGCGGCTGGCGGCAGTTGGGGGCATGGCGTCCCACCCAAGACGCCAAAGGCGCGTTTAGGATGGGGAACCTGGTTTGGCGGCGGGGTGAGGGTGGTTAGAAGCCGGCGCCGGGGATGTAGTGATACTCGATTTTGCCGGAGCGTTTGATGGGGTCGCCGGTGAGGTCGTGCGTGTGCCAGACAACGCTTTCGGCGGCAACTTCCGGGTGTTTGCCGAGGAATTCGAGGGCGTAGACGCTGGCCGTAGGGTCGTCTTTCTGGTCTGCGAATTTGGCGGATTCAATCGCGGACTTCTGCTTTTCGCCGAGGCGACGGTAGATGATCGCAAGCGAATAGTGGGCGGCCAGGTCGTCGGGGTCGATGGCCTGGAGCTTTTCGTAGGCGTCACGGGCGTGGGCGTAGTCGTGTGCCTGGAAGTAGCTGAAGCCGAGCTCACGGAGGCCGTCTTTGGCGCGCGGATATTTGTCGAGCATGGCCTGGAAGTCGGCGATGGCATCGCGATTTTGGCCCGCGTTGCGCTCGACGAGGGCGCGATAGTAGATCGCGCGGGGGTCGCCGGGGAGCAGGGTGAGGGCTTTGGCGAGATTGGCGCCGGCGTCGGAGTAGCGCTCCCAGGAGATTTCAACGATGCCCATGTTGGTGTAGGCGTCGGCGTAGTCGGGGCGGAGAGTGGCGACGCGCTCGAATGCCTGGACGGAGGCCTGGTATTGCTGGGCGTCAAGGAGGGCAATGCCGTAGTTGTTCCAGCGCATCCACTCGGGGTTCTCATCGGCTGCAGGCTTGACGGGCGAGTTTGCGCCAATGGCAAAGCTACGGGTCTGCGAGGCGATGTCGATGATGGGCTGCGGATAGTGCTTCTGATCCATTGCGAAGTCGATGAAGTGCTGATCGAAGCGGCGGTATTTGACGGTGGCGGTGATGGAGATCTGGCCGGAGATGTCTTTGGGCAGGCGGAAGCGGTAACGGACGAGCTGGGAGCGGCCGGACTGGAGGGCGTTGTTATAGGCCAGAACGCGGTTGTGCCATATCTGATGGATGTCGTTCAGCTCGCCTTTGTTGTTGATGAGGCGGTTAGTGAAGGAGTGGGCGGAGGGGTCGAGATTGCCGTCGGGCTGGATGAAGCCGCTCTCGGAGAGAGTCTTGCCGGCGCTGTCTTTCACAGTGAAGTTGACCCATGCCTCGTAGAAGTCGCGCTGCTCGGGGATGAGGGAGTGGCCGATGCCTTTGTTCTGGATGACAACGTCTGCAATGAGGGTGGCGCCCGGCGCGAGCGAGAAGCTGGTGAGGCCAAGGGGCGCGATGAGGACCTGATCCTTAGGCGTGGCTTCTGCGCTTTCGCTCTCGAGGGCGAAGAGGTCGACGTTGAGGACGCCTTTGCCATCGAAGCCGTGCTGGAGGAAGTCGACGAGCTTCTGGGCCTGCTCATCGTAGTGGTAGTAGGCGGGCATGAGCGAGTTGCCGCCGACCCAGCGGTGATTGCGGAACTGCCCGTCTTTGGCGCCGGGTTCGGAGACGCCGTCGATGGTGGGCGTGGCCTTCATGTGGCAGGTCTGGCAGTCAGAGACGACGTCTTTACGGTAGAAGGGAAGCGGGGACTGCTTGCCGAAACTTGAGCCCTGCCACTCGTCGTAGACGGAGAATGCGCGGAGCCACTTGTAGTCGTCCATTGTGCGGGGGATGGCGGCCTTGTGGCAGGAGGCGCAGTACTCAGGTGTTTTGTAAATGGGGCGCATGACGGCCTTGGAGTGGCGGTCAAGATGCGCGAGGATCTCCGCATCGGGGACTGGGCCGGTGATGGGCGCGCCGTTGTCGTCGACGAGGACGGCGGGGACGCCCATGATGTAACTGCCGGTGCCTGTCGTGTCGACGGCCTGGATGGAGTGGCAGGTGGAGCAGGTGACGCCTTCATTTTCGAAGGGGCGTTTCTTGGGCATGCCCTGGGAGAGATCGCCGGAGAGTAACGCGACGGGATTGTGGCAGCCCTCGCAGTGGCGCGAGTATTGGACACCCTTCTCGTCGATGAGCATGTTGACGTTCTTGAGATACCAGGGATTGCGGAAGGCGTTGGAGTGGACGGACTGGCGCCACTCGGCGTAGGCCTGCTGATGGCAGTGGCCGCAGTACTCGGCGGTGTAAAAGCTTTTGGGGCTGACGAACTGGCCATTGGCGGAGGTGGCGTTGGAAGGCAGAAACGGCGTGTCTTTGCCAAAGGCGTAGTTGTAGCGAGAGGCCACGGAGTCGTGGAACTGGGTGGTGGGGCCGGTGATGGGGAGGTGGGTAGCGTAGTCGGCGAGGGGCTGGTTTGTCGTTGCGGTGGTGGACGATGCGGCTGGAGAGGCGACCGGGGATGCAGCGGGTGCAGGACCGGGGGCAGCGTGGAGTCCCGAGACGGTGGCGAGTGACAGGGAGATAAAGAAAGCAGTCGGTATCCATCGGCGCGGCGCGGTCATGAACATGGGGCTGTGATCTCCGGGGGAAACTCTGCAATTTCGCATCCTGATATCTGCAGGGATGGGATGCATAAAAACAGTAGCAGGCGACTGGGATGATATGTCGTCCATCAAAAGGTGGAGGACCCGCATCAAAAGGCGGAGCGGGCACAGGTTGTGTGAGCGGAGCGAAGCGTGTTTACATGACAGGTTAGCGGATTTGCACCCAACGGTTCACGACGTGGG
Source organism: Acidobacteriota bacterium (assembly GCA_021836865.1). GTDB lineage: Bacteria > Acidobacteriota > Terriglobia > Terriglobales > Acidobacteriaceae > Telmatobacter. The sequence goes on from JAKBHH010000015.1 coordinate 29,821, forward strand.
ATGAACGGGGAGAAAATGGCCTTGGAAGGTGTGCTCCAGCTCACATCCACTTAGCCAAAGTCCCCCTCAAACTGGTACGGTGTTGCAGTAGGTTCTATTTTTGTCATGGCCTCTAATCCTTATTTTTCTCTTGCGGTTCTGTTTGTGGTGGCGTTGGGGTTTGGTCTCACGCCGCTTGGGTTGGCGTGGCTTTGGCGCGTGGTGTACTCGCCGGCGAAGCCGAATCCAATCAAGAACGCTATTTATGAGTGCGGGCTGGAGTCAAAGGGCGATGCGTGGGTGCAATTCCGCTCGGCCTACTACCTTTACGCCATCATCTTTCTTATCTTTGATGTGGAAGCGGTCTTTCTGCTGCCGTTTGCGGTGGCGTTTATGGGGTTGGACACCGCGGCATGCGTTTCAATGCTGGTGTTTGTTCTTTTGCTGGTGGAGGGTCTGGCCTGGGCATGGGCCAAGGGCGTGCTGGTCTGGGCCTGAAGAAGCGGGGAACAGCGAGTACGGAATAGGGAACTGGCGATGGCTGTGGATGAAGGACTGAAAATCGAACTCGGCAAGCAGGGCGTCTTCGTGACGACTCTCCAGGAGCTTTACAACTGGGGCCGCCGCAGTTCCGTGTGGCCCATGAACTTTGGGCTGGCATGCTGTGCGATCGAGATGATCGCCACGACCATGGCTCGATACGATCTGGCGCGCTTCGGTGCGGAAGTTTTCAGGCCATCCCCGCGGCAAGCGGACATGATGATCATCTCCGGCACGGTAACGAAGAAGATGGCTCCGCAGGTGGTACGCCTCTATAACCAGATGGCAGAGCCGCGCTATGTGATCGCGATGGGCGCGTGCGCCATTTCGGGCGGGCCGTTCAAGCAAGGGTACAACGTGCTGAAGGGGATCGACCGCTATATTCCGGTGGATATACATATTCCGGGCTGTCCCCCGCGCCCCGAGGCACTGCTGGAGGCGTTTATGGCGCTGCAGAAGAAGATCGACGCGCAGCCGTTGACGGGCGAGGGCCGTCCTCGGCATCTGGACGCCGATGCGCCCGGAGAGTTTCCTGTCCCTGCGCAGGGCGAACACGACCTGGAGCCGGCGGCGAACAAGAATGTCTGGACCGTGCCTGTGGTGATTCGCTGATGAAGACCTTGGAAGAGATTCAGGCAGCCATCGAAGCGGCGGTGCCGGGCGCCGGGGTGGAGATCGTACCGAATCCCGCACCCAGTGGTGAGCACTCGCTGCGGCTGAAGCCGGAGACCGCGGTAGAGGTGGCGACGTTTCTGCGCGACGACGGGGAGCTTGCGCTGGATTATCTGTCGAACGTGACAGGAGTGGACTGGCCGGACAAGGAGATCGCCGAGAAGGTGAAGGTGACTCGCGCGGTGACGAAGACAGTGGACGGCGTGGAGCAGACGGCGGAAGAAACCGTGGAAGAGACGCGGAAGCGCGTGGAACCGGGATTCCTTGAGGTGGTCTATCACCTTTTTTCTATGGCCAGGAGCCACGGTCCGGTTGTTTTGAGGATGCGGACAGGAAACAGAAGTGACCGGGTGGATCTTCCCTCGCTGACGCCGGTATGGCGGTCGGCGGAGTTTCAGGAGCGCGAGATTTTTGATCTCTACGGCGTGGTGTTCAAGGGGCATCCCGATTTGCGGCGGATCCTGATGTGGGATGGATTCAAAGACCACCCGATGCGGCGGGATTATGTAGCGCCGGACGATTTTGAATACGAGCCGACCCCGCACGACGAGGTGCTTGCCAGGGCGCAGGCGCACCGCGCAGCGCAGCAGGCCGCGGCGGCTGCGCAGGAAGGGACCGGGCAATGACGAATCCTGCGACGGAATACGCGGCGGGGCAGGGGATAGGCGACGCAAGGCTCGATGGACGGATGGTTGTGGATCCGGACAGCGGCACGGATCTGCTTGAAGTGGCCATGGGCCCGCATCACCCCTCGACGCACGGCGTGTTTCGCATGGATGTGGCGCTGGATGGGGAACGGATTACGCGATTGAAGCCGGTCTTCGGCTACCTGCATCGCAATCATGAAAAGTTGGGCGAGGGACACACCTACCTTGCTTCCATGCCTTATACGGACCGGCTGGATTACATCTGTTCGCTGACGAACAACTGGGCCTATGCGTTGGCCGTAGAGAAACTGGCCGGCCAGGAGGTTCCCGAGCGCGCCGAGTATTTACGCGTGATTGTGGGCGAGTTGACCCGGGTGCAGAACCATGCGCTTTCAGTCGGCTTTCTGATTCAGGACATGGGTGCCAGCGGGACTCCGCTGATGTATGCGTTCCGCGAGCGGGAAAAGATTCTGGATCTTTTTGAAGCGCTGACCGGATCGCGCATGATGTGCAACTACATGCGCTTTGGGGGCTGCCGCGTGGACGCGACCTCGGAGTGGCTGGACGCGGTGCGTAAAGTGGTGACCGGCCTGCCGCAATTTGCGGATGAGTTTGAACAGCTGCTCTGCACCAACGAGATTCTGATGGCGCGGACGCAGGGAGTAGGCGTGCTGCGGCCGGAACTGGCGGTGAGCGCGGGTGTGACAGGGCCAGCCCTGCGGGCCGCGGGCGTAAATTACGACATCCGCAAGGTAGACCGCTACAGCATCTACGACCGCTTCAAGTTCAAGGTGCCGCTGGGCGAACATGGGGATGTCTATGACCGCTTCATGATCCGGCTGCTGGAGTTGCGGGAGTCGATCAAGATTCTGGAACAGGCACTGAAGGAGATACCCGACGGGCCGGTGATGGACCCGAAGGCGAAGATTCGCAACTTCAGGCCGAAGGTGGGCGAAGCCTACGGGCGGATTGAGGCGCCGAAAGGCGAGTTGGGCTTTTATCTGATCAGCGATGGAGGGCCGAATCCGTATCGCTATCGGGTGCGGCCGCCAAGCTTTGTGAACCTGACGATTCTTGAAGATATGTGCCTGGGGCATAACGTGGCGGATGTGGTTCTGATTCTGGGTTCGGTGGATATTGTTCTGGGAGAAGTAGATCGGTGAAGCAGTGCTCATCGGTCAGGGATCGGTTGCTGGCCGGGGAGTGGAAGGGACGATGGAAAGCAAACCGGCGGCACAATCATTCCGTGACCTGGCGGTCGGGCAGAAGTCATTCAACTTAACCACGACAACTACTGATCACTGAGCACCGATTACGGATCACTGTTTTTGAGGAGTTTACATTGCTGGGTGAGGGAATTCTGAAGGGGCTGGCGGAGACGGCGAAGAATTTCGCCGGAAGCTACGTCTCCAAAGACCGATTGACAACGGTCCAGTATCCGGAAGAGCGGATTGCGCCGATTGAGGCGACGCGTGACTTTCCTTTCCTGGTGTACGACGGGGAGGACTGGCAGGCAGGTCTGCGCTGCGTGGCCTGTCAGATCTGCGAAAAGGAATGCCCGCCGAAGTGCATCTACATTGAGAAATCCAAGGACAAAAAGCCGGACTACGTGGGCAAGCCGCAGATCTATCCAGCGCGATTCGACATCGATATCTCTGTTTGCATGAGCTGTCAGATCTGCGTGGAGGTCTGTCCCTTCGAAGCGATCAAGATGGACACGGTGTTTGAGTTGGCTACGGAGGATCGTTTTGGCGGATTGTTGCTGGACCGCAGCAAGCTGGCCAAGTCGAATGAGTACTACCACACGATTCATCCGACGGAGGCCGCTGAGGTGGATGCGCGGCTGGCGGAAGAAAAGGCCAAGGTGGAGGCCAAGGCCAGGGCGGCCGCGGAGGCTGCTGCGGCCAAGGCTGCGGCTGCGCCTGCGGCAGGTGCGCCGGCAAAGACAGAGCCGCCAGCAGTGAAACCGGCAGGAGGGGCGGAGTAAGCCATGCTTGAGAAAGCGGATCAGGTTTTCGTTCTCCTTTTGCATTGGCTGGTAGGATACCTGCCTGCTGCGTGGCGGCCGGCGTCCGGCGTCCTGCTCTGCGTAGTGGCCATTATCGCTGTGTATCCCACGCTCTTTGCGCTTGCGGTGTTGTTGGAGCGGAAGGGGCTGGGGCGCATGCAGAACCGGTACGGCCCGAATCGCGTTGGCCCCTTCGGGATTCTGCAGCCCGTAGCGGACGGTATCAAGTCACTGACCAAGGAAGATATTGTGCCGTTCAATGCCGATGCACTGGTGCACTTTATTGCGCCTCTGATGCTGGTGGTGGCCGTGTTCATGGGCTTTGCCGTGCTGCCCATGGGGCGCAATATGGTGCTGGTGGATTTGGATGCGAGCCTGTTGTTCTTTTTCGCCATGGGCGCATCGACGGAGCTTTCGGTCTTTATGGCGGGCTGGTCGAGCCGCAACAAGTATTCGCTGCTTGGGGCAATGCGCGCGGTGGCCCAGATGATCAGCTACGAGGTGCCGCTCCTGCTTTCGACCGTCGGTGTGGTCATGATTACGGGGTCGTTGTCGCTGGTGGATATTGTGGACGCGCAGAACCGGTATACGTGGGGGCTGGCGCACTGGAACGTCTTCAAGCCGTGGGGGCTGGCGGGCTTTGCGATGTTTGTCATTGCATCGATGGCGGAGACAAATCGCTCCCCGTTTGATCTTCCGGAAGGCGAGTCGGAGATTGTGGCCGGGTACTTTACGGAGTATTCAGGCTTCAAGTTTGCACTGTTCTTCCTGGGCGAGTACGTGGGCATGTTCGGGATTGCGGGGCTGGGTACCTCGCTGTTTCTGGGCGGATGGTCTTCGCCGTTGGCGGTCCTGAGCTGGGTGCCCTCGTGGATCTGGTTCTTCTCGAAAGTGATGGTGTGGATCTGCTTCTTCATCTGGGTGCGCGGGACGATGCCACGGCTGCGTCAGGACCAGTTGATGAACTTCGCCTGGAAGTTTGTGCTGCCCATGACGCTGCTGAACCTGCTGGTGGCCGCGGAGTGGCGTTTCGTCGCGGATATGTGGTTGCGCTGGATTGCGGGAATGGTGATTGTGGTGGGGGCGTACGTGCTGATGGGCCGCGTGGGAATGCGAAGGGAACATTTTGGGCCGAGGACATATCGCTATGCGGAGTGAAACGGGAAGAGTGCATGCCTGTCTTTCTACTCCGCGGGCCCATGCGGGGATCGACCGTGATGACAGGATTTCGCGGAGGGCCGGCCGATGAGCGTTGTGTTTTTTGTGCTGACGGCCATGACGTTGGCCGGTGCGCTGGCTGCGGTGCTGTTGAAAAACCTGGTGCATTGCGCGCTATCGCTGACTGTGGCCTTTGCCGGACTGGCGCTGCTTTTTCTCGAGCTCGACGCGCAGTTTGTTGCCTTCGTGCAGATTCTGGTGTATGTCGGCGCGGTTGCGATCCTGGTGGTGTTTGCAATTCTGCTGACGCGCAGCGCGGAGACGCCGAAGGCTGGGGGCGTTTTCAGCCGGACATGGCTGGCGGGACTGAGCGTGGCTGCGGCAGTCTTTGCCGTTCTTGGCTGGGCCGTGCTGGAGTCTACTCCCTGGTTGCCGCAGACGACAGAGGCGCCAGCGGCTGATGTGGGGCAGATTGGCGAGGCGCTGATGAGCCGCTACGTGCTGCCGCTGGAGATTGTTGCTTTGCTGCTGACGGCAGCGTTGATTGGCGCGGTGATTGTCGCCATGCATGAGAAAGACGGTGCCCAGTGATCGGTGGCGCGAGTCCGCTTGCGGGGTATTTGCTGGTCGCTGCGCTGATGTTCGCCATCGGACTGGCTGGAGCGTTGACGCGGCGCAACGCGATCCTGGTGCTGATCGGGATCGAGCTGATGCTGAACGCGGCGAATTTGAATTTGATTGCCTTCTGGCGCTATGGGCCGCATCCAGAGGTGTTGACGGGGATGATGTTTGCGATCTTTTCAATTGCCGTGGCGGCGGCGGAAGCAGCAGTGGGACTGGGCCTTGTGATTCAGATTCATCGCCATGCCAAGACGGTCGATGTGGACCAGATGAACAGGATGAAGGGGTGAGCGGATGTTAATGCAGGAAGAGATGACAGCCGCCTTTCATCCGGGCAACGTATGTGTTGTGTCTTCGGTTGCGCGCGTGTTGTGGCTGATTCCGGTGCTTCCAATGATGGCCTCAGGCGTAATCGCGCTGCTGAAGCAACCCCGGCGCAAGCTGGCTGCCGGGTTGGCGATCGGGTCTCTGAGCGTGTCGCTCCTGGTGGCCCTGGCGGCCTTTGCGCACGTGGTGGCCGGATGGATGAATCATGTGGCCGTGCGCGAGACGGTGAACTTTACCTGGATGCAGGTAGGCGCGGCGCACGTAGATCTGGGCTGGGTGCTGGATCCGCTTGCAGCAGTGATGATGGTGATGGTCTGCTTTGTAGGCCTGCTGATCTTCATCTATTCCGTCGGCTATATGGAGCACGACGAGAATTTCACACGCTTTTTCTGCTTTCTGGCGCTGTTTGGCGGGGCGATGCTGGGCGTGGTGATCTCGAACTCGCTGCTGCTGCTGTTTATGTGCTGGGAGCTAGTAGGGCTTACGTCGTACCTGCTGATCGGCTTCTGGTACCAGAAGCCCTCAGCCTCTGCGGCGGCGAAAAAGGCCTTTCTGACCACGCGCGTGGGCGATGTATTTTTCCTGCTTGGGATAGTTTGGCTGTTCGCGCAAACGGGCACACTGCTGTTCTATAACGGCGGCTCGGGCTCGATGGAGCCTCTTGCGCTGGGCGGGCTGCTGGCGACACCCTCGGCGCTGGGTCTGACCGCGGCGGGTGCGATTGGTCTGCTGATCTTTGCCGGCGCGGCAGGCAAAAGCGGCCAGATTCCGCTGCATGTATGGCTGCCGGATGCGATGGAGGGCCCGACGCCGGTCTCTGCTCTGATACACGCGGCGACGATGGTAGCGGCGGGCGTTTATCTGATTGCGCGCGTGTATCCGCTGATGCATGCTGGCGCGCTGACGGGTGGAACGACGGCGTCGTTGACTGTGGTGACATGGGTGGGCGCATCAACGGCGGTATTTGCGGCTCTGATCGCGGTGGCGCAGAACGACATCAAGCGCATTCTTGCGTACTCGACGGTTTCGCAACTGGGCTACATGATGGCGGGCCTGGGGATGGGCGGCGTAGCGGTGGGGATGTTCCACCTGATTACGCACGCTTTCTTCAAGGCGCTGCTCTTCATGGGCGCGGGCTCAGTGATTCACGGCTGCCACGAAGAACAGGATGTGCGCAGGATGGGCGGATTGAAGTCGGAGATGCCGGCGACTTTCCTGACTTACACCATCGGCATGCTGGCGCTGTGCGGGTTTCCGCTGCTGTTCTCGGGGTTCTGGAGCAAGGACGGCATTCTGGAAGCGGCCCAGCATTGGAGCGTGGCGAAGGGACCATTCTACATGCTGGTGCTTGGTGCGCTGCTAACAGCGTTCTACATGACGCGGCAGGTGAGTTATGTGTTTTTCGGCACATGGCGCGGGCATGGACATGCGCATGAAAGCCCTGCGGTGATGACAGCGCCCTTGAAGATTCTGGCCTTTTTTGCGATCGCGCTGGGAGTGATCGGCACGCCAGCCTGGCCGTGGTTCAAGGCCTTTCTTGGTGACCGCGCGGCTGGGTTCGATCTGGCCGGATTCAGCGAGCCGGGCCTGATGCCGCTGATGCTGACGTCGACGCTGGTGGTTTTTCTGGGGCTGGGACTGGGCTGGTGGCTCTATGGCAACAAATCCCCCGATGCTGATGTGCCGGACACGCTGGAGCGCGCAATGCCACCTGTTTGGGCTTTACTGCGCGACCGGATGTATGTCGATGAGTTGTACGGCGTGACGGTGATTGCGTTCTACACGTGGTGGGCACGAGTTGCGGACTGGCTTGACCGCCGAGTGTGGGGCGGGGTAGTGGCCGGCGTTGCGCTCCTGTTCCGCGGATGGGCGCAATTGAACCGGCTGCTCGATGTGCACTGGGTAGATGGCGGCTTTGACAAAAGCTGTGAGGAACTCTCCGCGGGCGGCGGGTTGGTGGCCCGGGTACAGTCGGGCCGTGTGCAGAGCTACCTGCGGTTGCTGGCGCTAGGGGTGGTGACATTGATCGTGATTCTGATCTGGAGCAGCCGAGGATGAACGGATTTCCATTATTGACGCTGCTGACCGTGCTGCCCGTGGTGGGGGCGGCCGTTGCGCTGTTTTCGGGCAAACATGCGCGCGGCGTGGCGCTCACGACGACGCTGGCGGGGTTGGCTCTGGCGCTGACGGTGTGGACAAAGCTGCCTGCGGATGGCTCGATTGGGCTGGTGGAGCGTGCGGCATGGGCGCCGTCCCTGGGCATCGAGTATCACCTGGGAGTGGACGGGCTGGGCGCGTTGATGCTCGTGCTCTCCGCCATTGTGACGCTGATGAGTGTGGACGCGGCGCATCGGGTACACCGGCAGCCGGGACTTTATTTTGCGCTGGTGCTGCTGCTGGAAGCCGGACTGTTCGGGTCGTTTACGGCACTGAATTTCTTCCACTGGTTTTTGTTCTGGGAGCTGAGTCTAATTCCGGCATTCTTCCTGATCAAGCTGTGGGGCGGGGCGAAGCGCGGGCCGGCGGCGACGCAGTTCTTTGTTTACACCATGGCTGGCAGCGTGGCCTTGCTCCTCGCATTTCTGGCGGTGTTTCTCTCGACCGGCAGCATGGATTTTGAGCGCCTGACGACGATGGCCGCGACAGGAGCGCTGGAACAGGCAGTGACGGCGCATCTAGGTCCCGTAATGATGTGGCTGGCGGTGGGCGTTCTAGCGGGCTTTGCGGTGAAGGTGCCGCTGATGCCGTTCCACACCTGGCTGCCAGCGGCGTATTCCGAGGCGCCCTCACCGGTGACGATGTTGCTGACGGGGGCAATGTCAAAGATGGGCGTCTACGGCCTGCTGCGAATTGCACTGCCGCTCTTCGGCCACCAAATTGCGCAGATCCGGACTCCGCTGCTGACGCTGGCGGTGCTGACGGTGGTGATGGGCGCGTGGGCCGCCGCGGCGCAAAAAGACCTGAAGCGCGTCTTCGCGTACTCCTCTGTGAACCACCTGGGATATTGTCTGCTCGGCATTTTCGCGATTGCTGTGCCTGCAACAGGGACGGCGGCGCAAACGAGCCAGGCGGCGGCGCTGAATGGCGTGATCCTGCAGATGTTCAACCACGGCGTGACAGCTGCAGCGCTGTTCTGGTTTGTAGCCATGCTGCAGGAGCGGAGCGGCGGCGAGCGGGGAATCGACCACTTTGGCGGCCTGCGCAAACCTGCGCCGGTGCTGGCCGGGCTGATGGGGATTGCATTGTTCTCCTCGCTGGGCCTGCCGGGACTGAACGGATTTGTGGGTGAATTTTTAATCTTCCGCGGCGTCTTCCCGCTTACGTGGGTGGCCGCCTCGATTTCGATTCTCGGGCTGCTGGTGACGGCGGCGGTCATTCTGACTGTGATCCAGAAGGTGTTTACCGGACCGCTGCCGGAGAAGTGGGCGAACTTCACGGATATGCACGGTGGAGAACGACTGGCGATGGCTCCGGTCATCGGCCTCATGCTGCTGATTGGCCTTTTGCCTCAACTGATCGTGGACAGCGTGAATCCGACGGTGGTGAACCTGCTGGCGCACTGGAAATTTTAAAGAGCGGCACTCCAGTGCGTCATGGTGTTTCTGGAATTTTGCAAGGCGGCTTTCTTCTGGGATCGAAAGCCGCTCAACCCGATTGGCTACGTTGTACGGTAACTGGAGACCCGCTGTAGATGTTGGCTTGGACGATTTATCTCTCGTTTGCCGGGGCGCTATTGCAGGCGTTGCTGCCCAAGGGCAGACCTGCACTTTCGCGCTGGCTGGCGCTCGCCGTGGCGCTCAGCGGACTTGCGCTCGCGGTGCTGGGGTTTGCGGCAGGCATGCCAGATCATTTTGCGCGCTTTACGATCGTGGACGCTCCGTGGGTTCCGTCGATGGGGATTCACTATCTGCTGGCGGCCGATGGCATCAGCCTGGTGCTGGTGCTATTGACAGGCTTGGCAGCGGTGGCGGGCGTGCTCTTCAGTTGGAACATTGAGATCCGCACTAACCAGTTCTTCGCGTTCTATCTGGCGCTGATCGGCGGGGTGTACGGAGTCTTTCTCAGCTTCGACCTGTTCCTGCTGTTCGTGTTCTATGAGATTGCCATTGTGCCCAAGTACTTCCTGATTGCGATCTGGGGATCGACACGCCGGGAGTATGGAGCGATGAAGCTGGCACTCTACTCGTTTGTAGGCTCGGCGATGGTACTGATCGGCCTGCTGGCCGCGTATGCGGCCTCAGGCAGTCGCTCGACGGGACTGGTGGATCTGGCGCATGCGGGACTGCCGGTGAGCTTCCAGATGTGGGCATTTCCGCTGGTGTTTATAGGCTTTGGGATTCTGGCGGGCATGTGGCCGTTCCACACCTGGGCGCCGACGGGCCATGTGGCCGCGCCCACTGCCGCCTCGATGCTGCTGGCCGGCGTGGTGATGAAACTGGGCGCGTATGGCTGCCTGCGAGTGGCGATGTCGGTCTTTCCCCACGGTATGGACCCGTGGGGATTCACGCTGCTGGGCATCGGCTCATGGCGCGATGTGTTTGCGCTGCTGGCTGTGATCGGAATTGTGTATGGCGCCCTGGTGGCTCTGGCCCAGACGGACTTCAAGTTTGTCATTGGCTACTCGAGTGTGAGCCACATGGGCTTTGTGCTGCTGGGTCTGATGACGCTGAACCAGATTGGCATGACCGGCGCGGTGCTGCAGATGTTTTCGCACGGCGTAATTGCGGGACTTCTGTTCGCGATCGTCGGGCGCATTGTGTACGAGCGCACGCACACGCGGCAACTGGCGGAACTGGAGACGATGCACCTCTCCAAAAGACTGCCGTTTGCGGCCTGGGCTTTCGTGATTGCGGGGATGGCGTCGATGGGGCTGCCGGGCTTCTCGGGATTTGTGGCGGAGCTGCAGGTGCTTGTGGGCGCGTGGATCGCCAGACCCTGGTGGACGATTGTGGCGGGCGTCGGCATCGTGGTTGGGGTGGCGTATACCTGGCGAGCCATGCAGAAAGCATTCTTCAGCGATGCGCCGCCCGGTCCGCACCTGCATGAGCCGGGTCACGAGCTGGCGGCGATCACGTGGCCGGAGATGGCCGGAGTGGCGCTGCTGGGCGCGGCAACCCTTGCGGTGGGGCTCTATCCGCGGGTTCTGCTAGATGCGATTGAGCCGGCGGTCAGGGCGCTGCTTGCGGGAGGGTTGCAATGAACTATCTGGAACTCTTCCGCGCGACATTGCCGGAGACGGCGCTTGAGATTGCGGCACTGCTGGTGTTGGTGGTTGACCTTGGCTTTTTGCGCAAGGCAGCGTTGACCGTTCGAGCTGGGACGGCGGCATTGCTGGGCGTGGCGGGTTGCGCAGCAGCACTGTGGATGGTGCCGATGGAACCGCTGGGCGGGTTGAGCTATCCGGGCACCGGGGAACTTCTTCTTGCGGGCGGCTGCACGGCTACGGCAGCGCAGATCGGGATTCTGGCGCTGACGGCGCTGACGCTACTGCTGCTGATCGAGGCAGAGTTCACGCGCCATGTGGGCGAATACGTGGCAGTGGTGCTGATGGCAGCGGCGGGCGGCCTGTTGATTTCGGCGGCGCAAGACCTGCTGGTGATCTTTATCGGGCTGGAGTTGCTAAGTCTGGGTCTGTATATCCTGACCGCGTTTGCGAAAAGGTCGGGAGCAAGCGCAGAAGCCGCGATGAAGTATTACCTCTTCGGCGGCATGTCGGCGGCATTTCTTCTGTTTGGTTTCAGCTACCTCTACGGCATTACTGGCACGACGAGCCTGCACCAGATCATGCTGGCGCTGTATGGCGGGAACGCTTACCATGCGGCTCCGCTGATGTATGTGGCGCTGGTGATGATTGCGGCAGGACTGGGCTTCAAGGTCGCGACGGCGCCGTTCCACCTTTGGGTGGCGGATACATATGAAGGTGCGCCTGCGCCGGCGGCTGCGTTTATCGCGTCGGTGTCAAAGGTGGCGAGCTTTGCGCTGCTGATCAGCATTGGAACGGCCGCGGTGCATCTGTTCGACGGGATGCCTGGAAAGGTTGAGGCGGTCGCTGGTATCCATCTGAATCCGCAACCGGTCTACCTGGGCTTCCGCAATGCATGGTCGGAACTGTTGGTGGTGCTGGCCGCGGTCTCGATGGTAGTGGGCAATCTGGCTGCGCTGGCACAGGTGAATGTGCGCCGGTTGCTGGCATACTCGGCAGTGGCTCATGCCGGTTACATTTTGTTGGGGCTGGCATTCTTCTCGTATTCCTCGCTCAGCGCCGCGGCGATTCTCTATTACGTGTTGACCTACGGGCTGACGACGATTGGAGCCTTCGGCGTGGTGGGAGTGGTGGAACGCGCGACGGGCAGTAGCCGGCTGGACGCGTTCCTCGGACTGCACAAGCGCAGCCCGCTGCTTGCCGCGGTGCTGCTGGTTCTCTTTCTTTCGCTCGCAGGGATTCCGCCGCTGGTGGGCTTCTGGGCCAAGTTCAACTTGTTTGCAGCGGTGCTGAGTGTGCAACATTCAGGGGTCGCACTGGTGCTGGTGGCGCTGGCGGTGGCCATGAGCGCGGTGAGCCTCTACTACTATCTGCAGGTTCTGAAGCGGGCCTACGTCCTGCCGGCGGTCGACGAGACGGCAATCCCCGTGCATCCGACGACGCTTGCGGTGTTACTGCTCATTGCGGTGGCGGTGGTGCTGCTGGGGTGCTTCCCGGCGCTGCTGCAGGGGTGGATTGCGGGTTTCTATCCGGGGATGTAAGGACGTCTGTATGAAGTTCCAAGCCGAAGCCGCTGCAGTCAAAAAAAGACATGTCAACGGTTGAGCTGGTCGTCTGTTCCGGGGTGAGACTTCCTTGCAGACTAAAGGCAGGAATTTTGTGCCGCGCTTACGGCGCGGCTGAAGCCGCGCCCTTTCTGAAAGCGTAGCGCTCTACCCCCGCAGGAAGTCCTTGGCCTTCTGCAGCAATACTTCGCGGCTGACGTCTGAGATGGCATCGGTGAGCGGGAGCTGCTTGGGGCAGACCTCAACGCAGTTCTGGGCGTAGCCGCATTCCTGGATGCCGCCATCGCCGGCCAGGGCACGGAGACGCTCTTCCTTGAGCACCTTGCCGGTGGGGTGATTATTGAAGAGCCTGACCTGGGCGATGGTAGCTGCGCCGACAAACCCTGTCTCCTCATTGAACTGCGGACAAACCTCCATGCAACAGGTGCAGGAAATGCAGTTCGATAACGGGTAGTTGACTTCCTGGTCCTGCGGAAAGAGGCGCGGGCCTGCGCCCAGGTCGTAGGTGCCGTCGATCGGGACCCACGCCTTGACGGCCTTGAGGTTTTCGAAGAGGACGGAGCGGTCGACCTGCAGGTCGCGCACGAGCGGAAACTTGGAGAGCGGCTCGATGCGGATGGGCTGCTCGAGATTCTCAACCAATGCGGAGCAGGCCATGCGAGCTTTGCCGTTGATGCGCATGGCGCAGGAGCCGCAGATCTCCTCAAGGCAGTTGGAGTCGTAGGTGACCGGAGTGGTGGAGCGCCCGTCGGCGGTGACCGGGTTGGCGGCGATCTCCATCAACGCGCTGGTCACGTTCATGCCGGGGCGCCATTCGAGATCAAACTTCTCCCACACGGCAGGCGCGTCGGGGGTGGCCTGACGCTTGATTTCAAGTTGCACGGTCTTGTTTGCCATCGTTCTCCCCTGAGCTATTTGGCCACGTCGTAACGGCGCGGGCGCGGCTTGATGTACTGGGTGTCGACCTCTTCGAACTCAAAGCGCGGTCCGACGACGTCGCCGGAGTAGCTGGCCTTGGTGGTCTTGAGGAACTTCTCGTCGTTGCGGTCGGGGAAATCGGGCTTGTAGTGCGCGCCTCGGGACTCGTCGCGCTGGAGCGCGCCAAGCGTAACGACCCGCGAGATCTCAAGCATGTTCTTCAACTGGCGCGCAAAGGCGAAGCTGGTGTTGGCCCATTGGCTTTTGTCGCTGAGATTGATGCGCTTGTAGCGCTCGATGAGCGAGACAATCTTCTCGTCAGCCTTTTGCAAACCCTTGTTGAAACGGATCACGGTGACGTGCTCGGTCATGATCTGGCCCAGCTCGCGCCACAGTTTGAAGGGATTTTCGCCGCCTTCGTTCTTTATGAGTTTGGAGTTGATCTCCGCCTGGCGGGCGAGCTCGGCCGCGTGACCGCCGTCTCCCTCGACTGCGGACAGGTTCTTTGCGTAGTTGAGTGCGTTCGGTCCGGCATGGAATCCGCCAAAGATGCAACTGACGAGCGAGTTTGCGCCAAGGCGGTTAGCGCCGTGGTACTGGTATTCGCACTCCCCGGCGGCGAAGATGCCGGGGATGTTGGTCATCTGGTTGAAGTCGACCCAGATGCCACCCATCGTGTAGTGCATGCCGGGGAAGATCTTCATGGGTTCAACGTGGGGGTCAACGCCGACGAACTTCTCGTAAATCTCGAGGATGCCGCCGAGCTTGCGGTCGAGGGTGGCGCGGTCAATGTGGGTGAGGTCGAGGTAGACCATGGGCTGGCCGTCGATGCCGAGGCCCTCCTGGTAAACCACCCTGTGAATGGCGCGTGTGGCAATGTCGCGGGGGACGAGGTTGCCGTATTTGGGATACCACTCTTCCAGGAAATAGAATCGCTCGGCTTCGGGAATCTGCTTTGCAGGGCGGCTGTCGCCGGGCTTGCGCGGCACCCAGACGCGGCCGCCTTCTCCGCGTGCCGACTCCGACATGAGGCGTAGCTTGTCCTCACCGGGAATGGCCGTGGGGTGGACCTGGATGAACTCGCCGTTGGCGTAGTAGGCGCCCTGCTGGAAGATGGCGGACTGCGCGGAGCCGGTGCAGACGACGGAGTTGGTGCTCTTGCCAAAGATGGCGCCGATGCCGCCCGTAGCCAGGATGATGGCATCCGCGGGGAAGGAGCGGAGTTCCATGGTGCGCAAATCGAGGGCGGTGATGCCGCGGGCTACACCCTTCGAGTCGAGGACGGCGGAAAGAAACTCCCATCCCTCGTATTTTGTTACCTTGCCTTCGGCCTCGTGACGGCGGACCTGCTCATCGAGAGCGTAGAGGAGTTGCTGGCCGGTGGTGGCGCCTGCGAACGCGGTGCGCTGATAGAGCGTGCCGCCGAAGCGCCGAAAGTCGAGGAGGCCCTCCGGGGTGCGGTTAAAGGGCACGCCCATGCGGTCGAGAAGGTCGATGATGCCGGGCGCTGCTTCGCACATGGCCTTGACGGGGGTCTGGTTGGCGAGGAAATCGCCGCCGTAGATGGTGTCGTCAAAGTGCTTGTCGGTGCTGTCGCCCTCGCCCTTCAGGTCCTTAGCTGCGTTGATGCCACCCTGCGCGCAAACGGAGTGAGAACGCTTGACCGGAACGATCGAGAACAGGTCCACGGAGCCGCCGGCCTCAGCGATTTTGATAACCGCCGCCAGACCCGCCAAGCCTCCGCCAACCACAATGATTCTGGGTGATGCCATGGAGTAGATTCCCTTTCCGAGATCAGGGGTCAGCGATCAGAGATCAGAGACCCGTTGCGGGCTGACGTCCGTGTTTCAAACGGTATGCGATCCGGCATGTACCGGTGCGGCAAAGTATGAGAGAGGCGCAATGTCCGGCGCATTTCTGTACGTGGGGCCGACAAAAGCCCAGATGCTGGCCAGGCCCATGATGGCGAGGGCCAGCCCGAAAGCCGCGCAGATGTAACCGAAGCGCTTGCGAGCGGTTGTGCCGGGAGTGATGCCCCACTTGGCGGCGAAAAGCCAGATGCCGTAGGCGAAGTGCCAGCAGATGGCGATCATGGCGATGATATAGACGGCAAGCATCCAGGGGTTGGCCAATTCGTGCTGTACCTTGGCGAATGCTGCGCCGGGATTTTCCGGCAGGCTGATGCCCATGAAGCGCTGGCGCAGAACATGCTGGCCGATATAGAGGATGGCGATGAGGCCGGTATAACGCTGGGCGGTGTACATCCAGTTGCCGGCCCAGGGGTAGTAGACGATATTGGACTTGCCGCGGAGCCAGATGTAGACGCCGTAGAGGCCGTGATAGAGGATGGGCAGGAAGATGAAGACCCACTCCAGCACGCGCACAAGCGGCAGAGAGTTAAGGAACCTGACCTGCGCTCCATAAGCGGCCGGTCCCTTAAGCGCCTCAAAGTTGGAGAGCAGGTGCTCGAGGAGAAAAGCGCCGATGGGAACGATGCCCAGCAGCGAATGCAGCTTGCGCCAGAGGAAGGTGGTTCCCTGGCCGGCGCGCAGCGGCTGAACGCCCGGACGCATGGTGGGCGTGGAAGGATTTTGAGCGGTTGCCATGAAAGTCGCAGCTCCTAGGAGGCTATGGAACGAGGCAGTTTGTGCGTATTCGCAGATGAAAAGAAATGTGTTGTTCCTATTGCATTATTGGGTTCCCGGCGAGTGACCGTCAAGGCGGGGTGAGCTGGGCTTGCGACGAGGTCAATATCCATTGAATTGAGCCGTCAGATTTTCATCTGGGCGAGCAGAGCTGCGAAGGCGCGTCCTCTATGGCTGAAGCCGTGCTTGGTTTCGAGATCGAGTTCGGCCATGGTGCGGTCGAGATCGGGCAGATAGAAGAGAGGGTCGTAGCCAAAACCGCCGGTTCCGCGCGGTGCGTCGAGGATCTGCCCCTCGACTGCGCCTTCGGCGGTGTAAAGCGGTTGACCGTCGCGTGCTGCGACCAGCACGCAGCGGTAGCGTGCGGTGCGCTGGGCGGGGTGCACTCCAGCCATCCGTTGCAGCAGCACCATATTGTTCCAGACGTCGGTGTTGTCGTTGGCGTCGGGAGAGTCAGTGAGGCCTGCGTCGGCGGCAAAGCGCGCGGAGCGAACGCCGGGTGCGCCGTCGAGCGCATCCACCTCAAGGCCGGAGTCGTCGGCGAGAACCAAAGCTCCAGGGGCATATCGCGAGTAGTAGACGGCCTTGAGAGTGGCGTTGGCGGCGAATGTCGCGCCGTTCTCTTCAGGAGCAGGTATCTTACCGAGGCGAGGGAGCGACGCAACCTCAATCGAATGTGCGGCAGCGGCGGCGGCAAAGTCGCGCAGCTTGCCCTGGCTGGTGGTGGCAGCATAGAGGCTGAGGCCCATGCAACGAGTGTATAGCGCAAAGGGCATTGCCCGGGTTGCCCTCCGGGGAAGCGACGGACGATATGTCGCAGACGTACCCAAGGAAAGTCTTTGACAGAGACCGAGTGATTTCAATATGTTTCTTCTACTGGGAAATTATTTCATTTGGTAAATACGGGAGTGTGCGGTGAGCCGTGAGGCATGCCTTGCGGGGTACTCTGCACAGGGCGCAGGATGTGTGGGATTCTTTGTTGACGCGAAAAGGCAGGGGTTGAAGATGAAAGTTGGGTGCGGCGTGTTGCTGGGGATGCTGATGGGTGCTGCGTCGTGGCCGATGATGGCGCAGGAATCGGCCGGCTCCGCAGGGCCGGTGGCGCTTCGGGTGGACAATCTGACGGCTCCGCTTGGCATGGATGACGCGACGCCTCGCTTCTCCTGGCAACTGCAGGACGCCGCGCGCGGGGCTCGGCAGACGGCGTATGAGGTGCAGGTTGCTTCGACTGCGGAGATGCTTCAGGAGAGCTATGCCGATGTGTGGGACTCCGGGCGCGTGGAGAGCGCGCAGTCGCTCAACGTGGTGTATGGCGGTCCGGCGCTCAAGGCGAGCACTCGGTACTTCTGGCGGGTACGTGTGTGGGACGCGGCGCACAGGGCTTATGCAGCCAGCGATGTGACCTGGTGGGAGACGGGCCTGCTGCGGCAGGATGCCTGGCATGCGGCATGGATTGGATATGAGACGGCAGGAGAGGCCGCGGTTCGCCATGCCCCTGCGCATTGGATTGCGAACCTGGATGCGAAGGCAGTGGCGGCGGAGAAGGGAAGCGAGCAGCGGTTTGCCTATCGCGCATCGGTGACGGTGACGAAGCCGGTGCGTCGTGCCACGCTCTATGCGACGGGGCAGGACACGGTATCCGCGTGGGTAAACGGAATGCAAGTGCTGGCGGGCGATCCTCTGCCTGCGTGGAAGCAGATGCCATGGAAGAAGCTTGTGCGCGCGGATGTGGCCGGGAAGCTGGCAGTGGGCGCGAACTCTCTGGCGATCGAGACGGTGCATTACGTGGCCAATCCAAATGGCATGGCCACCGAAGACGCTCCGCCGGTCATCGCGACTCTGGTGGTGGAGTACCCCGATGGCTCGGTGGCAACCTTTGCGAGCGATACATCCTGGAAGACAGCCGAGCACCCGGTAGATGGCTGGCGTGGAAAGAATTTCGATGACGCGGGATGGAAGGCGGCGGTGGAGTGGACGCAGGAACGGGGACCGACGAGCCCGCCACTTGGACACCCATGGATTCCTGACTCGGTGAAGGCGCTACGGCATGAGTTCGATGTGAAGACCTCCGTAAAATCTGCGCGGCTCTATGCGACGGCGCTGGGCGCTTACGAGATGTTCCTGAACGGTAAGCCTGTGAGTGCGGATAAGATGGCGCCTGGATGGACTGACTATCGCGAGCGGGTGCTGTATCAGACCTACGATGTGACGGCGCTGCTGAAGCAGGGTGAAAATGCGTTGGGTGCGCTGCTGGCGCCGGGCTGGTATGCGACGCCGCTGGAGTGGTTTCAGCAGCCGAATAACTATGGCGTGACGCCGCCGGCGCTGCGGGCACAGTTGCGGATTGAGCACGAAGACGGCAGCGTGGAGTGGGTACGGACGGATGCGGACTGGCAGGCGAGCCGATCCTACATTCTGCACGCGGAACTGTATGACGGCGAAAGCCAGGATGCGCGACGCCTTGAGCCGGAGTGGGCCACGGCGGGCTTCAGCGGGGCAGGATGGAAGCCCGCGCAGACGGTTGAACCCGCCGCAGTGAAGATTGAGGCGCAGGAGTTTCCGCCGATTCGAGTCGAGCGCGTGGTGTCCGCTGTGCGCATGACGGAGCCCAGGCCGGGTGTATACGTGTACGACTTTGGGCAGAACCTTGCGGGCGTTGAGCGGGTGCGGGTTGCCGGACCGGCGGGTACCGTGGTGCGGCTGCGCTTCGCGGAGATTCTGAATGACGACGGGACACTCTACACGGATAATTTGCGCACGGCCAAGGCGGCGGACGACTTCACTCTGGCGGGTACTGGCGAAGAGGAGTTTACGCCGCAATTCACGTTTCACGGCTTTCGCTATGCAGAGTTGACAGGGCTGCCTGCCGCGCCGGCCAAAGACGCTGTAACTGCTCTCGTGATGCACACGGATGCGGTGTTTGCCGCGCAGTTGAAGACGGGCAGCTCGATGATCAATCAACTGTGGAGCAATATCCTGTGGGGGCAGCGGTCGAACTTCGTGGGCGTCCCAACCGATTGTCCGCAGCGCGATGAGCGGCTGGGCTGGATGGCCGATGCGCAGGTCTTCTGGCGGACGGCCAGCTACAACATGGACCTGACGGCATTCACGCGGAAGTTTGGCGCGGACATGCGCGGGACGCAGGCGGAAACGGCGTTCTACGGCATTTATGCGCCGGGAACGTCGAGTGAGAACACGGGCTACGGTGCGGGCTGGAGCGATGCAGGCGTAATTATTCCGTGGACCTCGTGGCTGCAGACGGGCGACACGAGCGTGATTGAGCAGAACTGGGCTGGGATGGAGAGGTATCTCGACCAGATTGAGAAGACGAACCCGGATGGTCTCTGGAAGAACTCGGGGATTCCGTTTGGGGACTGGCTCTCGCCGGAGGGACGCACGGACCAGGTGCTGGTGGCGACGGCTTACTGGGCCTACGACGTGACGCTGATGCGCGAAATGGCGCGTGCGACCGGGCGCGGGGCGGATGAGCAAAAGTATGCGGCGCTGTTTGCAAAGATTCGCACCGCGTTTCAGAGGCAGTTTGTGCATGAAGACGGGTTTGTGGCGGGGGCAGACAATAGTCCTTCGCCGTTCGGCCAAATCAACAATCCGAATGCCAAGAGCGAGGGCGGAGACACACAGACCGGCTACGTGTTGGCGCTTCACATGGACCTGCTGCCGGAGAAATTGCGCGCGGCTGCCGCGCAAAAGCTGGCAGACAAAATCGAGGTTAATGGAGGACTGCTGGCTACGGGCTTTCTGGGGACACCGTATCTGCTGGAGGAGTTGACGAAGTCCGGACACGCGGATCTTGCATATCACCTGCTGATGAACACGCAGTATCCGTCGTGGGGTTATTTGATCGAACATGGGGCCACGACGACATGGGAGCGGTGGAACGGCGACCAGATGAAGAGCGACCCCAGCATGAACTCCTATAACCACTATGCGTATGGCGCGGTGGCCGATTGGATTTATCGCTACGCAGCGGGCGTGGATGCCACGCCGCTGGACGCAGGCTTCCATACGGTGGCGCTGCATCCGGTGTTTGATGCGCGGCTGGGGAGCGTCGATTTTAGTTACCCATCGCAGTATGGTGTGATTCGTTCGAAGTGGACGTTGAAGGGATCGACGGCGGAGTGGAATGTGACGATTCCGGCAAATACAATAGGGCGGCTGGATGTGGGTGCGGCAGATGCGGCACGATACAGTCTGGACGGCGTTCCCCTCCTGCAGAGTGGGGAGGTGCGCGTGGCGAACAGATCGGTTGAACTGCCTGCCGGAAGTTACGCGTTCTCGGTTGAGGTCAAGTGAGGGAGTTGAGGAGAAGGAATGGCGTCAGTCATTGCGGGGATTGGCTGGCACGTGATGGGTGCAGCAATGGCTGCGTCGTTTTACGCGCCAATTGAGAAGGTGAAGAAGTGGTCCTGGGAAACTACCTGGGCTGTGGCCGGGATATTTTCCTGGATTCTGCTGCCTATTAGCGTGAGCCTTTATCTGCTGCCGGATTTTCACGGCTTTTATGCGTCGATGGGACCGCACCTGCTGCTGAAGGTAGCCTTGTTTGGCGCGATGTGGGGGGTGGGCAATGTGAGCTACGGGCTCACGATGCGTCACCTCGGGATGTCGCTTGGCATTGGCGTGGCCATTGGCGTAACGCTGATTGTGGGCACGCTGGCACCGCCTCTTTTGCACGGACAGGGCATGATGCTGGTGACGACACGGGGCGGACTTCTGACCGTTGCCGGAGTGCTGGTGGCGCTGGTAGGTGTGGCGATCGTCTCTTATGCCGGGCACCAGAAGGAGATGCAACTGAGGGGCGAGATTCAGGAGTTCAACCTTGGGCTTGGTCTACTGTTGGCGGCCATGTGCGGAGTTTTTTCTTCGGGCATGTCGTTTGCGATTGATGCGGCCAAACCGATGGAAGCGGCTGCGCTGCACCTTGGCGTGAGTTCGCTCTATGCGGCATTGCCGAGTTATGTATGCATCATGGGCGGCGGGGCAATCATCAACCTGAGCTACTGCTTCATCCGATTGGCGGCGCTGAAGAGACTGTCTTTGCGCGCGGACCTGGGCCAGCCCCAGCCTTTGCTCCTGAAGAATGCTGTGCTGGCAGCGACGGGTGGAATCATGTGGTATCTGCAGTTCTTCTTCTACGCATGGGGCGCATCCAATATACCCCAACGGCTGTCCTACGTGAACTGGATGCTGCACATGAGCATCTACGTGCTGTGCGGCGGGCTGGTTGGTCTGGCTCTGGGCGAGTGGAAAGAGGTTGGCGGCCGGCCGCTGCGGCTTTTGTGGGCCGGGATGCTTGTGATTATTGCCGCGGCAAACCTGGTGGGACTTGGAATGGCTTCCTGACTGCGGTTAATGGGCCAGGAAGTAGACACCGATGCAAACCAGCACGGCGGCGGTCCAGCGTCGCCGGTCCACATTCTCATGCAGGAATAACCTGGCAGCGATGGCGTTGGTGACCAGGGTAAGGGACGCAGAGGCTGGAGCCACCAGGCTCAGATCCATGTGGTTCAACGCGAAAAGCAAGGCAAAGAACGCCAGCGCAAGAAAGCCGACACCAGCAAAAAACCTGGGGCAGGTGAGGACAGCGCGGATTGCGCCCTTTATGCCGGCCCGCGCGCGGATTTCGTCGAGGTCGCCGATGGACTTCATTGCCGAGGCAGTAAGCACCTCGCCCGTAGTTGAACTGAGGATGATGGCTGCGATCATCGCCGTTTCGGCCCACGGACCCGGACGAGACGCGATCGGGAGAATCGTCATCGCAACTGCTCCTGGGCGATTGCCTCGGCGAGTGGCTCATCCTTGCGGGACTGCACAGCGGGCTGTTCCGTCAGCGATGGCCCATTCGCGACGAAGCCCACGCCGACCGTGATGAGTGCAATTCCTGCCCAGCGCTGGATAGAGATAGGCTCATGCAGCCAGAAGCGCGAGAGAAAGGCGACGATCACGTTGCCGAACGCAGTCGCCGGCAGAACAAAGGTGAGATCCGCCCACGAGAGCGCAGTCAAATAGCTTGCGAAAAAGCCGATTAAGAGCGCAATTCCAATCGCGATCCATGGAGTAAAGACTGCGCTGATGAGCGTAGCCGGATGAGCCAGCGAGATAGAGGGCAGCAGGGTCATGCCGCGCGAAAGGCAGGTGTCGCCCAATGGGGCACAAAGGGCGACCAGTCCCAGGATCAGGTATTGCCGCGGGGTTAGATGGTGATGCGCCATGCGTGTACTGCGTGTCCTTCTGCGAAAGCCGCAAGAAAAGGAGGGCGGACGCATTGCGCCGCCCTCTAGGTAATCTGCCTATGCGCCCCTAAGCGCCTGCGCCCACTGGCGCTGGAGGATCTGCCCGGTTGCTGCGTGCCTCTTTCACCATCTTGTTGCGCTGCGCGCGGAGCTTGAGGAATGCCTTGGCTTCGACATAAAGGCGCGGAATATCGCGGTTGACGACTGCCTTCCAGATTACGCGAAAAGCCGCCTTGGGCCGGAAATAGTACTCGTCGTAGAAGCGGTGCACCATCTCCATCACGTAGTCAACCGGGAGGCCGGGATATTCTATATGCGCCATCTGGTGGCCGCCGCCGTCTTCCATGCGTTCGTTGGTGATGAAGTTGTTGGCCTTGGCGAAGTCGTAAAACTCGGTGCCGGGATAGGCGTGCGCAATGGAAACCTGAATGGTTTCCACATCCAGCGACTTGGCGAAGTTGATCGTGTTGCGGATCGACTCCTTGGTTTCGCCGGGCAGACCGAGGATGAAGTCTCCGTGGATGGTCAGGCCCAGATCGTGGCAGTCCTTGGCAAAGGCACGCGCGCGCTCGACGGTAGCGCCCTTCTTGATGTTCTTAAGGATCTGCGGATCGCCGGATTCAAAGCCTACGATGAGCAGGCGGCAGCCGGCTTCCTTCATGGCTTTGAGGGTGTCATAGTCGGTCGTGACGCGCGAGGTGCAGCTCCAGGTCAGGCCCAGCGGCTTCAGTTTTTCGCACAGCTCAATCGTGCGCTGCTTTTGAATGTTGAAGGTGTCGTCGTCGAAGAAGAACTCTTTCACTTCAGGGAAGTTCTGCTTCGCCCATGCCAATTCGGCGGCCACGTCGTCTGTGGAGCGCTTGCGCCAGGCATGTCCGCTCAACGTCTGCGGCCACAGGCAGAAGGTGCACTGCGCCGGGCACCCGCGCGTGGAGTAAAGCGCGATGTAGGGGTGCAGCAGGAAGGGCACGTTGTAACGCGTCACGTCCATGTCGCGCTTGTAGATCTTAGTGGCCCAGGGCATCGCATCCAGGTCTTCGATCTGCGGGCGGTCGGGGTTATGCAGGATCTTGCCGTCCTTTTTGTAGCTGATGCCGAGGATCTCGTTGAGCGGCTTGCCCTGCGCAAACTCGACGACCGAGTAGTCGAACTCGCGGCGGCAGATGAAGTCCAACACGGAACACTCATTCAAGGCACGGTCCGGATCAGTGGTGACCGGCGGGCCAACGAAGGCGATTCGAATAGAGGGATTTGCCGCCTTGATCGCTTCTGCGAGACGCTGGTCACCCTCCCAGCCCACGGTGGAGGTGAAGAGCACAAGGAACTCGTAGTCCTTGCAGATCTTGATTGTCTCTTCAGCCGAGACGTGGTGGGGCGGGGCATCGAGCAGGCGCGAACCCTCCAGCAGGCCGGCGGGGTAGGTGAGCCAGACCGGATACCAGTAGGACTCAATCTCGCGGGTTGCGGGCCAGCGAGAACTCGCTCCGCCATCAAAGTTCTCAAAGGACGGCGGGTTCAGAAGCAGTGTTTTCAAAGGCATTGACATCACCCTTAATTCTACCATTTCGAGGATTTTGGGGAGCCTAAACCGCGAATCCAGGGTTTACTTGCCGTGTAACTCATTGAGCCAGTCCTGCATATGGCCGAGCGCCCTCAACAGGTTGAGTCGCGCCTTGGCAAGATCGAGGCCGGCATCCAG
>JAKBHH010000091.1 GCA_021836865.1 Acidobacteriota bacterium
GTTCCCGTCCGCGTCCGTCAGCCATGCGCCAACGGCCCGCTCTACAAACGGCGGCTCCCCGCCCACGGCGCGAAAGGCCCGCACCGGCGAATTCACGCCGCCCGGGAAATAGCGCTCCGCGCGCTCCCGCATTGCTTTCGACCGGCTGCGATTCGGTGTATCCCCAAGTGTGTTCATCGTGGCTCCAGTATAAAGTCGCCTCACGTCCCACCCCGCTTTCCGTCGACCTCCCTGCAAAGATGGGTGTCCAAGATCTCGCTTTTAAGACCTGGGAGCCGACGTCTTCAACTTTGCGTACATTTCTTGACACGTATATACCATGTGGCGTATATCACGAGTGTGGAATCTGTCTTCGAAATCATCGCGGAGCCCAACCGTCGCGCCATTCTCGCCCTGCTCGTCACCTCCCAGCAGTCCGTGGGCCAGATTGAGCGCCGCCTCCGCATCTCCCAGCCCACCGTCTCCAAGCATCTGCGCGTGCTGCGCGAGGCCGGCTTCGTCGAGCCCACGGTCGATGCGCAGCGCCGCCTCTACCGCCTGAAACCTGAGCCTCTCCAGGAGATCGATGCATGGCTGGAACCCTTTCGCCGCTTCTGGTCTGCGCACGTCGATGCCCTCGAACGCCACCTCGATCGCATGGCCCAAGCCAACCCGCCCGCAAAGAAAAAACCGAAGGCGGCGAAAACACGCCGCGTCCCAAACCGCGCTCGTCCCAAAGGAGAAGCCCGATGAAAATCAAACTCACCACCATCGTGGTCGACGACCAGGAAAAAGCTCTGCGCTTCTACACCGATGTGCTCGGCTTTGTGAAGAAGGCCGACTTCAGCAACGGCCCCTATCGCTGGCTCACCGTTGCCTCACCCGAGGAACCCGACGGCACGGAGCTGCAACTGGCTCTCAACAACAACCCCGCGGCGCAGGCCTGGCAGCAGGCCAGTTTCCAGCAGAGCCAGCCCGCGGCCATGTTCTTCACCGACGACCTGCAGGCGGATTACGCGCAGATGCAGGCGCGGGGCGCCGCCTTCACCATGCCTCCCGCGGATGTGCAGTACGCATGGATCGCCATGCTCAACGACACCTGCGGCAACATCATCCAGATCACGCAGCTCAAGCGCTGGTAAGCTGCGCACCAATTCCCGGAGGTTCGTATGGCAGAGAAGAAAACCGCAAAGAAGACGACCCAGCCCGCGACCCGCGTCAAGAAGAAAGCCGACCCCGAAGCCGACCTGCTCGCGAATATCGCAGCCATGCCGCAAGCAGATCGCGTCCTCGCCGAGCGTCTCCATGCAGTCATCCGAGCCAGTGCGCCCGGGCTCACGCCGCGCCTCTGGTACGGCATGCCCGCCTACGCGCGCGACGGTAAGATCCTGTGCTTCTTTCAAAGCGCGCACAGATTCAAAACGCGCTATGCGACCTTTGGCTTCATGCACGCGGCGACACTCGACGAGGGCAACCTGTGGCCCACCGCCTTCGCTCTCACCGCGCTGGGCGCAGCCGAGGAGGCAGCCATCGTCGCACTCGTCAAACGAGCTGTGAGTTAAGCATGCACCAGCACCGGAAGAGAACTCATGACTGACCAGGAGACGTATACGCCGGGCCCCGCCAGTGGAGCGAGCGTCCACAAGGACGGAGAAAAGTGGACGCTCATCCTCGTCCGCGACCTGCGCCACGCCCCTGAACTCGTCTGGCAGGCCATCACCGAGCCTGCGCATCTGCGCGACTGGGCTCCGTTCCAGGCGGATGGACGCCTCGAAACCGTGGGCAGCACCGTAAAGCTCACCTGGGCAGGAACGGGGAATGTCTCCGAAACCACGGTCACGCGCGCCGATGCGCCGCGAGTCCTTGAGTTTCACGACATCCGCTGGGAGCTGGAGCCGCTCGCCGGCGGCACGCGCCTCACGCTCTGGCATAGCATCGATCGCCGCTTCGTCGCCTGGGGCGCCGCGGGCTGGCACATCTGCCTGGACGTTCTCGATCGGCTGCTCATAGGCAGGCCCATCGGCCGCATCGCCGGCGCGGATGCCATGAAGTTTGCCGGCTGGCAGCGATTGATTGCCGAATACTCAAAACAATTCAGTTCGGACTCGGAGGTTCGACATGAGTAGCGCCGTTACGCGCAGCATCTGCCGCTGGATTCACCTCGTCCTGAGTATCCCGATCATGGGCTACATCTACAGCCCATTCGACAAGCTGCCCGGCTACGCCCCACAGACGCGGTAGGTTTTCTTTCCCGGCATGGTCCTCACCGGCTTGTGGATGTGGAAGGGCCACGTCGTTCTGCGGCTGCTCTCCAAACGGCCGAACCCTTGATGTGAAGAGCGAGCGGCATTTCGGTCGCGCCATGCAGCGTCTTCTCTTCGCATCGCATCATCCAACCAGAAGGACTCAGCCCTTTGGACCTCGCCGCTACTCTCGGCTCCCGCCTGCTCGTCGTCTACGACGGCACCTGCGGCCTCTGCAATCGCACGGTCCAATGGCTCATCGCCCGCGATCGCCACGACCGCCTGCGCTTTGCGCCTTCCAGCTCGCCTGCCCTCGCCGCACTGCTCATCCGCCAGGGCTTCCCGCCGGCCATGCCCGACAACCCCAATCATCCGGGTGCCCCATGTCCCGATTCTGGGACATGGGAAGGCAATGAATTCCGCCTCTCGATGGGCGTCCCACAGAGTGGCCCCACCGCATCCGCCATTGCATCCAATCCTGCATCTGGCCCCGGCACCATCCTCGTCTTCCGCGCCGCCGCCACACCAGCCGAGCAGCTCTTCACCCGCTCCGCCGCCGTCGCCGTCGTGCTCGCCGAGCTGCCCCGTCCCTGGCCCCTCGCGGCACGCCTCCTGCGCCTCATCCCGCGCCCCGTCCGCGACCTCGCCTACCGTCTCATTGCCCGCTGGCGTTACCGCATCTGGGGCCGCCTCAGCGCCTGCCCGCTGCCCACGCCCCAGCAGCGCTCCCGCTTCCTGTAATCCCAGCCGTCCCCAGTCCGTCGTCCCTGGTCTCTGGTCTCTGGTCCCAGGTTCCTGTTTCTTGCCCGCGGCGCACCTGGCCGCCATGGCCACCAGCGCCACAGCCGCACAGTCCCCCGCCCGAAATCCTGCTAGAATCGTACTTTCCTAGCCTATCCCCCACAGCTCATCCGCTTGTGGGGTTCCCGGCGGCAGGGTATCGCTGCCCGAGTGGAGAAAGCCCGCACCATGCCGGAAGCATCCAAGCCCAAGCCCGTCACCTACGCCTCCGCCGGCGTCGATATCTCTGCCGGCGACCGCGCCAAAGAGCGCATCAAGTATCTGGCCCAAAAGACCTTCAACCGCAATGTCATCGGCGGCATTGGCGGCTTCGGCGCGCTCTTCCGCCTCGACCTCCAGCGCTTCAAAAACCCCATCCTCGTCAGCTCGGCAGATGGCGTGGGAACCAAGCTCAAGGTGGCCTTCGAACTCGGACTGCACCAGTCCGTCGGCGCGGATCTCGTCAACCACTGCGTCAACGACATTGCCGTGCAGGGCGCAACCCCTTTGTTTTTCCTCGATTACCTCGCCGCCGGCAAGCTTGACCCCCAGGTCACCGAGGCCGTCGTCACCGGACTTGCCGAAGCCTGTAAGGCCAACGCCTGCGCCCTCATCGGTGGAGAGACCGCGCAGATGCCCGGCTTCTACACCGACGGCGAGTATGACCTCGCCGGCTTCATCGTCGGCGCCGTCGATCGCGACAAGCTCATCACCGGCGCGGGCATCAAGCCCGGAGACGTCCTTATCGGCCTTCCCTCCACAGGCCTGCACACCAATGGATACTCGCTCGCCCGCAAACTGCTCTTTGAGGTGGCCGGCTACAAGCCCACCCAATACGTCACGGCCATCAAGGAGAAAGCCGGCGCGGCCCTGATGAAGACCCACAAGAGCTACCTGCACGTCATTCAAAAGCTCGTCGCCGCAGGCGTCACCACAGGCATGGCCCATATCACCGGCGGCGGCATCACCGAAAATCTGCCCCGCATCCTGCCTAAAAGCACCGGCGCGCAAATCGAGATCGGCACCTGGCCCGTGCTGCCCATCTTCGACCACCTCCGCGATCTCGGCCAGGTCTCGCAGGAGGAGATGATGCGCACCTTCAATATGGGCATTGGCCTCATCGCCGTCATTCCCGCCGCCAAATTCACACGCGCCAAGTCCCTGCTCGACCGCGCAGAGGAGAAGTTCTATGTCATCGGCCGCATCGTCAAAGGCGAACGCCGGGTCCAGTACACATGAGCGATAAGGCAAAGAAGCTACGGCTTGGCATTCTCATCTCCGGCCGCGGCTCCAACCTCATCGCCATCGCCAACAACATTCGCGCGGGCACCCTGCCCGGCGTTGAAATCGCCATCGTCATCTCCAACACCGCCAGCGCCTGCGGCCTCGCCGTCACCCGCGAACTCGGCCTGCCCGGTGAGGTCTTTGTCTCCAAAGGCCGCCCGCGCGCCGAGCACGACGCCGATGTTGCCGCATGCCTCCGCCGCCACAACGTCGATCTCGTCGTCCTCGCCGGTTACATGCGCCTGCTCTCACCGGAGTTCATCCACGCCTTCCCCAACCGCATCGTCAATATTCATCCCTCGCTGCTGCCCGCCTTCCCCGGCATCGATGCCCAGCACCAGGCCTTCGACTACGGCGTCAAAGTCACCGGCTGCACCGTCCATTTCGTCGACGAGCACCTCGACCACGGCCCCATCATCCTTCAGCGCGCCATCCCCGTCCTCGACACCGACGACGCCGATTCCCTCTCCGCGCGCATCCTCAAGGAAGAGCACAAAGCCTACTCTGAAGCCATCGCCCGCATCGCGAGCGGTGACTACGAATTCCAGGGCCGCCGCTACGTTCGCCGCAAGGCCTGATCCCCCTGAACTGACGCAACGACGGAAGATCCGCTGTCCCCATCCTCCCCGGCGGAACAATAATAATCTGCCCATCTCCTAAGATTTTAGTTGACACCCATCCCCGGGAGAGCTATTGTCCTAACTGTTTAGGAGATGACGCTATGGAAATAGCAAGCCAAACCAGCCTGACCAAACTCGAATTGCGGATCATGCAGGTGATCTGGAGGCGCGGAAGCAGCACCGTCGCCGAGGTGCAGGCGGAGTTGGATCCGCCTCTGGCCTACACCACAGTGCAAACCATGCTCAACATCCTTGCGCGCAAAGCCAAGCTCCGCCGCGAGCTGCAGGGCCGCGCCTATGCCTACGCAGCAAGAGAAACCGAAGCCAGCGCGCTGAGGCGAGGCCTGCGCGACCTTATTGACCGCATGTTCGGCGGCTCCAGTGAAGAGCTCGTGATGAGCCTGTTGAAGACCCGCCAGATCGACCCGCACAAACTCGCCGAGCTCACGCAACGATACAAGCGGGATGAAGGGGGCAACTCATGAAGAGCATCGAGGCATGGATTCTCTCGTATCTTCTAAACTCGCTGTGGCAGGTTCCGCTGCTCTTCGTTGCCGGACTCGCCGCAGCTCGCGCCCTGCGCAACGTCAGCATCGAATCCGAGCATCGGGCGTGGGTCGGCGTCCTTGTTCTTCAGAGCCTTTTGCCTGCCATCTCCACGCTTCCTCACACGTGGCTCCAATCTCTCATTGCCGGCTATCGCGTCACAGAGGCTTCAGGCGCCGCGGGCGTCACAGTGACCATCGGGCCAGCCACCGCCTTCAGCGCCCTTGCGCTTCCGCCTGCTCTGCTCGCCGCAGTTGCGCTCGCGTACTCCTCCCTATGCGTTTGTTTCATGCTGCGGCTTGGCTGGCGCTGCGTTGCCCTCTATCGCATCCAGCGCGATGTGCAAAATGCTGCACTCGACGAAAGCACAGCGCGGTTTGCTGCACAGTGCGCCGGCGCATGGCAGATTGGCCGCGTGGTCATCGCTGCCTCATCACGCATCCGCGTGCCCGTCACGATCCGTCTCTTCCGCAATGTCATCCTTCTGCCGGCAGAGATACTTTCCAGGGCGAGTGACTTCGATCTTCAAACGGTCATCGCACACGAGATGGCCCACGTCCGGCGGAATGACTTCCTCAAGAATCTCGCATACGAAGTGCTGGCATTGCCTCTTGCCTGGCATCCGCTTCTGCAACCCACCAGGGACCATTTGATGGAGACCCGCGAAATTGCCTGCGATGCAATGGCGGCAGGCACGCAGGGCCGCACGCAATATCTGCAATCCCTCCTGCGCCTCGCTTCCCTGCTCGTCCATGAAATGCCGGCACGAGTTCCCAATGCCATCGGAATCTTTGACACCAACACACTGGAGAGGAGACTTATGTATCTCACAAACAATCCAGGCCGCATCGCAGGCGCACGGCGTTTCGCAGCCCTTGCTGTGGCGGCAACACTCACCCTCGCCGCTTGCGGATCTGCCTATGCGCTGGCCATGCATGTGGACGCAGCTCAAGGCGGATCTGCCGGTATCAGCGCATCCACATCCAGTTCTACCGTCCAGGTCCCAGCCAAGGAGATGGAGGCGAACATTATCTCCAAGCAAACTCCCAAATACCCGGCCGATGCCAAACTCGCAAGGATTCAGGGAAAGGTTGTCTTGAATGCGGTCATCGACCAGAAGGGCGACGTCAAATCGCTCAAGGTTGTGTCGGGCCCGAAACAGCTCCAGCAATCCGCCCTTGAAGCGGTGCAGCAGTGGAAATACAAGCCTTATCTCGTCAAAGGGAAACCAGTCGCGGTACAAACCACCATCAACATCATCTACACGCTCGCGAACTGACTGGCCTTCACCCTGCTGCACGGGCAATGCCTGATCTGTTCGCTTGATAACGCCGGTCTCCCAGGTCTCGCTTCCGAGACCTGGGAGACCACCCCCCCCCCGCCATAAAAAGGCTGGACGCCGGGAGCTGGCACCTCACGAGCCGTCAACCGCCTCCCAGCTTCTTTATTCTCTAACCCATTCATTCCAAAAGGAAAATTCCTCGCCCCATTTTGCAGATTATTTCCCGCAAACGCGCACAATAGATTTATCAGCCTGAGATCCGCGGCCGCACCTTGCCGCGCCCTCAGGCCTTTCTGCTTTTGAGGAGAGCACTGCGCCATGCCATTGACCGTCCCGCCTTCACACCAGCCTTTAGGCCCACCGATGCCCGTGCTCTCCGCCAACTCCCCAGCCCGCACCCTCCAAAAAAGTAAATACCCACGCCCTATCCATTCTCTTTCTTCCTCACAGACAGCTTGCATGTTTTCCCAACGCCGGTTTCGCCCAGCTTTCGCCTTGCGTGCCAATGCCAAACCCGTCCACCTTTCACCCGCCGACTGCCGGCAACCCGCACGTGGTTTATCCTGCTCTTTACGCATGACGAACGAAGTAATCCCCCATCTCACGGCATTTGACGAAGCCGCGCTCGACCAGGCCTTTGCCACGCTCGAACGCCAGGCCCGCGACGCCGCCTCCGCGCTCGGCTCGCCCGAGGCCGTGGAAGCCTTCCGCCTGCACTGGCTGGGACGTAAGCAGGGCCTGCTCAATGAGGTTTCCAGCCGCTGGCTCAAGTCCGCCCCGCCTGAGGCGAAGAAGGCCCTCGGCCAGCGCTTCAACGCCCTCAAGTCCGCGGTTGAAGGCCTGCTGGACGATGCCTCCGGCGCAGGTCCAACCGACGAAGCCCTCGCCGCCGAGGCCATCGACATTACACTGCCCGGCTCCCGCCGCCTTACCGGCGCAGAGCACCCCATCACCAGGACGCTCAACGAGATCGTCTCCGTCTTCGCGGCACTCGGGTATTCGGTTGGCGTCGGCCCCGAGGTCGAAACCGACTTCTACAACTTCGAGTGCATGAACTTCCCGCCCGGCCATCCCGCGCGCGACACGCAGGACACGCTCGTCGTTGCCAATCAGGAGCGCCGCGCGCAGCGCGACCGCCTCCTCCTGCGCACCCACACCTCGCCCGTCCAGATGCGCACCATGGAGCAGCAGCCGCCGCCCGTCCGCATTGTCATTCCCGGCAAGGTCCACCGCAACGACGCGCAGGATGCTACGCACTCGCCGATCTTTCATCAAGTGGAAGGCCTCTGCGTCGATACCAACATCACCTTTTCTGACCTCAAGGGCACGCTCGATCACGCCATGAAGGCCCTCTTCGGCTCGTCCGTCAAGACGCGCTTCTTCCCGTCGTTCTTCCCGTTCACAGAGCCCTCGGCCGACGTCCAAATCAGTTGTATCTTCTGCGGCGGCAAGGGCTGCCGCAAGTGCAAGCACTCCGGCTGGATTGAGCTGCTCGGATGCGGCATGGTTGACCCCGCCGTCTTCGCCTTCGCCAAGGAAAAGCAGCCCGCCTACGACCCGAAAAAGATCTCTGGCTTCGCCTTCGGCATGGGCGTCGAGCGCATCGCCATGATGAAGTACGGCATCAGCGAAATCGGCCAGTTCTACGCAGGCGATATGCGGTTTTTGGGGCAGTTCGCATGAAGATACTCACAAAGTGGCTGCGGAGTTACCTGCCTGGTCTGCCGGCCGACGACGCCCAGCTCGCCGAAGACCTGACCCTGCGCGGCATCGCCGTCGAAGGCATCTTCGACCTCGGCCCCGGCAACGGCTCGCTCTACGAGATGGACATCACCACCAACCGCGTCGACGCCATGAACCACTACGGCATCGCGCGCGAGGCCGCTGCCATCTACGGCGTCGCGCTGCAACCGTTCGACCTCACGCTGCCCGCGCACAAGCCCGCCGCCGCAGTCTTTCCTGTGCGCATTGAAGCCGAAGACGCATGCGGCCGCTTCACCGCGCGCGTCCTGCGTGGCATCACCATCACTGATTCACGCGACTGGTTCACGCAAGCCGAGGTCGACACGTACTTCAAGCTTCTTGAGCAGAAGAAAATCTCCAGCGCCGTCGATGCCACCAACTTTGTCTGGCTCGCCATGGGCCAGCCCACGCATGCCTTCGACCTCGACAAGATTGAAGGCGGCATCCTCGTCCGCCGCGCCCGCAAAGGCGAAAAGCTCAAGACCCTCGACGGCATCGAGCGCACCCTAGACCCCGAAGACCTCGTCGTAGCCGATCACGCCAAGCCGCTCGCCCTCGCCGGCGTCATGGGCGGCTGGGATTCCATGATTACGCCCGCGACGAAAAACGTCCTCGTCGAAGCCGCCTGGTTCGAGCCCATGGCCGTGCGCCGCACCGCGCGCCGCCACGGCCTCCACACCGACGCGAGCCACCGCTTCGAACGCGGAGCCGACTTCAACTCCGCGCCCGTCGCCTCCGCGCTCGTCAGCCGCATCCTGCTTGCCGCAGGCGGTTCCATCGAGGGCGACCTCGTCGATGTCCGCGTGCCCGCTCTCGAGGCCCGCACCGCCGCGCGCAAGCCCATCGCGCTCGCGCTCAGCGAGGTGCAGCGCATTCTCGGCACCACGACGGACGCCGAAGGCATCACCGCCGCGACCGTCGAAGGCGTCCTCGCCGCCCTTGGCTGCACGCTCGTACCCGCCGGCGCTGCCGCATGGAGTGTCACTCTGCCCTCGTGGCGGCTCGACATCGAGCGCGAAATCGACCTCATCGAAGAGGTCGCGCGCGTCTACGGCTACAACCGGTTTGCCAACACGCTGCCAGCCTTCGGCGGTGGCGTGACTGCGCTGCCATTTGCGCAGGCCGAGTCTGCCCTGCGTGAGACGCTACGCTCCGCCGGCTTCCACGAGGCCATCGCCAGCACCTTCTGCTCGGCGAGTGACGCCGCACTCACCGCACCGCAGCCCGGACTCGTCGTGCCGCTCGGCAATCCGCTCAGCGAGGAAGCAGGCGTGCTGCGTCCGTCGCTTATTCCCGGCATGTTGACCATGGTTGCAGGCAACCTCCATCGCGATGTGAGCGACGTGCGTCTGTTCGAGCTCGGCACTGTCTTCAGCGGCACTACGGAGAAAGTAGACGAGCGCCCGGCCCTGGCCTTCGCCGCCGCCGGTCTGCTCCCCGAGCAGAGCCCGCTCCATCCCTCGCGTTCCATTGACTTCCACGATCTCAAAGGCGTCGTCGAGCAGCTTCTTACCCGCTTCCAGACGCGTACCCTCTACTTCGACCGTTTCGCGCCCGAGGCCGGCCTCACGCCCGCGTGGCTTCATCCATTTCGCTCCGCGCGCATCGTGGCCGATGGCACCACGGTCGGATGGTTCGGGCAGTTGCATCCGCGCGAGGCCGCGGCCCGCAAGCTCAAAGACACGATTTTTCTCGGCGAACTCTATCTCGATCGCCTCTACAGGCTGCCGCTGCGCAAGCCCGCCGCGCGCGAAATCTCGCGCTTCCAGCCCGTGCGCCGCGACTTTTCTCTTGTTCTGGATGAGAGTGTTGCCTGGGAACAAATTGACCGGACGCTGGCCTCGCTGGACATTCCGGAAATGGTGGATTGGCGCGCCCGCGAGACCTTCCGCGACGCAAAATTCGGCGTGCGCGAATACTCGCTGCTGATGGGCGTCACCTTCCAGGCCGCTGACCGTACCCTGCGCGAAGAGGAACTGCAGGCCTTCCAGGCGCAGGTCATCGCCGCTGTTGGCAAGGCTGGGGCGCGTCTGCGCAGTTAGGCGCGGCGCGGCGTGCATTTGGCGCTATACTTGCACGGAAAAGGTTGCTGCCGCGGAGGCCAAGAACATGACGCAGACATTCTGGGATACCGAAGCTACGGACAGGCCGCAACAGGAGCAAAACACGTCTGACCAGGTTGGCGAGCCGGTGGCCCTGGCTCTAAGCGCAGATGACTTTTCCGCGCTGGAAGAGCGCATCGTACGCGCCGTCGAGCTCGTCAAACGTGAGCGCGCTGCCCGCATGGAAGCGGAGGAACGCGCTGCCCGGGCTGAAGCGCAACTTGGCGATCAGACTCCGCTTTTTGATCAGCTTAAGCAGGAAGTTCGCGCCCTGCGCACAGAACGCGATCATGTGCGTCAGCGCGTGGAGCGACTGCTGTCTCAACTGGATGCCTTGGAGCTGTGAGGAAACCAATGGCAAAGAAGAATGCCGCGAAGCAGCCCGGCTACACGACAGTATCGATTTACGACCAGGCCTATCACCTGACCGGGCAGGACCCGGACCACATTCGCCGTCTTGCCTCGCAGGTGGATGCGAAGATGCGCGCGGTTGCCGCGCAGGGCCGCACCGTGGACTCATTGCGCGTGGCCGTGCTGGCCGCGCTCAATCTGGCCGATGAGCTCTCACAAACTGCGGGCGCGGATGTGCGCAGGGGCCACAGTCGGGCAGTAAGCCTGCGCGGCCTGCTGGATGAAGTGCTGGAAGACGAGCTCAAGACAGGATCGTAGTCCTCGCTCCCGTTTTGATTTCATGCGCCCAAATAAGGGCGCATGGCGCGCTATCACACAGCGCCCCCATCGCACAAGACTTGCAATTCCTCTCCGCTACCCCTACTATCCGCAATAGAAACCGGCCTGCAAAGCAGGTGGGCGATCAACGCTGGTTGAACCAACATTCAATGAACAGGGGCTCAACTCGACAATCGGTTCTGTGTGCCGTGTCCGCCAGTCCGGAATGCCTAATGAACCGCGGAGAGCTCCACCGTCTTAGGACGGGTTCACCGGCGCATCACCCACGGCCCAGCGGGCCGGATTCTACCTTCCTCGCCGTCTAAAGAAGATATTCTTCCATCAGTGCATCCAGTCCTCTTTCACTTCGGTCCAATACTCATCCCGTCTTATGGCGTGATGACGGCGCTTGGCGTGTTGCTGGCGCTCGCCATGGTGCTGCGCACAGCGCGCATCGCCGGGGGTGACCCCAATGAACTCTGGAATCTCTGCATTGTGGCGCTGTTTGCCGCGCTGGTCGGCACGCGCCTGCTGCTGGTCATCGTCAACTGGACGGTGCTGCGCAGCCATCCCGCGTGGCTGCTCACTCTGGCCATGGTCCATCATCCCGTGCTGGCCGGTGTTGCGTCCCTGCTGGCGCTGGCCGCCGGGCTAGTGTATGCGCGCCGCAAGCAGATGCCGCTGGCCAACGCCGCCGACGCCCTCGCCGCACCGCTTGCGCTTGGCCTTGCGTTTGAGCAGTTCGGCGCCCTGCTTGCCGGTTCCGGTTTCGGTACAGAGACGGGCCGGCGCTGGGCTGTGCTCTATACCAGCCCGTTTGCGGCGCGCTGGAGCGGAGCGCCGCTCGGCGTACCCGTGCATCCCGTGCAGCTCTATGCCGCGCTGGCGTTCCTCACCCTGTCGCTGGCGCTGCTCGTATGGTTGCCGGAGCGCCGCCAGGTGGGCGACGTTGCAGGCCTCGCGCTCCTGGGTCTGGGCGCGATCCTCTACTTCACCGAGTTTCTGCGCGATCCCGCAGGTCGCGGCATCCTTTTCCAGGGCGCACTCGACGGCCCGCAGATCACGGCCGTCGCGCTTGTTCTGGCCGGCGCCGCACTGCTTCGCCGGCGCGACGCCCTCGCCGCAACTGCCGTTGAATCCAGTGAGGCCAATCATGGCTGAGGCACGCACCGTAATCGTGCCGCTGGAGGCAGCAGGCCAGCGGCTGGATCATTTTCTCGCTACGCAGCTGGAAGGCGTGAGTCGCTCGCGTGTGCAGTTGCTGCTTGAGCAGGGCGATGTCGTCGTGGATGGCGCGCGGCATAAGGCATCTCTCAAACTGCGCGGAGGAGAGCAGATCACCGTGACCGGTGAGCCGCATCCCGCACCGCTCAAGGCTGTGCCAGAGGATATTCCACTCCACGTCGTCTTTGAGGACGCGCACCTTGCCGTCATTGACAAGCCGGCGGGCATGATGGTCCACGCCGGCTCGGGCCAGAATGAAGACGCGCGCAGCCGCGGCACGCTGGTCAATGCGCTGCTCCATCGTTTTCACGCGCTGTCCTCGACCGGCGGCGATCTGCGCCCCGGCATCGTGCATCGGCTCGACAAGGACACCAGCGGCCTGATCGTCGTGGCCAAGAACGATGCCGCTCATGCCGCGCTGGCCGAGTTGTTTTCCGGCCGCCGCATCAGCAAAACCTACATCGCGCTGGTGCAGGGCGCGGTGGAGCGACCGAATGGCACGATCACGGCAGCCGTCGGCCGCGACCCGGAGCGCCGCACCCGCATGACCACACGGCCCACGGAGAATTCCCGCTCCGCAGTCTCTCACTATGAAGTGGATCGACGCCTCACGACCCGGTTTGGCAACTTCACGCTGGTGCGCGTGCGCATTGAGACCGGTCGCACACACCAGATCCGCGTGCATATGGCTTCCATCGGACACCCCGTAGTCGGCGATACGCTGTATGGGGGCGCCGGCCAGCTCACGGATCAGGTTGCCGCGCAGGCGGCACACTCCCGGGCCGCCCGCCGCAAGGCTGAACCCGAGCGGCTGAAGCTTGGCCGCAATTTTCTGCACGCGGCCCGCCTCCAGTTCGAGCACCCTGTCACCGGCAAGCTCCTCGAACTCGAGTCCCCGCTGCCTCCCGAGCTGAATCGCTTTCTTGAAAGCCTTGAGAAGGGCAAACCCGACGGCCCGCAAGAGGCCGCAACTCCTCCCCGAGCGGCGCGCCCTATTGATAAAATGAGGAAGATATGATCCGAAATCTATCGAGCCTGGCACTAGCGACGTTGTTTTGTGCCGTCACACTCCACGCGCAGCAGCCGGCCGCGCCACCCTCTTCCCCAACTCCCACAGCGCGGCCCGCCACCGGATCGGCACAGGCGCCGGCTCCCGCGGCTCAGGATCAGTCCGGCGACAACGCTCCCGTGCTTCACGTGGGCGTCAATGAGGTCAACCTGATCTTTACCGTGACTGACAAGCACGGCCACTACATCCCCAACCTGAAGCAGAGCGACTTTGCGCTGTTGGACGACCAGAAGGCGCCGGAGCGCGTGACCTCGTTCCGGCAGCAGATCAACCTGCCCTTGCGCGTCGGGGTCCTGATTGACACAAGCACGTCGATTCGCACGCGCTTCCAATTCGAGCAGCAGTCGGCGATCGAGTTTTTGCTCAATGTGCTCAAATCCAAGAGCGACCGCGCCTTTGTGATGGGCTTTGATGTCACGCCCGATGTGACCCAGGACTGGACCAACAATCTCGACGGGCTTGAGACAGGCATCAACCGTCTTCGGCCCGGCGGCGGTACGGCGCTTTACGATGCAGTCTACTCGGCCTGTCGCGACAAACTGCTCAGCGAGCGCGGACCGGACCCCGTGCGCAAGGCTATCATTCTGCTCTCCGACGGCGATGACAATCAGAGCCACGTCTATCCTGACGAAGCCATCAAAATGTGCCAGCGCGCCGAGACCATCATCTACACCATCAGCACCAATTGGACGCCGAGCCGCGGCAAGGGCGACGAGGCGCTGACCAGGATGGCGGAGGAGACCGGCGGCCGCGTCTTCTTCCCACCATCCGTCGAAGAAGTTTCCAACAGTTTCAAGGGCATTGAGGAGGAGTTGCGCAGCCAGTACGCGCTCACCTACACGCCGGCGGACTTCAAATACGACGGCGCTTTCCGCACCATCTACCTCTATTGCAACGACCGGCGCTACATCGCGCGCGCGCGTAAAGGATACTTTGCCCCGCGGCAATAGCTCTTGCACTCCCTCCCCCCCCAAAAAAAAGAAAGCCGGCCGACTGCGCCGGCTTTTTTGCGACAAGACAAATGCGCTGTTTCATTTCAGAACGGATTGCGTCCGGTGCGTCCACTTTTGACTCGTCTCGCATTTCTTTCTTCTCTGCCCTCCACTCCGCTTTCATTTCTGCGATGAAATGGAAGGAATACGATTCCGTTCAAGAGGGGAACAATCCGGTGATCCGGCAGGCAATTTCATGCGACATCTGCGGTGCGGAGATGCAGCACACCAACCACTGGTTTGTGGCCTATGACCAGGGCGCAGAGCTCCGCGTGAGCGGTTGGAGCGCCGGCAAGCGGCTGCGCGCCGGGGCCAAGCACCTGTGCGGGCAAACCTGCCTGCATAAGCTGGTGGATGAGTTTATGGCGCGCACCGTCTCAACGCGGACGCAGGGCGCGGGCGTTGAGCTGCCCGGCGATCGTGAGAACGCGGCGTCGGCGCGGACTGCGTGCGTGGTTGCGAATCGTGCGGCGAATCGTGCGGCGAACGTGACTCCCTCAGCGGCCCATATTTTGCCTCACGCTGCGCCGGAGCGGCGGGGCGTGCAATGCGTGGCAACGTCGCCGGCTTATGCGGGCGATTTTGAGTCCTCGGCGCGGCTCATTGCGCCGGACAATGCGGAGACCGACGACCAGCAAGCCCGCGAGACGG
>JAKBHH010000092.1 GCA_021836865.1 Acidobacteriota bacterium
TTTGCGCTCACGCCCTGGCCCTGCGGCGAAAAGGGATCAGCCCAGAAGTAGGCGTCCTCCACATCGTTCAGCCCGGCCTTACGTAGCAATGCATGAGCTGCCATCAGTTGCCGCTGTGCCTCGTCAACCTTGCCCGTCTCATCGCAGTGAAATGCCAGCCCATAGGATGTCGTGAAAGCCTGCTCCGAGCTCTCGCCCGCCTGCCACCCGGCTGCCGCGCCAAAGAGAATGCCAAACCAGTTTTCGTCGAAGATGCCCTCGCCATCGTCGTTCCAAACCGTGTTCAACACTCCCGTCGCGCCCAGCCGCTGCCCATCGCGCACAAACCCGCGGATATTGCCCAGGGCCTCGTTATTGTTGGGATACACGCGATTCCAGTTGTTCACTCCGCTGGCTACCCATGTCTCTAGCCCCGCCTTCGTAAAGGGCACAATCTCGTAGGTAAAATCGGGCTTCGCATCGTACACCCACGGCACCGCAATCATGTCCTTGGGCAGCATTCCCACCAGCTCCGGCGACTTCACCGCGATGTCGCCCCAGAACAGGAGTTGCTTGTGATATGGCTCCAGAGCCGCATGAATCTTCGTAAGAAAATCGAGATATACCGGGCTCAAGCCCTTCTCTTTGACCTCTTCGCGTGTCCTCCCCAAGCCCAATTCAAACGTCTCATCGGCGCCGATATGTGCATATGGCCCTGGAAACACCTTCGCGAGCTCGCCAAACCAGCTTGAGATCAGCGGCAGTGTCGCGCCATCGCCCGGCGCCAGCACGGAACCATGCGGCGATTCGCCCAGCGGAGAATACTCTTCAAACTTGAGCACATGGTGCAGATGCCCAAAGGACTCCTGCTCGGGAATTACGGTGATGTGGTATTTCGCCGCGTAGGCCACCATCTCTCGCGCTTCGTCAGGAGTCATAGCACCGCCCGGAAAGGCCGCCACCGGCGTCGAGGCATACGCAAATGTGGCCTCAAAGTAAGGCGAGAAGGTGTTGACCTTATACGCCGCCAGCGTGCGAATTTCGCGCTTCACAAAATCCATGGTGGGCAGTGGCCCGCGCGACCAGTCGTCGCTCACTCCGCGATGCGCCATCGCTGGCCAGTCGCGTAGCGTGGGAACGAGCAGCACTGTGCCTTTGCCCGCGCCACGAATCAACTGCTTGATGGTTTGAGCTCCGTAGAAAAAGCCTGTCGTAGTCTTGGCGATCACAACGACGGAATTCACGCCCGCCGGGGCAATCACATACCCTTCTCTGGCCATCGCGGGGTCGAACTGAAGATGCCGTTCCTCGAGAATCGAGGCGCCTCCTTTGGAGTCCGCTGAGAAAAAATTAATCAAGGGAGCTTGGTGCTTGTCGATAGGCACGCCT
This sequence comes from Acidobacteriota bacterium, assembly GCA_021836865.1. GTDB lineage: Bacteria > Acidobacteriota > Terriglobia > Terriglobales > Acidobacteriaceae > Telmatobacter. The sequence goes on from JAKBHH010000092.1 coordinate 1,369, forward strand.
CTCTCTCGCAGCGCCTCCGCCAAGTCCTGGACGACAAAATCAATCTCTGCGTCCTTTTCGTGCGGAATCACCAGTCCTGACTCGCCGATCGGGAGTTCATCCATCGCTATGCACTCCCGCACCGCCGGTACCAGGTGCAGATCCGCGCACGTGGGCGCAGCTGTGGGTTGCGCGTTCGCACCCATTGGGGCAGGGAACAGCACGGTCAGAAACAAAACAAAAAGGAGACGCATCAGCCAATCCTCGACATTTCAAAGTCGATTGAAAGCCTAACGCATCTCCGTTTTCCGTGTATACCGTCTCCGTGCCTTCTTGATTGCTACAGCCAGACTGAAGGCAATCGGCCGCGCCGCAAACGCCTATCGCAAGCTCCTCAGCGCCGGATACAGCTTGCGCCACTGCAGGTAGCCGCTTTTGTACGCAGCTAGATCCCCCGCATCCGGTGCAATGCGCTCGGCAACCTCAATTGCCTGACCGCAGGCCTCGCCCAGGCTGGCCCAATGGCCTGCTCCCACACCTGCCAGCAGTGCGGAGCCGAACGCGCCGCCCTCTTCCGCCGTCAAAATCTCCACTGCCTGTCCGTACACACCGGCCTGAATTCTGCGCCATAGAGGACCGCGTGCGCCGCCGCCGCCCAGTCGCACTGCGCTCACCGGAATCCCCAACTCCGCAAAGAGCGTAAAGGTGTCGGCAAGCGAGTACGCTACGCCCTCCAGCACGGCACGTACAAAATGCGCCCCCGTATGCTCCGTGCCGATCCCTGCAAAAGCCGCGCGCACCTGGGGATCAAGATGCGGCGTGCGCTCGCCCAGCAGATATGGTGCCCACTGCAGGCCATTGCTGCCTGCCGCGATCTTCTCCGCCGCCGCCGTCAGCGCGTCGTAATCCTGTCCCGCAAAAAACGTCTCCTTCAGCCAGCGAAAGCTCAGGCCTGCCGACTGTGTTACGCCCATCACGTGCCACACACCCGGCACGGCATGGCAAAACGTATGCAGCCTCCCTTTGGCATCCTTCGTTGGCTTGGCCGTCGCCGCAAACACCACACCCGAGGTTCCAATCGTTGCCGACACTGAGCCCGGCTCCAGAACTCCCATGCCCACCGCTCCCGCGCCCTGGTCGCCTGCGCCTGCCACAACCGGTGTTCCAGCAGCCAGCCCCGTCAGCCTCGCGGCCTTTTCGCTGATCCGTGCACACACCTCAGGCGACTCGTACACCCGCGGCAGCCAGCTCTCGGGAATCCCGGCGGCCTCTGCAACCTCCTTTGACCAGCGCCGGTGCGTCACATCCAGCAGCAGCGTGCCGCTGGCCTCCTGCACGTCGATCGCAAACTCGCCCGTCAGCCGGTAGCGCACGTAGTCCTTGGGACACATCACATGCCGTGTCTTCGCGAAGATCTCCGGCTCGTGCGTCTTCACCCACAGCAGTTTGGTCAGCGTAAAGTTCGGCAGCGCCGGGTTGCAGGTCAGCTCGATCAGCTTTTCGTAACCGATCTTCTCGGTTAGCCAGTCGCACTCGGGCTGGGTCCGCGTGTCACACCAGATCAGCGAGGGTCGCAGCACCGCGCCATTTTCGTCCAGCATCACCGCTCCATGCATCTGGCCTGTCAGGCCAATCGCTGCAACCGGCTCATGCGGTCCCGGTGCGGCAGACAGAGCAAAGCGAATCGCCTCTTGCGCCGCCCTCCACCAGTCCTCAGGATCCTGTTCTGCCCAGCCGGGCTGCGGTGTACGAAACGGCGCGTGCTCGCTTGCCGCGCTTGAAATCACCGTCCCAGCCGCGTCCACCAATACGGCTCTCGTGCCGCCCGTGCCCACATCCATTCCTAGAAACCACATCGCCGTTCACCCCGTAAATCGGTTTTCTTGACGCACGCAGCATATCAGTTCTAACTGGACATGGAAAACATGCGGTTGACATCGAAGCCGGGAAGTTGCAAAGTCTGGTCCGGTCCCGCCTCGTCGCTTTTCCTGCAATGTGAGACTTAAGCTCGTACTGTGACCTGACGCACAGGTTCCGACGCTCGACCGGGTAAGAATGATTCCGTGAGGCCAGAGCGATTTTCCCGCTTCGGCCATGGAGAAACCACCCAATGAGCGATCTTGCGCCACTTGCCGAAGCCGTAGCCGTCGATCCACTCGTCGGTCACCCTGCCGACTATCACGTCTTTCACAAATTCCTTGAGCGCTGCAAATCTCTGCCCGCCATCACCACCGCTGTCTGCTGGCCGCTCTCTGACGTGGCCTTGCGCGGCGCCGTCGAGGCCGCTGCCGAGGGCCTCATCCAGCCCACCCTCATCGGCGATGAAGCAGAAATGAAAACGCTGGCTGCAAAGATCGGTGTTGACATCTCGCAATTCCCGATCCTCCATGCCGACTCTGAGGCCAAAGCTGCCGAAGCCTCGGTCGCCATGTGCCGCAGTGGCAACGCCCAGGCAATGATGAAGGGCAGCCTGCACACCGACGAATTGATGAAAGTCGCCATGCAGCGCGATACGGGCTTGCGCACCTCGCGCCGCATCACTCACGTCTTCGTTATGGACACTCCGGCCTACGCCCGCACCCTGCTTATCACAGACGCTGCCATCAACATCAAGCCGGAGTTCGAGGACAAGATCCACATCGTGCAGAACGCCATTGACCTTGCCCACGCCCTCGGCATTCCCGAGCCTAAGGTTGCGCTTCTCTCAGCCGTTGAAACGGTGAACCCCAAGATCCCCTCAACCATGGAGGCGGCGGCCCTATGCAAGATGGCCGACCGCGGGCAAATTACCGGGGGGATTCTCGATGGGCCCCTGGCCTTCGACACCGCAGTGAGCATAAAGGCCGCGAAGATCAAGCATCTTGACTCGCCCGTCACCGGACTGGCCGACATTCTTGTCGTCCCCGACCTCGAGAGCGGCAACATGCTCGCCAAGCAGCTTGAGTACCTCGGCGGCGCACAGCTTGCCGGCATCGTGTTGGGTGCTCGTGTCCCCGTTATCCTCACCAGTCGGGCTGACTCAGCCGAGACCCGCCTCACCAGTTGTGCCGTGGCCGTGCTGCTCCACTATGCCACGCATCCAGTCAGTTGATGTTCCAGACTCTGCGCGACAACCACGCTGGCGTCACTCCCACATGGAGCGATGCCAGCAGTTTTTGCATTTCCAAACAGGCTGTCTCACGACGCATCGATGCTTCAGCTCTTTTGGAAGAAGCTGGTGAACGCATTGATGGGCGCGTGCAGGCCTGCCGCGCCACCGGCCAGCAACAGCGAAGTAAGCACCATGTCGTACCAGCGAAAATAGTTCAGTTGATCCACCGGACTTGCGGGTATCGCCCTTGTGTCCAACAAAGGCCACAGCGTGCGCACTCCCGCCGTCACAGCAGCAACGCCTAACGTCAAGGCAATGGCATACGCATACTGCCGGGTCTTGCCCTTGTACTGGTTCAAGTCTCCGGCGCTCGTCGTCAATTGATGCCGGTCTTCATCGGTGGCTGTGTCTTGCGCGGCTTTTGCCTTCGCAACGATCACTTGCGTCATTTTTGCATTTGCATCAGGGTCGCGCCATGGCGAAATCACCACCTCAACCGCCCGCTCAATAAGCGCCGCCGAAAGGATCAGCGGCGTCAGGTATCCAATCAAATTCGTGGCATCCACCTTGATAAAAGGCAGCGCATCCCAATGGCTCCAACGCAGCAGGTAGTAGAAGCCGCCTGCTAGCGCAGCAACCAGCGCCCACGCACCGCCATGGGCCGTGAGGGAATTCTTCAAATCACCTGGGGTCGCCATATCGGCATCTTCCTTTCTTCACGGCATTGCGACGCGCGTCCGGGGAGGGCAGGTCAAAATGCCGGACCTATGGTATTTCCCATGCAGTCTGCGCCTGGAGGCCAGGGGATCAGGGGTATAGGCGCCAAGGTGGCAGGGGAAGCTGTAACAGGTGCTACACGCGCTCTGCCTACGTAGTCAAGCGATGTTTTCCGCGGCGCGCGAATTTCAATCCATCGCCAGGCTCAACTGGTGCCGCACGTCCGCGCCGCGAATCCAGAAGATCACGTCCGTCGCAATATTCGACGCGTGATCCGCAATCCGCTCCAGGCTTCGCGACACCATCAGCCCGTTCATCGCCTGCTGCGTATATTCCGGCTTTTCCTGAATGAGTTTGAGCAGGTCGGCATGCGCCCGGCGGTTCATACGGTCGATCTCGTCGTCCATCTCCCGCACTGTATCGGCTAACCGAGCATCGCCCTCCAGCAGAGAGTGAATCGCCGTGCGGATCATCCGGCCCGCGTACTCGCCCATTGCGGCAAAGTCCACCGGCAGCTCAACCTGCTCCGTCTTCAGAATGTCCTTCGTCCGGCGCGAAATCCCCATCGATTGGTCGCCAATGCGCTCCAGGTCACCGTTGATCTTGATCACCGCAAGTATGAACCGCAGGTCAATCGCCATCGGTTGCTCCTTGGCCAGCAACTCATACGCCATCTCGTCCAGCTCGCGCTGCGCCGTATTGATAGCGGTCTCGTTCTGCTTCACATACTGGCACAGCCCCAGGTCCCGCTGCAGATAGGCGTCGACCGCGGCTTCAACCGCCTGCTGCGCAAGCGCAGCCATCGCAAGAAGCTTGTCCTTGAGTTCGGCCAGTTGCTGTTGAAAATGAATGCGCGGCACGGCGTTCTCTACTCTCCTACATACGATTGTGCATCATTGCATGTTACCAGTCTGCAAATTTCGGGGCGCGCACCATCGGTGTTACATCCCAAAGTCATGGGCCCCTGCTTAGCATTGGACGCGCCAGTGCGTAGTTGGATGTTTTAGGCTGACAGCATGGACACTGGAAGCCTTCCCGGCCACTCGATGCGCACCTTCGACCCCGCAGCCTGCGAACCGCGTCACATCTACAAGCTCATGGCCGGCATCATCGTGCCGCGTCCCGTAGCGCTAGTCTCCACAGTCGACGAACACGGCATCGCCAACCTTGCGCCCTTCAGCTTCTTCACCGGAGTTGGCTCTGTCCCCCCCACGGTCCTCTTCTGTCCCACTCTGCGCGCCGCCGGAGCAGGCCAGGCAGTCCAGCGCAAAGACACTCTGCACAACGTGGAGAAGAACGGCGAGTTCGTTATCAACGTTGTCAGTGAGGCGCTTGCCGTCGCGGCCAACGCCACCGCTGCTGAGGTCGCGCCCGAGGTTGACGAGTTCGAGCTAGCCGGCCTCACGCCCATTGCTAGTGAGGCTGTCCGCGCGCCGCGCGTCGCTGAGTCCCCTGCGCAAATGGAGTGCCGCCTGCTCCAGGTCATCTACACCAGCCACGCCCCCGGCGGCGGCGTGATCGTTCTAGGAGAAGTTCTCCGCTTCCACATCCGCGAAGACCTGGTCGAAGACTTTCGCGTCGACCCCGCCGGACTCGATGCCGTCGGCCGCATGGCCGGCAACACCTGGGTCCGCACCCGCGACCGTGTCGAGCTCATCCGGCCTAAATAATTACGCTTGTCACTCTGCTCCACTTCGAATGGGTCTATATTGGACCCGTTGGAGCCTTCGCTCCTGCCTCACACGGAGGTGCAGGATGCAGTTCCGCCCCGTAGAGCCGCGACTCTTGCACGCTGCCGCGCTCGCCTTCTGGCTGCTCGCCTGCACTGCGCTTCAAGGCTGTCGCGGGCCTGACCCCGTCATCCCGGCCTCTGTGGGGGCAACAATGGCGCTTACCAGCGCAAGCTTCGAAAACGGTCGTATCCCGCCGACCTTCACCTGCGACGGCGCAGATCAATCTCCGCCGCTTGCATGGACTACGCCCCCGGCTGCAACCAAAAGCCTCGCCCTCGTCGTCACCGATCTCGATGCGCCGTTCGGGGTCTTCACGCACTGGCTGCTTTATAACCTGCCGCCTGCAACGCGCCAGCTCGCCCAGGGCATGGAGAAAGTTCCCCAACTCTCCGACGGCTCCCGCCAGGGTCAGAACGACTTCGACCGCATCGGTTACGGCGGCCCGTGCCCACCGCGCGGCTCCGCCCATCGCTATCTTTTCCGCCTCTACGCGCTGGACATACCGATCAATCTCGCGCCTGGCGGCCCGCGGAACCAGCTTGAATCGGCGATGCGGGGACATATCGTAGGCGAAGGCGAACTGATCGCCCGTTACGGCAGATAAATGCAAAACCCAAGCCGGCGCTGCAAATCACGACTCCAGCCCTCGCAAATAAAAGCCGGTTCGGTTTTCTTGTATGGTCAGCTTCACCCAATCGGGACGACCGATCCGACGTGCCAGATTTGCGCAGGGCACGCGCGGACCGCTCACTTGAACAAGCGCCGTTCCAAGGCGTATCTGGTCCCCCACAAAGATCTGATCTTCGGTGATGTTTCCGAGGGTCACATTTTCCCCGACGGATCCCGGCTTCAGCTCCATTCTGAATCTGGTGTTCCAGAAGGCATAGTGATCCATCAGATGTACGCAGATCGCAGCGTCCGGTCCGCCATGATAGGGCTGCGCCACTCTGTCTCCCTCAAGTCCTTGTGCGGAAATGAAAACGCGGCCTATCGCACGCTCGCGAAATATGGAGGATGTCCAAGTCCCACGCTCATCCGAGATCGACTTCGGCTGGCCGATGAAAACAGCTTGGACATTGGCATCTGGCATCATTCTCACGATTCCAGGCTGCAATGGCAGCCTTGTTGGGAGTCAAATCGGGACCGATAAGTACGCCACCGCTACGGGGGGTGCACAGGTGCATTTTGACAAGATGCGCGTTTCGCAAGCCGACAGGTTCTGGGATGCTCAGTCAGTCCGCGCCGAAGCCCGCCAACAAAGCTGTTGCTGCGAACAGTAGCGTGTCGCCCACGTAGTTGACCCCTTCCACCACGAGTGGGGTGCGAATTTCCGTTATAAGGATTGGCACGTAGAAGAAGATCGTGAGCAGCAGGAGCACGGTGCCCGCAATGGCGGCGGAGGTGCGGCAAGTGCGGTGAATCATCAGCCCAACGCCTGCGGCGAGCAAGGTTATGCCAACCAAATAGGCGAGCATGGTCGGCGCTGGCACCCAACCCGGCGTTATCTTCTCCAGCGGAACACCGGGCACGAACCGGGGGAAGAGAAAGTGCTCGATCGCATAGAAGATGAAGGTACACGCGACAAGGGACCGGCCCAACCGGATGAGCGTGGCGCCTGCCGATCTTCCGCTTGACCATTGGCTGCCCGCCAGCACCATGGCTCCCCCGGCGAAGGCTGTCTCGCGCACCGCGAGCGTCCAGAACAGTCGTTCATGAAGATGCTGCGGCAGGTTGGGCAGGTCGACTGTGGCGACGATGATCAGGAACAGCAGTGCGAGGAGGGATGCAGACCAGCGCACATATCGCCAGGCGATGAAGCTGATGGCCGCAGCCAGGAGAGCCGCGCCGACGAAATAGGTCCAAAACAGGGCTCCGGGCATCCAGCGTGGCACGATACCCGAGAGATCCTGTGCAGCCAGAAAATGCTCTGCGGCAAAGATCGCCAGCGCGACAGCTTCAAAGACGGGCCCAAGCACCAAAATCCTGCCGGTGCCGGAAGCTCCCACTAGCCGCGGCCGGACAAGCAAAAGCCCGGATACCAGCACGGCGATTCCTGCTCCAATCATGCCCCATGTCTCTACAGTCATACACGTCTCCTGTGATCGAGGGTCAATCATCGGCCGAATGAGGGCTGTCCGTGTGGACCCGTCGCGGTCCTACAACACACGAATGCAGGAGATAAATACTACAGCAACAGGTATGCGCCGCTGCCCCAAAAAATCTCTGGAAGTTTGCAGATCATTACACAGAGAAATCGCATACTGGATATTCGGAGTGTTGGTTCAGCACTGCAGCGCGGACATTCTGCCAGACCAGCTACGTCCGTAGCCAAAGCTAGCAGTCATAGGACAGGCGGATCCCCGGAAGCGCGCCCCCCGCCCTATCTTCTACGCTGTCTCATGGAATCTCCCGGGCTTTCTCGACCAGGCATTTTAAATTTACTAAAATCAATAGTTTATATAACTGCCTCACGCGCAGTAATCCATCACGCCGTCATCTCCGCACCCTTGGCCTCGTGCCCGAGAGCTGCCAGCAGCGCCAGCGTCAGCGCGACAAACACCACGGTCAGCGCCAGCACCGGCGGATATGCGCCCCATCGCTCAGCCATCAGGGCCTGCGCCTTGCCATTCCAGGAAGTGACCAGCCCGCCCAGTTGATACGCCAGTCCGGGAGCTGTGGCTCTCACCGGCGCCGGCGAGAGCTCGGTCAGGTAAGCCGGCACCACTCCCCACGCTCCCTGCACCATAAACTGCATCAGCACCGCGCCGGTACCCAGCATCCACGCCGTGTGCCCATAGGCCCACAGAGGAATCACCGGAATCGACAACAGCGCCGCGGCAATAATTGCCCTCTTGCGCCCCCATCGTTCTGACAGCAATCCAAACACAAATCCGCCCGCAATCGACCCCAGCCCATACAGCACGCCAATCAGACCCACCGTCTCGGGCTTCAGTCCCACCTGGACCGTCAGAAACGTTGGATACACATCCTGGGTCCCATGCGAAAAGCTCATGAACGCCGTCATCAGCAGGACCAGAAACAGAAACGTTGGCAAAAACTCCATCAGGTGCGCGGGAATCAGCGGTCCCACCCTGCGCTCCTTGCGCCTGCTCGCCCCCGCCAGCCACACCGGGCTCTCCTGCACCCGGGTTTGCACATAGAGCACCAGCAGCGCCGGACTTGCCCCGAGCACAAACAGCCCCCGCCAACCAATCCAGTGGAACAGCAATCCGAAGGCCGCCGACGCCAGAATCGACCCCAGCGCATAGCCCTCCTGCAGGATGCCGCTGAAGGTGCCGCGGCCCTCCTTTGGCAGAGTCTCAAAGGTCAGCGCTGCGCCCACGCCCCATTCGCCGCCCATCGCAATCCCAAACAGGGCCCGCAGCCCCATCAGCACTGCCAGTGACGGCGCAAACGCGCACGCCAGCTCAATCACGCTGAAGCTCATGATGTTGAAGATCAGCACCGGACGCCTTCCGTAGCGGTCCGCCAGAATCCCGAACAACAGCGCCCCCACCGGCCGAAAGGCCTGTGTCAGAAACACCGCGCCCAGCACAGCAGATGGCTTCGTTCCAAAATCGGCGGCAATTGCCTTCACGCAAAAGATCAGTAAAAAGAAGTCCAGGCTGTCCAGTGTCCAGCCTAGGAAGGATGCGAGAAAGGTGTGGCGCTGCGCGGGGCTGAGGGACCTGAAGTCGTCGAGGAAAGACATCAGACGGAGGATAGCAGACGGTCAGAGGTGGTGTCGGAGGGCAGGGTACGAGGTCGCGGGACCATGAGAGCGTACGAAGCTGGTCTGAAAGAGACCGGCTTGCCCTGGAGCCGAGCGAATCGCGGAGGCCGGGTTGCGAGAGAAGGGCTAGAGCATGACGGGGAGGCGATCTCAGCCGCGGTGGAGTTGCATCGCGTTGGGCGGAAGGCAGAGCCCGGGGGAGCAGAGGGACAGGAAGCGCCCCAGAAGTATGTGATTCAAATCACATGCGGAGGTGAATGGTGTCACTGCCATGGGGTGTATCTCCCATGAGAATGAAGAATTAATGGGCAAAGAGTCGGCGCCGTGCAACGGCGCCATGGTGCTTTCAGCATAAGGCAGACCAACGTCACTGCGAGCGTTCAGTGCGGCAATGCACGTTGAGAAGCAACGCCTGATGGTGCAGCCGCGGGGCGGCGGGATGCGCGAAGGCAGGGAGGCAGGCATGAGTTTTCGCGACGGGCTGAAGACAATTGTGGTGGCGACGGCGCTGGATGGCGGTTCAGATGGAGCGTTGGAGTATGCGCGCAAGCTGGCTGGAGCGTATGGGGCGCGGATTGTGTTGGCGCATGGGCTGGATCCGGTGGAATACGCGGCTGTGGAGGCTGTGCCGGGGCGAGTGCTGAAGAAGCTGCCGGAGGAGGCGCGTGAGGCGCTGGACCGGATGGCGGCGGAGCTGCTGCAGCAGGGCATTCACAGCCACTCAGAGGTTCTTCAGGGCGAAGTGACGCAGATGCTGGTGAGCGTGGCGGAACAGTATGAGGCTGGGCTGATCCTGGTGGGCACCAAAGGACGATACGGCGCGGGACCCGTGGTGGTGGGCTCGGTGGCGGAGCAACTGGTGCGCAGGGCGCCGTGCGCGGTGATGGCTGTGGCTGCGGATTGGAATGCAGGACCATTCCGGCCTGTACCGGGCGGCCCGGTGATGCTGGCGATGGAGCGAAATGAGGCAACGCAGGCTGCAGTTGAGACAGCGTTGTCCCTGGCCGAACGGTTTGAGCGTCCCCTGTTGGTGGTGCATGCCCGGACTGCGGCTGAGGCTTCAGCGTTTCTCAACCCGTGCGCGACAACACTGGAAGAGTTCGGCATCCACGAGACGCACGGTGCAGCAGTGCGCTGCCTGGTGAAGGACGGCACGCCGGTGGACGCTGTGGTTGCAGCGATTGAGCAGAACCGGCCCAGTGTGCTTGTGGTGGGCGTCAAACGGACCAGCGCAACACCGGGGCCTCATGGAACGGCGTTTTCGCTGCTGGCGCGGTCTCGTGTCCCGGTGATTTGCGTGCCGCCTGACCGGGCAGTGACGGTCGCCAGTACCGAGAGCCGGATGATGGCAGTCGGGGCTGAGGCGCGCGGCTCGTAGCCAGGGCGAGTCATCCCGGTGTCGATTCGGCGGCTGTGGTATCCGATCCGGGATGAGGCAGCAGGTTGGACAGGCGCTCCGTGCGCCGGGGTGTTGTGGGCGCTGATCCTGCGGTCTTTTTGCTGATTCAGGACAGGCCTGAGGGAAGTTGTCGGCCTGGTAAGAGCGATAGACCGGGATATGAGTGGAGTCGAGACCGGGTGGAGCCCACGGGGGACAGAGTCGTGGAAACACAGACGCGAGGAGGGAAGGCAGGAGCGGCAGCGGCGCACCCGTTGGCGGAGTTGCTGGCTTGCCCGCCGGAGACAGGCAGGTTGCTGAGTGAAGCTGCGCGAAGTCTGAATTTTGAATCCGGAGAGACCATCTTTCGCCAGGGGCAGCCCTGCCAGGGGCTATATGTGGTGATTGCCGGACAATTACAGCGACGGACAGAGCGGCTGGATGCGCGACTCACTCTTGGGCAGGTCCGGATGGGCGATCTGGTAGAGCTTGCGCCAGTTCTGGGAGATGGGCGGCACACGTACACGTTAAAGGCCTTGAGCGCGGGAACGCTTCTGCTGCTTCCGATGGGTGCTTTGCAGGGGGCGTTCAGCGCCTACCCGCCGCTTCGAATGCAACTGCTACAAGAGCTCGCGCGCGAGGTTTCGCGCGCGTATGAGACATGTTTTACGGCGCGTATGGCAGGGATGCGCCGGCGTAGACTGGACGCTTCGTTTTCGTCCAGGACGCAGGAGACACGATGAAGGCAGGCGGAACGATCGAAGAGGGGGCGGACGCTCAGGATGGCGAGACAGAAGTACTAGACGCGGCGGATGGCCGGATGGTGGCGAGAGGAAGTGAGTTATACTTGTCCCAGAGTTGCGGAACAGGTATGGCTGGATTGCATTCACATCACCCTCCGGAAGATTGTTTGAATTGCGAGCACCGCCATCTGCGGATGTTCTGCAACCTCACGCCTGAAGCCCTGCAGGACTACGACGGCATCGGTATCATGATGAATCACGCCCGGGGCGCGAAGCTGTTTTCCGAAGGCGATCCGGCGCGGAACGTCTTTGTGGTGTGCTTTGGGCAGGTCAAGATTTCGTCGACGTCGCGGGACGGCAAGACGATGATCCTGAAGATTGCCGGACCGGGCGATGTGATGGGTTTGAGCGCGGTGCTGGCGAATGTTCCGCACGAGGTCACGGCCGAGGCGCTGGAGCCCTGCCAGGTGAAGACAATACGCAAGCAGGAGTTTGTCGATTTCCTGGGGCGGCATGGGATTGCGAGTATGCATGCGGCACAGGCGCTCTCCGGCGAGTATCTTACAGTTTTCCACGACGCAAAGCGCCTGGCGCTGTCGGGATCAGCCGCGGGCAGGCTGGCTAGGCTGCTTTTGGACTGGGGCCGTTCAGCTGCTAATGGCAAGCCGGAGATGCGCTTCACAATGGCGCTGACACATGAGGAGATCGCCAATATGGCGGGAACCTCGCGCGAGACAGTGACGCGTCTGCTTAACCAGTTTCGGCGGGATCAGTGGATCACGATCAAGGGCGCGAGCATGACGATTGTGAAGCCTGACCAACTGGAGCGTCTGACAGCCTGAGCGAAGGCACCTTTCCCGCAAAAAACAACCTCGCATCGGATAGCTTTGCATCGCTTCGCGAAGGCAGGCATCTACGCCCTTGCGTCCGAGCCTTAGAACTGGAACGCTGCTTGTTCCACGTCTGCTTCGTTGCGTGCTGAACCGGCGAACTCGCGCAAGGTGAGCACGGGACAACGTGCGTGGGCGAGTACGCGGTAGATCGTATTGTCGCGGGTCAGATTTTGCAGCGTAGAGTGTTCGGTAACGCCGAGAATGATCAGACTGGCGCGCAACTCCGAAGAGGCGGCCAGAATCTCAATGGACGGATTGCCGTGCGCGATTCGGACCTCGATGGGCACACAGCCTGTGTCGTTGCCGCGGATTGCACTGGCGAGGTTGCGGATCTCATGGTGGGCGGCAGAATCCAGACCGGTAGGCAGGTTCCTGCGCTCCATTTCGTCTAACGGCGGCAGGACATGGAGCAGGACCAGGCGCGCCTTTTGCATGGCGGCAATCTGGCAGGCAAGCACTGCGCTCGGGCGAGAGGTCTCTCTCAATGTGGTGGCGTGCAGGACGACCTTTTCGTCGTCTTTGCCGGACACCGGGAGATGAGCCTCGGGTCCCACGGTAAAGACCGGGAGGTGAACCGAGCGCAGCACTTGCTCTGCGACAGAGCCAAGGAGAAGCTTGCTCAGCTTACCCCGACTCCGAGTGCCTAAAAGTATACGATCTGCGTGGAACTGGCGTACAGCGGCTGCAATCTGCCGGGCGGCATCGCCTTCCCGCACCAGCGCATTGCAATCGATGCCCTTGTCCCGGGCAAGACTGCACCATGGCCGTAGAGATTTGGCCGCGAACTCCACTGCGGCCGATGTGTCGTAGTGCGGCATGCCAACCGGGTCTGCGGTAAAGCCCGCAGCGACGGGAATGACATACAGAAGGACGAGGCGCGCGTTCGTCTCAAGGGATTGGAGGAGCGCAATGGGCATCAAATGGTCGAGATCGAGCAGATCCGTGGCGACCAGAATGACGGACGGGTGGGTCCAGCGATCCTCGCTTGTGCCGGTCATGGCCTAAGCCTCGCACACTAGAGCATGGCGCTGGCGGGCCGGGCGGGCTGTGCTGCTTCTCACCGCGTGCGGTGATGCAAATCACATGCGGGGGCGTGCAGTGGGCGTGATAGGGGGATTGCGATGCATCTAGACGAGCGGCAGATGAGGTTTTTGCTCTTTGCGTCCTGCCTGGGCTGGCCTGTTTTTCTGCGCCGGGTGGAAGGTGGAAGGTCTGAGGATATTCCGAGACGTCTTTATTGCATCTTTATGGAGTTTCCAACTATGTTGGGGAATGGAACCCCACATACACATCCGTCACAGCTGTAAATTCCCAAAGAAAACCTAATCAAATGGGAGTTCCCCCGGCTCTGCCGGGGTGGCAGTAGCAGTTTGACATTTACGGGAGTCCATCCAAGAAACTCCGAGAGGTGAGCCGCCAAGCACACTTCAAGGAGAGTCCCGGATGGA
>JAKBHH010000178.1 GCA_021836865.1 Acidobacteriota bacterium
CAAACGACCCTGTTCCGTCTTCCGTTTCTCCCACTGTTAGAGGAATATGAGCGGCCATGCCGTCCGCGCGTCGATTGACCGGATCGGTTGAGGAAACAGCCTGTACTCGCAACGCGGTAAAGGCAGACATTCTGTCGCCAGACAGAGATACGAATGGATTTTCTCATTTCAGACCGCCCCGCAACAGCGCTTGAACTTTTTTCCTGACCCGCAGGAGCAAGGTTCATTGCGGCCCGTCTTGCCGATCTTCGGTCTTGCCGTGGAGGGGTCCTGCCGTTCCCGCCAAAACTGGTAGATGGCCGCCACGCAGCCTGGAATGATCTCCGGGGCGGCATCGAGCATGGCATCTTCATCTGTTGGATCGATGGGAAGCAATGAATGGCCCTCCTCATCTCTACACAGTGCGAGGATGGGCATGAGCAGGACACCGTCCCGTTTATGCCGCATCAATGGCTCCCAGGCGTCGATGCGCAAGCGGACGGCATCCAGAAATCCTTCACCCCAGTCCGTGGCAATGACCACGCCATCCGGGGTCTCCCAAAAGATCGGCGCAAGGCCCGCTGGATCGTTTTGCAGTGTCTGGAGAATCTCGTTGTAACGGCCCAGGATGATCGAAAGAATTGCGTTCGCCTCCTCCGTGCTCTCGAAGACAGGCCCGTCACCGCCCCACACGACCGGCAGCCATTCGCTGGGCAGAATCAGTTCCGGCCCCACGGCGATGCCGGTCAGAAATCCATCGAGGTCGGAAATTTCCATGCAGTCGGGCGGTGCATGGTCCGACATCAGGAACTGCTCCAGCGGGTCAAGATCGATGTGCTTGTTGATAGACTGGGCCATGACGGAACCTCATAGATTCTGCGGCGATGTGGTTTCCCTGTATGGATCATGATATCCGCGCGGGGCGGTCATCCGCATCGATCAGTCGCGGCAAGCAAGGCACAAGGAGACGGTATGTCAGACGAGGATTTGAAAGCGGAGATCGAGAGATTGCGAGCGGAGAACGAGCGGCTCAAAAATAAAAGCGTCCGTGGGCTGAGCCTGAAAGTAAGCGAAAAGGGCGCGGTGTCGCTCTATGGCGTTGGCAGGTTTCCTGTGACTCTCTATAAAGAGCAATGGACGAAAATCCTTGGCATGGCAGGAGAGATTGAAACCTTCATCCGCGAGAACGACCACCTACTCAAAGCCAAAGAATAAAGACGAAACATGCCTGTCGATGCGTCATAGCTCCCAGGAATAGGTTGGGACGTAAAACGATTGGTCATGTTCCCACGTGTCTCCTACGTTACCTCTGCGGCCCTCCAGCCGCGAGGAGAACGTATGCCGATCTTGACTCCTTCCATAGCAGCACAGCGAAAAGAACGGCAGTTGCTTCACTCAATGGAACCTGAGCCGTTTGTCGCAGCCATTGAAGCGGGAACGTTTCTGCGCTGTGCTCCCGTCACGGCGAAGCGCCTTGCCCGCGAGGGCAAGAGTCCCGCCACCCCATCCAGAATGGCATTCGCCGAAGCTACAGCTTACTGCTCATCAGGCACCGCTCACAGAGGAGATCGTTGGGGAGGCGCCAACCGCTCCTTTTATTCTTGACTCCAAAATGGCGCTTGTCCTTGATAGATCGACGTCAGCAAGGAACGCCGTTTACTTCTGAGAGCAAGGCGCTGGCTTGCTTTGGCCCAGTTTCGCCGGGAGGTATACATGACGCACTTTCCCCATGCCATTCTCGATGCCCTGATGCATCGCAACATAGCGGATATTGACGAACTTCTTCAGCCGCCCTCGATTTCCAGGCTGACAGGATCCGTGACCTTGGAAGGAATGGCCGACGCAACGGATCGCATTCTTCTGGCTGTTCGCGAGCGCGAACTGATCCTCTTGTTTGGTGACTATGACTGCGATGGTGTCCTCGGCACCGGGATACTCCTGAGTATCCTCAAGAAGCTGGGAGGAGTTGTCCAGGCATATCTCCCGCATCGTGATGAGGGATACGGCTTCAGCAATCCGGCCGCTTTTCGTGCTGCGCGTGAAGGCTTTCGCCTCATCGTTACCATCGACAATGGCGTTCATGCGAGTCGCGCCGTAACACTGGCAGCCCGTCTTGGAGTGGAGGTGGTTGTGGTTGACCACCATCATCGCTCAGAGCCAATGGAAGCGAGAATCGTATGGTCGGATGCTCTTTCCGGCGCGGCCCTCGCCTGGATGCTCGCGGCCGCGCTCCTGGAACGTGTGCATGACCAGAAGAGAGAAGAGATATTGCTGGCCCTGGCGCCTTTCGCTGCGATCGCGGGAGTCGCTGACTGTGTTCCTCTGGTGGGCCCGCAGCGAGTCCTGGTGCGACTCGGGATGGAGCACATCGGCGAGAGCCGCTATCCTGCACTTCACGAGCTCCTTACATTGGCTCGTGTGCCAAAAGGCAATTTGCCGACTGCACGAGATATCGGCTTCGGCATCGCCCCCCGCATCAACGCTGCAGGCCGGATGGCCCATCCCAAGCTTGCGCTTCAGGCATTGTTTTCTCACTCAGTCGAAGAGGCAAAGCAGCAGGTACTTGCGCTGGACGAGATCAATCAGCGCCGAAAGGCGCTGGAGCAGGAGGTCCTCCCTTTGCTGCTGCGAGAGACGCCGCCCTCATCAGGAGGGATGCTCTTTTATGGTATGGAATGGCCGAAAGGCATTGCAGGCATCCTGGCTGCGCGAGCGGCGGAGCACTTCCATCGGCCGGTCATCGTCCTGGTGAGAGATCTCACGAGCAGCTTGCTGACCGGGTCCGGCAGAAGCGCTCGCGGAGTCGATCTCTATGCGGCTGTGGCTCGATGCGCGCATCTGCTGGAGCGTTTCGGCGGCCATACCCAGGCAATCGGGTTGGCCCTGAGGGAGTCGGCCCTCGATGCGTTCCGGAAAGCATTTCAGGAATCGACCGGCGGTTGCGTCGACTCGCCGCTCCAACTGCCATCGGCGGAGGCTGTCCTCAACCTTTCTGCTGTGTCGCATCGCTTTTGGGAAGCCTGCCTTGCACTCGAACCCTTTGGAACGGGCTTTCCTCCACTGGTCTTCCGTGTGGCGAATGCCACATTCGAGAAGCACCAGAAAGGGCGCACTCGACTCGGTCAAGGGGGGCGCTGGCTCAATGTATCTCCTGGGAAGACAAGCCCAAACAACGGCGAACAGGGAGACTTTCTGGTGGAAGTGACCGGGAATAGCGCCACACTCCTGTCACAGGCTTGATCCCCCCACACTTCAGGAGTCGTCACCCATGCCCAGATGTGATTCAGTCGCCGAAGGCAAGTTTCCCAAATGCCCTCTCTCAACTCAACGACGAAGGAACGCAGACCGTCCAAAGCGCGAGTCCTTCTCTCAGCATTGGAGGTTCTTTGGATGAATCGGCAATATTATGTCATTACGGACGGTTCTGCGATCGGGAACCCCGGGCCCGGTGGTTGGGCGGCGGTTCTTGTGAGCGGACATTTGCAGTGGGAGATTTCTGGCGCTTGTTCCTGGACCACGATTTCAGAGATGGAGCTTATGGCCGCAATTCAGGCACTTCGCTCGATTCCCGCTGGCTCCAAAGTAAACCTGTGCTCCGACTCCGATTACCTGGTTCGCGGGATGAAGTACCTTGCAATCCGGTGGAGAAACCAGGGATGGCGGAACCGGCGCGGTTTGCCACTGCAGCATCAACGGTTGTGGCAAGAATTACTGCAGATGGAAAAAGAGGTTCATGTACGCTGGACATGGGTTCGTGGTCATAGCGGCCACCGGCTGCAAGACCGCGCCGACGAACTCGCATACGCTGAAGCGCGGCACCGCGTCCTTGCACTCCGGCGTGCGGCATAGCGCGCACACATGGCATCCAAAGCACACAACCTCAACCCAAAGTCCAGGATGAGAATAGGCGCAGGCAGGGTGATTCTCTCGCCTGAGCCGGTTAGAAAAGAGCAGACAGCCAAAAAGAGGTCTGCATCTGATCGGGATCATCGACGATTGGATCGTGGGAGCCGTGCGATCGATCCCGATAAGGGCAAAGGCATTGTCAAGGGCAAAGATATCCTGACCGCTGCGATGAGCCATGCCGACCATCTGGCCAGCGGAGTT
>JAKBHH010000093.1 GCA_021836865.1 Acidobacteriota bacterium
ACGAACCTCTTGTGTTCCAGTTGTCCTGCCAAGGGCACGGCTGGGTAGCGAAGTTCGGTTGTGATAACCGCTGAATGCATATAAGCGGGAAGCACGCCCCAAGATGAGATCTCCCTGAAGGGCCCAGAAAGACCATCTGGTTGATAGGCTGGAGGTAGAAGCGCAGCAATGCGTGTAGCTTACCAGTACTAATCGCCCGTTCGGCTTGTCCATAGAATTAACTCCGCGCAGTACAAAGCGGATGCTCTTCTAACAAGCCTTGTAAGACCAATCAATTTCGTTGCAACCAAGTTTTGTATTGCAAGTTTTTTGGCGCCAGATTGCAGTCCGCGTTCCTGTAGGCCTCCGGGAGAAACCATCCGGAACAAAACAGATGCCGCGGCAGGCTGCGGGCAACCACCCGCCAAGCGCCAATTAAGATCAAAGGCGTCGAGATCCTCGAATCAGGCTCAGGATTTCGGCTGGAAGCTTTCGGCGCACAAGTGCCTCCCGCTTTCAGAGCGCCTCAATTTGCCGGTGACCATACTGCGAGGGATCACCCGTTCCCATCCCGAACACGGAAGTTAAGCCTCGCTGGGCCGATGGTACTGCACGGGCGACTGTGTGGGAGATTAGGTGATCGCCGGCAATAATATTCAAACGAAAGGCCATCCTCACCCGGGATGGCCTTTTTTGCGTTTGGGGTTTTGTGAGGGATTTCGACTCAAATAGGTATAATCGTTGCCACAAGAGTTCGCTGCCGGAAGTGTTCAGTGCGGCAGGGGAGCGTTTCAGCCTTTCTTCTCCTTATAGACGGATGATAGACGGATGGAATGCTGGCGAAGTGGGAGTTTTGATGCTGCGTTGGATTGGCTTCGCGCTGCTTTGGTGCGCCACGACGTGGGCCATTGCGGCAAAGCCTGCAACGGCTGACCAGTTAGAGAGACTTGTCGAAGATTCAAAGTCCGCCACGGACGCCAATCTTGCCCACCAGCTTCTGGATCTTCAACTCACGGAGCGCATCAATTCCGATCGATTTGCGCGCCTCAATGCTCAGCTGCCGGGTCCATCCAGCAGGCAGGCGCTGCAAATCCTCGCAGATGCCTCGGCATTTGAACCCTTGCCCTCAAGTGACATCCCCAAGATCGCCACACCTGGCCTGGATCAGCAGCGGGGCATCATGGAAAAGGTCATTCCCTACGTCAGTCAGACCATTCCACAACTCCCCAATTTTTTTGCTACGCGCAGGACGATTCAGTTTGAAGAGACTCCGCAAATTCTACTTGCAAAGGGAGTTATTCCCTATGAGCCACTGCATTTTGTCTCGGCTTCCAACGAAACGATCCTCTATCGCAAGGGGCAGGAAGTTGTCCAACGTGGCGCAGGCCACGCTGACGCCCCCGTTGTCAGCACAGCGGCTCTGACCACCAAAGGCGTTTTCGGCCCCATCCTCGGCCTTGTACTCCTCGATGCCGCGCAGAGCACTCTCGCCTGGAGCCATTGGGAGACCGGTGCGAAGGGGAATGTGGCGGTCTTTCGTTTTTTCGTCCCCAAGGAGAAGTCGCACTACTCCGTTGATTATTGCTGCATTGCCAACCCTTCCTCTGCGGGTGTTGGGAATCGGTTGCCTTATCAGACGCCGGTTGCCACAATAGCGCCGTTTCATCAAGTGACGGCCTATCACGGAGAGATGACCATTGATCCTGGCACCGGCGCCATCCTTCGTATTCTGATTCAGGCGGATCTCAAGCCGACTGAGCCAGTCGTCCAGGCGGGGACCATTGTCTGGTACGACACGGTTGAAATCGGAGGCAAGCCCTACATTTGCCCGACGCGCAGCATATCGATGACGCGCGCACAGTCAGTCCAGATGGATCCGATCTTCAATACTCCTCTTGCACTCCAACAGCAGCCCCTCAAGAACGCCCTGAGCGAAGCAACGTTTTCTTCCTATCACGTCTTTCGCGCCGATGCGCGCATTCTGACACCGGAAGAAGCAGCCGTCGAGCCTCCCGCTGCTCCAAAGACGCCCTCCAATCCTGCGCCCAGCCCAACTTCAGCACCTTCCGTCGTCCCATCTGGACCAAGCTCGGCCCTTGCGGCCGCCGAATCGGCATCCACGCCACTGGCCGCTCCTTCTGGCAATCCTTCAGGGTCGCCCGCCGTTGCTTCCTCTCCTGCTCACGTTGAGGTGCCGGAGATGCAATTCACTCCAACGGACACACTTCCCGACGTACCTGCGAAAGGGGATGCGGCGAGTTCGAGCTTCACTCTGCACACCTCCGCACGCCTGGTGAATGTCGAGGTCATCGCTCTCGACAAGAAGGGCAAGCCCATTCCAGACCTCAGTCTTTCAGACTTCGTATTACGGGACGATGGCCGCCCACAGACCATCCGATTCTTCTCACCCCCTTCGTCCTACGACGCTGCATCGCCTGCCACCAACGTCGAAGCTGCGCAGCCGGACACTTTTTCGAACCAACCCAGTGCTGCCAAACCCATGCAGCCGACGCCGAACTCGACGATCCTTCTTATCGATTCGAGCAATCTCGCATGGGGTGATTTTGCGAACGTTCGCCAGCAGATGCAGTCCTTTTTCAAGAGCCTGCCAACAGCGGACCCGGTTGGTCTCTACGCACTGAACAGCCACGGGTTCCAGATTCTCCACGAGCCCACGACGGATCGTGCCCTCCTCCAGCACACACTTGCTACCTGGGTGCCCGATGCGCGTTCGCTGGCTCAGGCGCAGGATGCCGAACGCCGCAACCTCCAGCAATTCGATTATGTACACAGCATGTACGACCTCACCGCTGTCAACGGCAATACCAATCGTCCCGCAGCGAGCTACACATCAGGCGCCGCCGATGCCAACCTATTTTCTTCGCCAACTGACCCGCAGTTGATGAGCCTGGGCAGCAGCCTTGGACGCGATTCTCTGCTAATCCTTGAATTGATTGCTCGTCATCTGGCAGCCATTCCGGGCCACAAGAATCTTGTCTGGGTTACCGATAATAACGTTCTCGCAGACAATCTCAGCGAGGCTGCCGCTCGTCAGGATCGTGGGCCCGAACCAATCGATTCGCTTGCCGCCGGCGTGCAGGAGCCCTTGAACGACGCCCATGTCAGTCTCTACCCCCTCAACGCCTCACAGCTTGAAACCGCCGCCATCGGAGCCGACATCGGAACACGGAACGTCCTCGCCATCGGGCACACAGACCGCGATGCGACCACCAGCGTCCTTGGCGACGCTGCTACGAGCCAGACTCCTGGCCGCGACATTGCCCGCATGCAACAGGATGTGAAGCCGATTCAGGGCCTGTACCGCGATCTGGCCTCAGCAACCGGCGGACGCGCTCTGCGTCGTACCGGGGACATCCAAGGCGAGTTGGACGGCATTGTCCGAAGTGGCGACGCAGCCTATCTGCTCAGCTTCACTCCAGACACACAACCTGATAACCACTACCACACCCTTTCGCTCGAAGTTCCCAATCGCAAAGGCATTCGTCTTCAATACCGCACCGGCTACCTTTACCGGAAGCAGCCGGATAACATTCGCGATCAGTTTCGGCAGGCGTTGTGGTCGGCAGCGGACGTCACAGATCTTCCGCTGCGAGCCACGCCGGCCACCGATGCCCAAGGCCTCCTGCTGAAGGTCGTCGTGGGACCAGAGGAGTTGAGCGCTGTGCCCGGCGGCAACCGCTGGAACGACTTTCTCGACGTCTTCGTTGTCAGCCGCGACGACGTGCGTCGATCGGCCCAGGTGCAGGGTGAGCGAGTTGCACTGCACCTGCGGGATGCAGCTTGGCAGAAGGCGCAGCAACAAGGCCTAGCCTTCAATCAGCTGCTGAATGCACCTCCTTCCACGGGAACGCTGCGGCTCATTGTGATTGACGAGCGCTCAGGCAAGCTGGGCAGCCTGACGATCCCTGCGTCCTCCATGATCCAGCCGGGCAAGACTCCCTAGTACGAATCGCTCGATCTCAGAACCTGGCCGGATGGTTGGCTCCGGGGCGTTCAAGCTGCTTCACAGCTGTTGTATCCAAGCTTTCGATGCGAAGCGACAGTTCCGCAAGAAAGAGCCACCTGCGAAGTACGCCGGAGTTGGCTGCATGTCCGTAGGAACGGCTCTAGAACCGGTAACCGGGCTTCAGTTCGCAGCGATAGACGGTGGATTTTTCGGCCTCGGCATTGGTGCGCACGATGCAGTTGGCCCAGCTGAGGTAGAGCTGCGGGCCTAGCGGGAAGACCATCGGCGCGCCGTTGAGCTCGGCTTCAATACTGACGCCTTCCTCACTCTCGGGGAGGGTGAAGTTGAGCGTGCGCTCAAAGATCACGGGGTAGGAGTGCCGGACGCCGCCGGAGACGGTGGCATGGAAGACCTCTGCTTCCAGCAGGAAGGTAGCGGTATCGGACCAGTCGATGGCGGAGGCGGTGACCGTGCGGCCTCCATGCACAAAATTACTGGCGTCGATCTGGGTAAACGGGCACGGACCGGCGATGCAAGAGGCGCGGACGTTGCGGAATTCGTTGCCGGAGCCCGCATCCATTGTCGTAGAGCCCGCGGCGGCCCTCCAAAGCCCGTCGGGGGAGCAGGGAGATCGATGGTTGCACGGTTCGCTGCCGTGGTGGACGACCGTAAAGGTGCGGACTGCGCTACCGATGTTTTCTTCGCTTTGGGCGTTGACGGTGTAGCGCACGCGGATGTTGGAGAGGACGCTGACGGGCTGGGCGGGATTGTCCTCTACCGGCTGCGCTGCGGGCTCCATAGCGGCGATGTAGAGTTGGCCGTTTTCGGGGCGGAGTCTGAACCGGGCTTGCATGTGAAGGGGTGCGTAGCCCGGAGCATGGAAGCTGAGATCGATCATGCGCTGGGGCAGGAGGATGCCATGGACGGTAAGGGCGAAGTAGCCGGAGGCGTCGGACTGGGTTGTGAAGCTGTGGATACCGTCTGTGGCCGTGATCTGAGCGCCGGAGATGGGCAGCTCATTGCGGGGATTTGCATCGCGACGAATGACGGCGCCCTGGAGCCTGAGCGAGAGGGGTGTCCAGTGATGCTGGTGCAGAATGAGGGCGGCGATGACCGCGACGGTAAGAACGCAAACGCCCGCCAGGGCTAGAACTGCTTTGTTATTCATCTGCTATGGATCCGGTTAATGACGATTTTCTCCGTCCTGAACAGGGTACGCCAATTTCATGAGCTGCATGGAGGGTTTATCCTGCTGCAAGCGGGCACTCCGCGCGAATCTGTCTCTGGAGCGAATCCGGATGGCAGGCAGGGTGCGGGTTGCGCGAGTCCAATGAGATGCGGAAGAGCGGCCAGTTACCTTCAGGAAGCATGATGCGGTCGCGGCGCGAGCTTTTGCGCAAGATGGCCTGGGCCTCACTGGGGCTTCCGCTGGCACAGGTGGCCGCGCAAGGGAAAGATGAACCGCCCGGCGCACAGAGCCCTCGCGCGCTGCCCCACACCAGCCCGGCCCCGCATCCAGTGCCCGAGGCGCTGGCCCCGGAGGATGATGCATTCCTGAATGAACTGGAGCACGCACAATTTCTTTTTTTCTGGGAGCAGGCGCATCCGGAGACGGGACTGATCAAGGATCGCTGCAATGTGCGCGCGCAGGATACGAGCACGGTGGCGAGCATTGCGTCGACGGGCTTTGGTCTGACGGCGATCTGCATTGGCGAGGAGCGTGGGTTTGTGAGCCGGGCCGAGGCGCGGCTAAGGGTGATTCAGGCGCTCTCATTCATCTGGCACAAGCTGCCGACGCATCGCGGTTTCTTCTTTCACTTTGCGGACATGAACACGGGCGAGCGGGTTTGGGACTCGGAGGCCTCGTCAGTGGACACGGCGATGCTGCTGTGTGGGATTTTGACGTGCAAACAGCACTTCAAGGACCACGATATTTCACAATTGGCGCAAGCGATCTTTGATCGCGTGGAGTGGACGTGGCTCTCAGAGGACACGGGGCTGCTGGCGCAGGGGTGGACGCCGGAGTTCGGCTTTCTGCCCTCGCGCTGGGATCTCTACAGCGAGCTGATGATGATGTATCTGCTGGGTCTGGGCTCGACCACGCACCCGCTGCCCGGCGAAGCATGGCAGGCGTGGAAGCGAACGACATTTGAGTATGACGGGCTGCGCTATGTGGGATCGTTCGCGCCGCTGTTTGTCCACCAGTACTCGCAGGCGTGGTTCGACTTCAGGAACAAGCGGGACAAGTACGCGGACTATTTTCAGAACTCGATCATTGCTACGGATGTGCATCGGCGGTTCTGCCTGGAACTGAACGAGCAGTTTCCGGACTACAGCAATGCGCTGTGGGGGATTACGGCGTCGGACTCGGCGAAGGGCTATGTGGTGTGGGGCGGACCGCCGGAGATGGGGCCGATTGATGGGACGATTGTGCCGGCGGCGGCGGGCGGGTCGTTGCCGTTTCTGCCCCAGGCGACGATGCGCGTACTGCGCACAATTCACGACCACTATCCCAATGCGTGGTGCCGCTACGGGTTTGTGGATGCCTTCAATCCCTTGACCGATTGGTATGACCCCGATGTGATCGGCATTGATACCGGCATTACGATGCTGATGGCCGAGAATGCGCGGACGGGGTTTGTGTGGGAGACCTTCATGAAGAATCCCGAGGCGCAACGGGGGATGGCCAGGGCTGGGTTCGCGCCTTACACGCCGCAGGCAAACGCTCCTGGATAAGCCCGGGCCGGAGAGCGGCGGACGGCTGCCCAGGTTCCCCGGGCTGGGCTCAAATCAAGCTAAATTTCCTGTCCCTATGGGCATACAATCTTTGAAAGAGGGTCACCTCAAGACTCAGAGCGCCATTCGACACAGAGCGCCGGCACTACCTTGGTTTGGGATTGGGGCGGTTTGAGTGCCCGCTGTATCATCTCAGCTTTCGGCAGGTTTCCGAAGGGATACATGTCCTCAACCATGAAGAACGCCCCACTCGCAACAGAGCCGGTCACAGAGCCCTCGGACCATCCCGAGATGCCGGGTGATGCATGGGCTGACCGCCTGGGGGCGCTGAAGAACGTACCTCCGGTCCTGCATTTTGTGTGGGAGTCGGGCCCGGCAGTCGTCTTCTGGAACATCACGATACGCATTGTCGTGGCGTTCCTTCCGGTGGGCATCGGCATCATCGGACGCTTCATCATCGATGGCGTGAACCGCATCCGAATGCATCTGCCGCTGCCTGTGAACTTCTGGTGGCTGGTTGCGGGTGAAATGATTCTGGCCGTGGCGACCGGCATCCTGTCACGGACCGTCGACTACTTCGACAACCTGCTGGCTGACCGCTACACGCATCACGTGAGCGTCGAGGTGATGCGCAAGGCGGCCGCACTTGACGTGACTGTGTATGAAGATCCGGTCTTCTATGACCGGCTGGAGCGCGCCCGCGTGCAGGCCACGGACCGGCTTGCGATGATCCAGCAGATGGGCCGGCTGATCCAGCAATCGGTTACGGCCATCGCCTTCTCGGCGGTGCTTATTCGCTACTCTCCCATGCTGTTGCTCCTGCTGGTTGCCGGCATTCTGCCCGCGTTTTTGGGCGAGAGCCATTTTGCGTTTCTGACGTATGCCAAGAACTTCCGGCAGACGCCGCTGCGCCGCCAGATGGACTATCTGCGGCAGGTGGGCGGGAGCAAGGAGGCTGCCAAGGAGCTGAAGCTGTTCAACCTGAGCAGCTATCTCACAGAGCGCTTTCGCGGCCTGTCGCACGAGATCTATGTTGAGAATGTCGCGCTGAGCCGCCGTCGGCTGTTCTGGGGCGGCCTGTTCGCCATCCTCGGCCAGTTTGGCTACTACGGTGCGTATGCGTTCAGCATCTACCGCACGATTCAAGGCCGCTACACGGTGGGCGATCTCACGCTGATCACCACGGCGATCATGCAGGCGATGGGCAATATCCAGATGGCATTCTCGACGGCGTCGGGCGTCGCGGACCAGGCGCTTTTTCTCACCGATCTGCTGGCCTTTTTTCAGATGAAGCCGCGTGTCGAGTCCAAGGTGGATGGTCCGGCGACACCGCGTCCCATCCGGCGCGGATTTGAGTTTCGTAATGTGTCTTTTGCGTATCCGGGATCGACACGGCGGGTTTTAAGCAACTTCAACTTTACGCTGCGCCCTAACGAGCGTGTTGCGCTTATCGGGGAAAACGGGCAGGGCAAGACCACGATCGTGAAGCTGATTACGCGGCTGTATGACCCGACGGAGGGAGAGATTCTGCTCGACGGCGTTGACCTGCGCGAGTATGATCTGGCCGATTTGCACTCTTCGATCGGGGTCATCTTCCAGGACTTCATGCGCTACGAGATGACGGCGCGCGAGAACATCGCGGTGGGGCGCATCGAGATTCCGCACACGCTGGAAGAGATTGAGTACGCGGCGGAGAAGAGCCTTGCTGCCGGCGTGGTGGCCAAGCTGCAGGGCGGATACGACCAGATGCTGGGCCGCCGCTTTGAGGGCGGCGTCGATCTCTCAGGTGGTGAGTGGCAAAAGCTGGCGCTGGCACGGGCTTACCTGCGCGATGCGCAGTTGCTCATTCTGGACGAACCGACGGCCTCACTCGATGCGCGCAGCGAGCTGGAGGTCTTTCAGCGTTTCGCAGAGCTTACCCACGGCAAGATGGCTCTGCTGATCTCCCATCGTTTTTCCACGGTCCGGATGGCAGATCGCATCGTTGTGCTGGAGGGTGGCCGACTGGTGGAAGAAGGCAGCCACGACCAATTGATGGTGCAGGGCGGACGCTATGCCGCCATGTTTGAAATGCAAGCTGCAAGTTATCGCTGAGGCGCAGATGAAGGAACAGGAACCGATTCAGAATGACGATTTGCCGTTCGAGGAAGAGGCGCTTGACCGCTTCCGGGATGCGGCGCAACAGGCCAGCGCCTGGGATGTGATCTACCGTCCCAAGGGCGCCTATAGCCTGGAGGGGCGCATCCAGGCGGCACGGCGGGAGCTGAGGGCGATAGGAGAGAGGGTTGCGCGAGCGCGTGCCGCGGCGGCGCAGGGCGAAGCCCCGGAAGCGCAGAGTGTTGCGCTGGCGGAAGTGCGCTCCAACCTGAGACTGCTGCGCTCGGCGGCGCTGTGCCTGAAGGACAGTGATCGAGAGATTGGGAAGATTCCGCGCATCGCGCGTCCGGCGCAGGAAGAGGGACCGCGGATCGCGGCGATTGCGAGGCTCTATCTGCGCGCGGTGGAGTGCCATGTCTCCGCGGAGACGCTGGGCGATTTTATCCGGAAGGTCCAGGCGGCTGACCCGCTGACGGTGGGTGAGCTGTGGCAACTGCCGGCCTTTCTGAGATTTTCTCTGGTGGAGATGCTGCTGGATGAGATTACCGAAGCGCAGCACGCGCCGGGAGCGACGGACGCGACCTCTTTGTCCAACCATCTGAAGAGCCTGAGGCTGCTAAGCCACATGGACTGGATGGTGGTGATCGAGCCGCTGATTCTGTTCGATATCACGCTGCGGAGCGATCCCTCCGGCGCGTATGAGCGCATGGACTTTGAGAGCCGCGAGCTCTATCGCAAGCGTGTGGCACATATAGCGCGGCACTCCGATTGCTCTGAAACGCGGGTGGCCGAGGTGGCGCTGGACCTGGCGCGCGGCTGCGCGATGCTGAACGCAGGCGACTCGCGGATGAAGCAGCGCCGCATTCATATTGGCTACTACCTCACGGACAAGGGCTTCTCTGAGCTGGCACGGCGGGTGGGCTATCATCCACCGTGGCTGGACAGAACACGGGCGCACATGCGGGCCCAGGCAGATGATGTTTTCATCACCAGCGTTCTGGTGATTACGCTTGTGCTGATGGCGGCGGTCTTGTTTCCGCTGCTGCCGCATACTTCCGGCTACCTGAGCCTGATTGTGGCCACGGTGCTGCTTGCCCTGCCGGCCATGCAGGGCGCGGTGGACCTGGTGAACTGCACCATTACCGCGATGTTCGATGCGGAGCCCCTGCCGAAGCTGGACTTCAGCCAATCAATTCCTGCTTCGTTTACGACGCTGGTTGCAGTGCCGTCGTTGCTGCTGCATGAGGAACAGGTGCGCGGGCTGGTTGCGGACCTGGAAATTCGCTTTCTGGCGAACCACGACCCCAACCTGCACTTTGCCCTGCTGACGGATCTTCCGGACTCCGTAACCAAGCCGCATGAGAACGACGCGCACCCGCTTGTGGAACTTGCAATCGGGCTGGTGGATGCGCTGAACGCGAAGTATGACGCGGTGGGAAATGGCAGCTTCATGCTGCTGCACCGCCACCGCACCTATAACCGGCGGCAGGGCGTGTGGATGGGCTGGGAGCGCAAACGGGGCAAGCTGCTGGACCTGAACAAGCTGCTGATGGGCGAGTATGACGCGTTTCCGATCAAGGCGGGAAAGCTGGACGCGCTGCACGATGTGCGCTACATCCTCACACTCGACTCGGACTCGCAATTGCCGCATGGCACGGCGGCCCGGCTGATTGGGGCGATGGCGCACCCGCTGAACCAGGCGATCATTGATTCAAAGACGCGCATTGTGACGGCGGGCTACGGCATTCTGCAGCCGCGTGTCGGCATTGCGGTGCAATCGGCGTCGCGCTCGCGGCTGGCCTCGATTTACTCCGGGCAGACAGGATTTGACATCTATGCGCGCGCCTTGTCCGACGTGTATCAGGATCTGTTCGGTGAGGGCATCTTCACAGGCAAAGGCATCTATGAGGTGGCTACGCTCCACGCAGTGCTTGACCGGCGCTTCCCGCGCAATGCACTGCTGAGCCATGACCTGATTGAAGGTGCGTATGCGCGCGCCGGGCTGGTGACGGATGTCGAGATTATTGACGACTATCCTTCGCACTACAGCGCGCACAGCCGGCGCAAACATCGCTGGGTGCGCGGCGACTGGCAGATTGTGCAGTGGATCTTTGCACGTGTGCCGGAGGAGTCAGGAAAGCGGGTGCGGAATCCGATCTCGGATATTTCGCGCTGGAAGATCTTCGATAACCTGCGGCGTTCTCTGGTGGATCCATCGTTTGTGGTTTTGCTGATGGCGGGATGGCTCGGGCTGCCCGGCGGGCCGCTCTACTGGACTCTCGTGCCGCTTGCGCTTCTCTTCTTTCCAACGCTGGTGCAGTTCTGCTTTGGGCTGGGCCGTGCCTGGGCCGGCGGTCGGAAGGGCGGCACGGCGGAAGCTTTTACCGGACTTGGGCAGTCTGCATTGATCACGGCGTTCAGTCTTGTTTTTCTGCTGCACCAGATGTTGCTGGCAATTGACGCAGTGGTGCGTTCGCTGGTGCGCGGCTTCATTACCGGCGAGCGGCTGCTGGAGTGGGAGACCGCGGCGCAGGCTGAACGCAGTACTTCCCATCGCACGCCGGTGGACCGCTATCTTGCCCTGACGCCGTTGCTGGCGATCGCGCTGGGCGCGCTGGTGTATTTTGCCGCTCCGCGTCGTGCGGCGATTGAGTTTGCAGGCCCGATTCTGGCGCTGTGGGCGTTGTCATTCCTTGTGCCGTTGTGGCTGAACAAGCCGCCGCGCGAGCACAAGCCGCTGAAGCCGGGGGATGCGGCGTTTCTGCGCGGTCATGCGCTGCGCATCTGGCGTTACTTTGAGCATTTTGGGACGGAGCGGCATAATTTTCTGATTCCCGATAATGTGAGGGAACAGGGTTTCGCGGAGGCAGCGCGCGTTTCACCCACCAACGTGGGGCTGCTGTTGAATGCGCGACAGGCGGCGTGCGAGCTGGGGTTCCTGACGCTGCCGGAGTGTGTGGCGCTGACGCAGAACAGCCTGACGGTGATTGCGCGACTGGCCAAGCATCGCGGGCACCTGTACAACTGGTATGACACAAAGACGCTGCAGCCGCTGGATGCCGATCCGTTTGTGTCCTCGGTGGACAGCGGTAACTTTCTGGCGTCGCTCTATACGTTGCAGGCGGGGGCACAGGAGCTGCTGAAGAAGCCGCTGCTGCGGGCAGAGCTCTTTGCCGGTCTGCGCACCTACTGGCACCAGATGCAGCTCGAGGACTCTCTGGCTGTGCCGTTGAGCGGGCTGCCGATTCCCGGGGCGGGGGCATCGACAGCGGATTGGATCGCATGGCTGCCTGCGGCGCAGGCGGTGCTGTCCGCGTCTTCGGCGGCGGTGGACGAGCAGTCTGAAACGCGCTGGTGGCTGATGGAGACGCAGCAGCGCGTGACATCGATTCTTATTCTGCTGCGCGATTATCTGCCGTGGATGCTGCCCGAATATGCTCCGATCCGCGAGATGCTTCAGCCGCCGATCGGCGAAGAGGCAGAGAAGCTGTCGTTTGAAGACGCGATCGCATTTACGCAGGCGCTGAGCACGCGGTTGAGCCGGGTTTGGGGTGCGATCACGGCCAAGCCTGCGATGAAGACGCTGGGCGAACAACTGCGTACGTCTCTGCCCGTGGCGCTGGCAAATCTGCAGGCGCTGGTCTCTCGCATTGAGACAGTTGCGGCGACCTCGGAGCGCATGGCGGTCGAGATGGACTTCAAGTTTCTTGTCGATCCGGGACGGGGTCTTCTCTCCATCGGGTATAGCGTGCGGACGCAAAAGCGGCACGAGGCCTGCTATGACCTGCTGGCGTCGGAAGCGCGCATTGCGACGTTTCTTGCGGTGGCGCGCGGGGAACTGCCGCAGCAGAGCTGGCTGAAGCTGGCGCGGCAGCACACGTTTGCCTTCGGGCGATTCGTTTTGTGCTCGTGGACCGGCACGATGTTTGAGTATCTGATGCCGGCGCTCTGGATGCGGAGCGATGGTGATACGCTGCTGTCGCGGACGCAGCGGGCGTGTGTGGATGTGCAGCGAGCTTTTGCGCGCTCGTTCGGGATTCCGTGGGGAATCTCGGAGTCAGGGAGCGCAACGCGGAACGAGCTGGGGCACTATGCCTATCACGCGTACGGGGTGCCGCAGATGGCGCTGAGCGAGGATGCGACGGCAGGGCCGATCATATCGCCGTATTCGACCTTTCTTGCGCTTGGCATTGACACGCATGAGGCGCTGCGTAACCTGCGGCAGATGGAGTCGGCGGGCTGGGTGGGTGCCTTCGGGTTTTACGAGGCGGCAGACTTCA
Source organism: Acidobacteriota bacterium (assembly GCA_021836865.1). GTDB lineage: Bacteria > Acidobacteriota > Terriglobia > Terriglobales > Acidobacteriaceae > Telmatobacter. Next base: position 13,060 of record JAKBHH010000093.1, read on the forward strand.
GGAGTTCCCGCGAAAATGCAGAGCTGGTGCGCGAGTGGATGGCGCACCATCTTGGTATGTCGCTGCTGGCGGTGACGAACCTGCTGCGAAACAAGGCGGTGCAACGATGGTTCCATGCCAATCCGCTGGTTCAAGCCTCCGATCTGCTGCTCGAGGAGATGCCCGCACGCAGCGGAGCTCTGCGGGCATCGCTCGATGAGTTCACGCCGACACCGCTTTCGAAAGACTGGCGCTCTGCAATCCGCTGGTTCCTGCACCGGCCAGTGCGGACGCAGAGCGCATAACCGACCGGGGGGGGCCGGCCACTTGAGCGGTTGGCCCCCCAGCTCAGCGGTGCTTGATGAAGCTGCCGTCCTGCAGCTCGCTCATGGCCTGGCGGAGCTCGGCCTGGGTGTTCATCACAATCGGCCCATACCATGCGACCGGTTCCTCCAGCGGCTTGCCGGAGACGAGCAGGAAGCGAATGCCATCCGGCCCGGAGTTGACCACGATTTCGTCGCCGCGGTCGAAGAGCACGAGCGAATGGTTCTTTGCGTCGTACCTGGCCGGCGCGTTGGGGTCGATGGCCGACTCAGTGAGCACAGCCTGCGGGTCGGATGCGTCGCGGAAGGTGCCTGATCCCGCGAATACATAGGCGAAGGCATTGCGCGTGGTCTCTACCTGGATGCGACGACGCGTGTTGGGCGGCACGGAGATGTCGATGTAGTGCGGATCTGCCGCAACGCCCTCCACCGGGCCGCGCCTGCCCCAGAACTCGCCGCAGATGATGCGCGCGCGGGTGCCGTCGTCCTCGGTCACTTCAGGAATCGCGGCCGACGGAATGTCCTGGTAGCGCGGATCGGTCATCTTGAGCGAGGCGGGCAGGTTGGCCCAGAGCTGGAAGCCGTGCATGCGACCGCTGGCATCGCCTTTGGGCATCTCCTGGTGCAGAATGCCGCTGCCTGCGGTCATCCACTGCACGTCGCCCGCGGTCATGCGGCCCTTGTTGCCGAGCGAGTCGCCGTGGGCCACTTCACCAGCCAGCACATAGGTGATGGTCTCGATGCCGCGGTGCGGATGCCAGGGGAAGCCGGCGATGTAGTCGGCGGGGTTCTCATTGCGGAAGTCGTCAAAGAGCAGAAAGGGATCGAACTCTTTGGTCTTGCCGAAGCCGAAGGCGCGCTGCAGTTTGACGCCTGCGCCTTCGAGGGTGGGTTTGGTAGCAAGGATCTGCTGGACGGCACGGAGTGACATAAGTGACCTCCTCGGGCGTGCATTCATAGGATGCGCGAGGTTGATATTCGTTGCAACAAGCATTTGGGGCTGGCAAAAGATTTGCCGGCCGGAAACTGGTCGTCAACCCTTGATGAATTCCACATCAAGCGTGATGGTGACATCTTCGCCGACCAGCACGCCGCCGGTCTCGAGGGCGGCATTCCAGACGAGCCCGAAGTCCTTGCGGTTGATCTTCGCGGTAGCGGAGGCGCCAATGCGGAGATTGCCCCAGGGATCCTTTGCCGGCTGCGTGGAGCCCTCGACCGAGAAGATGACCGAGCGGGTTACGCCATGCAGGGTGAGGTCGCCGATCACGGTGAACTCGCCGGGCGCGGTGCGGGCGACGCGCGTGGACTGGAAGGTCATGACGGGGAACTTCTCGGCGTCGAAAAAGTCCGCGCTTTTGAGGTGGCCATCGCGCTGCGCATCGGCGGTATTCACGGTGTCGACGGGAATGGTCGCTTCGACGCTCGAACGGGCGATATCGCCTTCATCGAGCGTGAGGTTGCCACTGATGTTGCTGAACTTGCCCTTCACGCTTGCAATCATCATGTGCTTGACTTTGAACTCTGCGGCTGAGTGGGCGGGGTCAATCTTCCAGGTGGTGGGTGCAGAATCTGTCACGGTATTTCTCCTTCTAGCTGCTTAGATGAG
>JAKBHH010000094.1 GCA_021836865.1 Acidobacteriota bacterium
CGGTCAGCGCTCTCGAGCGGCTCCAGCAGTGTGAATCCTCCGGTGCCGCCATCGAGCAATTCCACGCACGCAGGCAGACCGCGCTTCTCAAGAGCGCGAACGGCGTGGACGCCTACACCTTCATCGCCCATGAGAATGTTGCCGAGCCCAAGGACCAGTGTTTTCCGGGAGCTATTTGTCATTCTTCACCCGATCAAACTTCCACCCGCCGACAATCGAAGAGATGGTTCCGCGGCCCTCGATGTAGTCGTGATAAAAGGCGAGGTACACGTGCACAATCACAAAGGAGACAAAGAACCATAAAAAAAGATGGTGCCAGAAGCGTACGCCAAACTCGCCGCCCATAAGGGGCACGACCCAGGTGAACATTCTTGGCAGCCAGGAACTGCTCATGCTGGAATACAACGCGAAGCCCGTGATGGTCTGGAAGACAAACGCGAGGAATGTGAAGAAGTAAATGAGCCCGGCCAGCGCATTGTGTCCTGTGGAGATGGGGCCATGCAGCTTGGTTTCGAGGACGTCAGCCTTGATGACGTCGACGATTTCCTTCCTCTGCGCGCTTTTGAGAGGAATAAACGAAGTCCACTTCGCGTACTTGTTGCCGACGAAGCCCCAGTAGAGGCGCGCCAGGAAATTGAAGACGTAGACAAATGCCGCGAGAAAGTGGATGAAGCGTACCCAGCCAAACCAGTATTGCTGGTAGGCCTCTGCCGCATAGAACGCGCGGACGGGAGCTCCGATCAGGTAACCGGTGATGCAGAGTGCCACCAGCGCCAGGGCATTGATCCAGTGGTAGGCGCGAACAGGCAGCTCCCACACATAAATGCGCCGATACTCAACGGGCTGGCTGCCATTGGACGGAAACAGGTTTTTAACTCGCACGCCGGAAGCACTCATTGGCATCACTCGAAGGAGACCTGGTGGAGGTGCCGTCCCTGCGGATCGTACAGATGCACGGCGCAGGCCAGGCACGGGTCAAAGGAATGGATGGTGCGCAGAATCTCGACGGGCTGTTCCAGGTTAGCTACTGGAGTGCCGATGAGCGCCTGCTCGAACGACGAGCGCTGCTGCTTGGCATCGCGCGGTGAACCGTTCCAGGTGGTCGGCACCACGAGTTGATAGTTTTCAATTGCACCGTTGTGAATCTTGATGAAGTGTGCCAGGGCACCGCGCGGTGCCTCGGTCAGGCCCACGCCCTCGGCATCCGCAGGCCAGGTCCGCGGTTCCCAGAACTGGCCGTTGAAGGTGGAGACCTCGTTGATTTTCACGCGGTCCATCAGTTCGTCGAAGTACTCCTTGAGCCACGTCATGGCCAGAGCGGCATCTAATGCGCGCGCGGCCGTTCTACCCAGCGTGCTGAAGAGCGCGCCGACAGGAACGTTGAGCTTGCCTAGGGTCTGGCCGACGAGTTCCTTGACGTCGGTGTTGCCGGAGGCGTACGCCACGATGAGCCGGGCCAGCGGGCCGACTTCCATGGGCTCCTCTTTCCAGCGCGGAGTCTTGAGAAACGAGTATTTGTCGTGGCCTTCGAGCGTCTCAAACGGCGGCTTGGGACCGGTGTAATTCAGCTTCGTCTCGCCGCTCCAAGGATGCAGGCCGGCGGAGTCGCCACCGTCGTAGCTGTACCAGGAGTGCGCGATATATTCCTTGATCTCCTGTGAGTCGCGTGGGTTGACCGGATGCACGTTGCTGAGGTCGCGATTGAGGACCACGCCGCGCGGATAGCGAAAAGACTCCGGCTGGTTGTAGCCCTTTGTGGGGAACTCGCCGTAGCTGAGATAATTGTTGAGCCCGCCGCCCCACTGCGCCCAATCCTTGTAGAAAGACGCCACGGCAAGCACGTCGGGAATGTATACCTCATTGACGAACTCGGTGGCCTGGTCGATGAGGCGCGAGACCAGGTTGAGGCGCTCGGAGTTGATTGCCGCCACCTCATTTGTGTTGATGGAGCAGGGAACGCCGCCGACCAGGTAATTCGGGTGCGGATTCTTGCCGCCAAAGACCGCGTGAATCTTGACGATCTCCTTCTGCCACTCCAAAGCATCCAGATAGTGCGCGACGGCAATCAGGTTTACTTCCGGCGGAAGCTTGTAGGCCGGATGGCCCCAGTAGCCGTTGGCAAAGATGCCGAGGCCGCTTGCCGCAAAGGCCTTGATCTTGTCCTGCACACCTGCAAAGTACGCAGGTGTGTTCTTGTCCCACTTGGAGAAGGATTGCGCCAGCTCCGCGGCCTTCTTCGGGTCGGCCTTCAGCGCATTCACAATGTCCACCCAGTCCAGCGCGTGCAGGTGATAGAAGTGAATCACGTGATCCTGCACGTACTGCGTAGTCATCATGATGTTGCGGATGAGTTCGGCAGTAGGCGGAATGGTGATGCCCAGCGCGTTCTCCACCGCGCGCACGCTGGTAAGAGCATGCACGGTGGTGCAGACGCCGCAGACGCGCTCAGTGATGGCCCAGGCATCGCGGGGATCGCGGCCGATAAGGATCTTCTCAAGACCGCGCACCATGGTGCCTGCGCTGTAGGCGTCCGTAATGACGCCATTCTCCACCACCGCCTCAATCCGCAGGTGGCCTTCAATGCGAGTAATCGGATCGACGACAATGCGTGTCATTGTGCTCTACGACTCCTTCTGTTCCTCTGCGTGGACTTCCGCGATGACTTTCTGCTTGCGCACGCTGGTGACAACGGCGTGTGCCGCGATGCCGGCCAGCGTTGCCGCTCCAATGACGGTGCCCACTGTATCCGCGGTGCTCTCGATTCCAAAGCCGGGGAACGACGGCAGATGCTGGTAGAAGGGGCCATTATCCCAGAAGCCCGTCTCACTGCAGCCGATGCATCCGTGACCAGACTGAATCGGATAGCTGGTGCCCTCATTCCACCGCACTACTGAGCAGGCGTTGTAAGTAACGGGCCCCTTGCAGCCCATCTTGTAAAGGCAGTAGCCTTTGCGCGCGCCATCGTCGTCCCAGGACTCAACGAAGAGGCCGGCATCATAGTTGGGCCTGCGATAGCAGGTATCGTGGACGCGGCGGCCGTAGAATTCCTTGGGCCGGTTCTGGCTGTCGAGGGCGGGAACCTGGCCCAGTACGAGCAGGTGCGTCACCACGGCCATCATCACGTCGGCAATGGGTGGGCAGCCAGGCACGTTGATGACCGGTTTGTCGACCAGCTTGTAAATGGGCGTGGCGCCGGTCGGGTTCGGCTTGGCGGCCTGTACGCATCCGTTCGACGCGCAACTGCCCCATGCCACTACCGCCGCGGCATCCTTGGCAACCGTCTGCAGAATTGACTCAGCCGTCTTGCCGCCAATCATGCAGTAGACGCCGCCGTCGTGGGTTGGCACGGCGCCTTCGACCAGAACGATGTACTTGCCCTTGTTGTTCTGGATGGTGTCGTTCAGGCTCTTTTCCGCCTGGAAGCCCGAGGCTGCCATCAGCGTCTCGGAGTAGTTCAGCGAGAGGACGTCGAGCAGCGCATCCAGCACAATTGGGTGCGATGCGCGAATAAACGACTCGCTGCAACAGGTGCACTCCTGAAAGTGCATCCATACCGCGGCCGGCTTTTCCTTCTTGTCAAACGCCGCCGTTACCTGCGCCACGCCGGATTGTCCCAGGCCGGCCGCTGCGGCCGCCGCCGCACAGAATTGAAGAAAGTCCCTGCGGCTGTACCCCTTCTGTTCCATGGACTGCCAAATGGATTGCCCCATGCCCACCTCGCTCGCTATGCAAACACCACAATTCCCCCGCGGGAGCCCAAGCTTCCTTGGCGGCTCATCAAGGGTGCGGTGAACGATGGCACATTAAGGAATCTGCATTACGATCGGCTGTGCGCTGCATCACACATGTGAGAGATGGGTATCGATACGCGCTGCGGGGACTGTGAGCGGGATCGCTTTTGTGGTCAGGCTTTGGGAATTTCGAGGGCGCCGGTGAGACTGGAGACTTTATCGACTTGACGGCTGCGGCACCAGGACTCGAGTCCAGCGGCGATGCGCTCGACGGCGCGCGGGTCGGCGTAGCTCGCTGTGCCCACCTGCACGGCGGTGGCGCCCGCGAGTAGAAATTCGACGGCATCTTCGGGGGTGACGATGCCCCCCATGCCAAGGATGGGAATGGAGACGGCGCGGGCGGCTTCATAGACCATGCGCACTGCGATCGGCTTAATGGCCGGTCCGGAGAGCCCGCCGGTCACGTTGGTGAGCCGGGGCTTGCGCGTTTCCACGTCGATGGACATGGCGATGAAGGTGTTGACGAGGCTGATTGCATCGGCGCCCACATTGGCGGCGATCCTGGCCATCTGCGCGATGGAGGTGACATTGGGCGAGAGCTTGACGATGAGGGGCCGCGCAGCGACGGCTTTGGCTTCGCGGACGAGATACTCGAGCGAGCCGGGATCGGAGCCGAAGGCCATGCCGCCGGCATGGACGTTCGGGCAGGAGACGTTCAACTCATAGGCGGCGATGCCCGCAGCCTGGTTGAGCCGCTGAATAACGGCAACATACTCGCCGACGGTGTAACCGAAGACGTTGACGATGACCTTACAGGCCGGATAGCGCGCGAGCGGCGGCAATTTGCGCGCGATAAAGTCTTCGACGCCGACATTCTGCAATCCAATGGCGTTGATCATGCCCGCCGCGGTCTGGAGGATGCGCGGCGCGGGATGGCCGGAGAGTGGAGTGAGGGAGATGCCCTTGGTGACGAAGCCGCCGATTTTTTCAAGGGAGACAATCTCCTCGAATTCGATGCCATAGCCGAAGGTGCCGCTGGCGGCGAGGATCGGGTTGGCCAGCTCGATGCCGGCCAACGTGACTTTCATGTCGGGTTTCACGCGGCGGTTGCTTCCTTATCAGGGTGCTGTGCCCGCCGGGCTATTGCTGACGGGCGGGGTGAACCGGCTTGAGCGCCTGGGTGAGCACTTTGCCCACCGCGGCGGAGGGCTGATTGACACCGGCCAGCGAGGCCAGCGTGACCGCCAGATCGACCGGGGCCACACGTCCATGATACTCGCCGGGGTTAAAGGGCCCACCATAGAAGGCGAGTGGGACGTGGCGGTCATAGGACCAGGGGGTGAAATGGTTGGTTCCCGCGAAGGCGCTTGCGCCACCCATCTGGTATGCATCGAGGATGGCCATGACGTACCAGTTGCCGTGGTCCGCGTAGCTGTGGGCCAGAAGCCGGCCCCACTCCGACGGAGGCAGCGGGCCGCTGGCGAGCTGGAGGCGGGTGTAGACGGTTCTCAGATACGGGGTGGCGGGCAAACGCTGCTGCGCGGGCAAGGGGCCGTCGGATTTGGGCTCCTGCGCGGCGATAGCCTCGGGCAGCAAAGCAGCGATCTCATTCTCGGCAGTCTTTTCGTCGATATGGAGCGTCGCATACGTGCGTTTGTCGAGGTCGATGTAGGGCAGATCAGGCCCAGGCAGCAGGTAGGGGAGCTTCTGGCCGGGAGAGTGGCGCTGGTTCAGCTCGGTGTTGAGCGCAGCGTAGACCTTCTTCATGTCCACGGCCGCGGCATGGATGCCGAGCTTGGCAGCTTCGCCAGGGATAGGAGCGATGCCGTGGTCGGCAGTTAGCGCGAGCCAGACATTGTTGAGCCCCACACTCTGGTCGAGCCACGAGAAGAAGCTGCCCAGATCCTGATCGAGACTCAAAATCATCTGGTTTTCCGAGTCGGAGTCTGGACCGAACTGGTGGCCCTGAATGTCGTTGGCGGAAAGCGAGACGACGACGAGGTCGGTGACGCCGCGCTGGCCGAGCTTCTCGCCGGCGATAAGGGCTTTGGTGAAGTCCAGCTCGTATCTGTTTGCCACGGGCGTTCTGCCGACGAGCTCGTAAAACTGCGTGGTTCCCGGAACTTTGGCTTCCTGCTCTGCTTGCGCAATGCGGCCGCTCGTGTTGAAGGCGGTGGCCCATGCGGGCAAGTGCTGCATGTAGTAGGTGGAGGTGGTGAACTGGCCGCTGCTCTGGTCGACCCAGAAAGCGCCGTTGGCGGCCTGGCCGGCGGGCAGAATGGAGGCGCGGTCTTTGAGCGAGACGCCGTAGACGCGGGCGCGGCCCTGCGTAGCGAGGCGGAGTTCATCGCCGAGGGTGGTGGCGCGCAGGTTCAGCGGCGAGGCGCCGATGACGAATCTGGGTGCGTCCGCGGGTGCGCCGGGCTGGTTGGCGGGGATCGACGACGGGGGCAGATCGACGAGTTGATAGCGCTCATCTTCGACGGAGCTGACCTTGTGGCCGTAGCCTCGGGTGGCATCCCACCACTCGTTCGATTCGATGCCGTGGCCGTCTGTGTAAGCGCCGGTGCCGATGGTGGAGTGGCCGGGCGCGGTCTTGGTGTTGGCGTAGTCGTAGTAGCAGTCAGTGAACCAGGCTCCCTCTTTCATGAAGAGGTTGAAGCCGCGACCCTTGAAGTCTGCTGCGTGGCGATTAAGGTAGTCGGCGCGGAACTGGTCAATGACGACGATGACGATGAGCTTGGGCTTGCCGACAAAGGCCTGGGCGCGGGCGAGCACGGGCACGAGCAGCGCGAGGGAGAGCAGGACGATCCGGAGCAGGAAAGCGCGGGGGGCGATCGTGTGGTTTCGCATCTTCCCGATTATAGGAAACCCGGAACGCGCGGGTGCGCCGGGGCGAGTGGGATTCGAGGTGCGGCGCAACTTTTCATCGAGAATTTTTGGACGGCAAGGTGGAGGCTACGGGCCGGGATAGGCGCTGCCCTTGCACTCGGGGTTGACGGGAAATTGATTGCCGCCGGCGAAGATCTGCATGAGCCAGAGGTAGGTGGTGAGGTGGTGCTGGCAGGCGATGGAGTCGTTGAGCGCGTTCATGGGCGGCACGAGCTCGACGCCGGTGTTGACGTGCTCGTAGGGCAGGGGCAGGAAGGGCGGCAGATTGGGGACGAGATCGGAGCGGTTGTAGATGCGGTAGCTCTGGGCGACGGTGGCGTTGTAGGAGCCGGCGAAGAAGTGCTCGCCGATGCGTGGGCTGGCGTAAGTGTAGGCCGCGGGCTGGCGGCACTCGGTGTTGAGGACGATGTCGAGCGTGAGTAGCGTGGCAAGGGCTCCGCCGAGGCTGTGTCCGGCGACGGTGACGGCCGAGGCCTGTCCGGAGTGGACGTAGGCGCCGACAGAGGCGGCGGCGGTGGTGGAGCTGGGGTCGCGGCCGATACGCAGCGACTTGTAGATCGCGGTGAAGCCGTCCTCCGTCATCCCCGCGCCGCTGTGAATGGGATTGGGGATCATGAGGAAGGCAGCGTCATGGATCCACTCAAGGATGGTGTCAGTGCCGCGGATGATCGCGACGAGTTCCTGGCTCGCGCCGGGCGAGACGGCGAGAAAGCCGTAGGTGACGGTCTCACCGGCGTGGGGATCGACGTCGGTGGCGAGCTCATTGCCGTAGAGGGTTTGCAGGAATGAGTAGCCGAGCGTCTGAATGTCGGTCTTGTTTTGGGCGGAGTATTCAGCGCTGGGCAGTACATCTTCCGCGATCTTGACCAGGCGCGCGTAGTGGATGGCCAGTTGCCAGTCGATGAGAGACATGGGATGACCTCGCGAAGGGAAGTTCCGGGAGTGCCACGAGCGTAGGCGAGCCGCGATGGAGAGTCAAGGGCGAAGTGGATGGATGACTCTGATTTTCATGGAGCAGAAATGAAACGGGACGCCGCGATGAAGCGAGCATCCCGTGGGGTGGGGTGGAGATGCAGTGGATCAGGCGGTGACAGCTTCCTTGGCGGTGACATTGACGGGCGTGAGCCAGCCGAAGCGGTCCGGCTTGAGGCCGTTGGCGATAGCGAAGAACTCGTCGGAGATCTTCTGCGTGATCTCGCCGGTCTTGCCGTCGCCGACGAGGATGCGGTCGATGGAGCGGATAGGCGATACCTCCGCGGCGGTGCCGGTGAAGAAGACCTCGTCGGCAATGTAGAGCATCTCTCGCGGGATGGCCTGCTCGATGACTGTCAGTCCCAGGTGGCGGGCAATCGTCAACACGCTGTCGCGGGTGATGCCGGAGAGAGCGGAGTTGGACAGCGGCGGCGTATAGAGTACGCCGTTGCGGACAACAAAGATGTTCTCGCCAGAGCCCTCGCTGACCAGGCCGTTCACGTCCAGGCCGATGCCTTCGGCGTAGCCGTTGATGTCGGCCTCCATGCGGATGAGCTGCGAATTCATATAGTTGGCGCCGGCCTTAGCCAGGGCGGGCATGGTGTTAGGCGCGAGGCGGTTCCAACTGGAGATGCAGACATCTGCGCCGCCGTGGCCGGGCATGTATTTGCCCCAGGGGAAGTTGGCGATGTAGACCTCAATGGGGGATCCCTTGGGGCTTACGCCGATTTCTCCGTAGCCGCGCAGCACAATGGGCCGGATGTAGCAGGGCGCAACATTATTGGCTTCAATCACATCCACAACGCCAGCGCAGAGCTCGTCGAGCGTGAAAGGGATATCCATGCGGTATATCTTGGCCGAATCCAGCAGACGCTGCATGTGCTCTGGCAGGCGGAAAACCGCCGAGCCCTGCGGCTGCGCGTAGCAGCGGATGCCCTCAAACACGCTGGAGCCATAGTGAATCACGTGACTCATCACGTGGATTGTGGCCTGCTCCCAGGGGATGAGATTGCCGTTGTGCCAGATCTTCGATGTGGTTTGAATAGGCATTGGGGTGTGAAGGCTCCTTGTGCGCACTGCGCGTAGCTTCTCCAGCGTAGCGCGATTTGGTGGCGGCTGTCACCGTCTGTGGCGGGCTGTGCTGCACTACGGTTCCTGCATGGGTACGGGCCGGGATACGGGGAAACCGGATGCCGGTTATGCCGGGAGCTTCAAGAGGCCGGCGCCTTCGCGGCCTGTGGCACATACTCCGGACGGTGCGGCGTCAGGTGGGGCGAGGGTGTCGGCTCGGCCGGGGCCGCGTCGATGACTTGGCGTGTCAGGTCCACCGCGCCCATGCGTCCGCCGACCTCGCTTTCCACCACTACGCGCACGTTCGTTGCCTTGCGGGGGAAACGAATCGTGATCGAAAGGGGAGTCGCCAGAGCAGCCCGAGCGGCCGGGTCCTGGAGCGGAGAGACGACATTGAAGCCTTCCATGCGCGAGGCGAGCACATTGCCGTTCTTGTTCGTGCTGACGGCGCCTAACAGAAGTGTGGCTTTACTCTTGCCATCCCCCGATGCCAGCCAAGGCAGGTTCTTATCCTGCAGTTGGACGATCATGGAGAGAGTGCGTGTGTCCGGGTGTCGCACGATCGATAGCAGGGAGACATGCAACGCGGTGAAAGGAACAGTTGAAATTGCAGCTTCGGTGATATTGGTTATTGCCTGCTGACGCGGATCGACCGGGGCGTTGGGGTCCGGTGCAAAGTAGCCAGCCTTGGTCACCACGCGCAGATTCCGGTCCTTGAGCGTGACCCGAATGCGCCGGAACTTGCCGTCCGTTGCTGCGTCGCTGGGCTGATAGGTCAAGGTGTAATAATTCGACCCCAGCTGCTCGGATCGCCCGATGAGACGGTCCACGTCATTGCGGTTGAAGTACAGTTTTCCCCCCGTCTCATTGGCAAAGAGACCGAAGTCGATGTTGCCGGAAAACGGGTCGTCTTCGTTCAGATCGATTTCCGAATCTTCGCCGCTGACGGATATTCCGCCTCGATTGACGTGCAGCCCCGGATAGATCACAAACAGGCTGATTCGCGCATCCACCAGCATGTTTGTTGTCTCGTGGGCATACTCCTTCAACTGCTCCACAAGCGGTTCCGTCAGTTGCGCGGGGTCCAGAAAGATGCCGGGGCCGCCATGTCCAACCCAGATCACATTCTTGCGGCCGGGAACGCCGTTGTTCTGCATCGCGATCTGTTGCAGCGCATCGACGGACTGGCCGAACCGTTCCCAGGCGAAAAAGCCGTTCATCTCTTTGTAGGGCAATGCGGCCGGTAGATGATCGAGTGCGTACACCAGGTCCTCGCGGTTGCGCGTATAACCCTGCAACATCTCCAGCGCGTCGTTGCCCAGTACCATCAACTCGGCGGGCGATGCAAGTTGGGCCGGTTGAGCCATCAGAAACTTCCGCGCTTCGTAGCGGATGTACGCGAAGTCTTCAAAGCGGGAATCGAGCAGGTCGAGCACCAGGATGGTCACCGGGGCTTTGCCGTCGGGGTTATCGTCGCCGGCGTTGGCGCCCATGACATGGGCTTCCGGCGCTTCAAAGGAGAAAATGCGTTGCGGCTTCTTGTCTTCAGTGATCCTGAAGTCATCTTTGGTCAGACCTGTGACGACGGGGTGCCCCTTCTTGTCCAGCACCGTCACATCCAGAAAGACCAGCGTCGAGGTGACGCGAAAGGTGGGCACGCCGCTTTGGTCCTGCTGGGGTTGCTGGCTCTGGGCGGGCAAATTCTGCGTTGAGAAAATCGCCGCTGCGGCGATCGCGCAGAGGAGCGGCGGAACAAGGCGCATCGGGACTCCACTGGAACCCATGGTATAAGGGATTGTCTGGCGCGTCCATCCAGACAGGATCTCGCTAGCCCGGCAACGGGACGTCTGGTTCATCCCACAGAATTCATTCAGGATGCGGGTGCGGACGATGCCGGCGTCTGGTACTGCGGACGATGCGGAGCGAGTTGCGGCTCGGGTGTTGGCTCGGCCGGAGCGGCGTCGATGGCTTTACGTGTCAGGTCCACCGCGCCCATGCGTCCTCCGTCTTCGCTCTCGACGACCACGCGCACGTGCGTTGCATTGCGGGGAAAGCGAACAGTGATGGCCATCGGCGTCACCAGGGCGGCCCGCGCGGCCGGATCCTGCAGCGGAGTGGACAGCCTCACCCTTTCCACGCGTGAAGCAACGATGCTTCCCTCCGCATTCAGACTTGCCGCAGCCAGCAGCAACGTGGCCTTGTTTTTGCCATCTTCGGCCGCCTGCCAGAGGAGGTGATTATCCTGCGTCTGCACCACCATATCCAGCGAGCGCGTGTCCGGGTGCCGCACCATCGATTGCATGGAAACCTTCAACGCGGTGAAGGGAACGGTAGCGGTTGCAGCCTCGGTAATATTGGTCATCGCCTTCTGGCGCGCGTTCATGGGTGCATTGGGATTGGGTGCAAAGTAGCCGGCCTTGGTCACAACACGAAGGTTGGGGTTGGTGAGGCTCACACGAATCCGCCGGAACTTGCCGTCTGCCGCCGTGTCGCTCGGCTGGTAGGTCAGGGTGTAGTACTCTGAGCCCAACTGCTCGGATCTCGCGATGAGGTGGGCCAGGTCGTTGCGGTTGTAGTAGACCTTTCCTCCGGTCTCATTGGCAAAGAGTCCAAAGTTGACGTTGCCCGCGAACGGGTCGTCGTCGCTGAGGTCGATGGTAGAGTCCATGCCACTGATGGACATGTCGCTGCGATTGACACTCAGTCCCGGATAGACGACGAAGAGGCTGATGCGGGAATCGACCAGCAGATTCGTTGTATGGTGCGCATAGGCTTTCAATTGCTCAACCACAGGCTCGGTGAGAACGGCCGAATCGAGAAAGACGCCCGGTCCACCGTGGCCCACCCAGATGACATTTTTGCGGCCGGGTACACCTTTGTTCTGGAGCGCAATCTGCTGCAGCGCATCGATCGACTGGGCGAACCTTTCCCAGACAAACGCGCCGTTCATTTCCTTGTAGGGCAATGCGGCCGGCAGATGGTCGAGGGCATAGATCAGGTCTTCGCGGCTGCTCGTGTAGCCTTGCAGCATTTCCAGGGAATCATTGCCCACGACCAACAGCTCGGCGGGGGCGGTGAGCAGCGCAGGCTGGGCCATCAAAAACTTCTTGGCTTCGTAGCGGATGTAGGCAAAATCCTGAAAGCGGGAGTCCAGCAAGTCAAGTACCAGGATGGTCACTGGGGCCTTGCCTTCAGGGTTATGGTTTCCAGGGTTGGCGCTCATCACATGCGTCTCCGGCGCTTCAAAGGAGAAGATGCTCTGCGGCTTCTTGTCGTCGGTGATCTTGAAGTCGTCCTTGGTCAGGCCTGTGACTACCGGATGTCCCTGCTTGTCGAGCACCGTCACGTCCAGAAATACGAGAGTGGAGGTGACTTGAAATGTGGGTATGTTGGGCTGGTTCTGCGGCGATCCGGTATTCTGCGCGGTTAAGGGCTGGAAGGTGAGCAATATCCAGGGGAGGACCGCGAAGGGGAGAGATCGCAACTTGTGCATGTTTGTCACCGTCTGCAGCTGTACTAGAAGAATCTACCTAGGGGCTTGATTCAAAATCCAACGAGAAGGTTGTACGAATCCTGTGCAACATTAAGTGATACGCGTCACATTCTTGACGGCATCCGGAGTGGGACGATGTGTTGGAAGAGAGCCGCCGGGTGTTGGAAACAGTGTCATTTTTTAATTCTTTTGTGATGGAGAAAAGCCAGGTGAAGCTCGATTCGTCTGCTTTTATTGCCGAACCTGAATTGTTTGAGGCTCTGGCGAAGCGATCGACTCCCGTGGATTGTGCCGAGGAGCGCGTGTTGTTTCGGCAGGGGGAGTTGCCGCAGGGCCTCTACCTGCTCCGGTGCGGCTATGCCACAATGACCATGGAATCCCCGACAGGGGATGTGGTGATCTGCACGACGGCAGCTGCGGGATCACTGCTGGGCCTGCCGGGGTTGATCGGCAATGAGCCTTACTCGTTGAGCGCCAAAGCCCTGAAGGGCGCAGAGGTAGGCTTTGTAACGATTGAGGAGTTTTCAAAGCTCATGCTGACTGAGCCGGCGATGTCCGTCAAGGTACTGCGAGTTCTGGCAGCCGAGGTGCGTACCGCCCGGCGCGCGGTGACCAGTTTATAGCAAACCCGCCGCGGGCGCGATGCGATAGCATCCATGATGTGCCCAGCCTGGAATCCCAAGTCATGTACGTGCGCGGCGTGGGTCCGCGCGTGGCGGAGATGCTTGCGGCCAAGGGTATCCTGACCGCAGAAGACCTGCTGTATCATCTGCCATTTCGTTACGAAGACCGGCAGAATCCGCGCAGTCTGGACGAGCTGAAGCCGGGAGAGATGGCGAGCGTAATCGCCGAAGTGCGCGGGGCAGCCCTGTTGCGGACAAAGCGCATGCCGCTGTTTGAGCTGACGCTGGGGCAGGGGCGGCTGGCGCTGAAATGCATCTGGTTCAATGCGACCTACCTGGATGGCAAGTTCCATGCAGGGCAGACCGTGGCGGTGTACGGCAGGGTTGAGCCATCCCGCTCGACCAGCAACCTCAAGATGATCCAACCGCAGTGGGAGCTGCTGCCGGACGCGAGCGACGACGCCGAGACGCGATTGCTCGAGGTCGGCCGCATCACGCCGGTCTATGAGTCACTGGGCGGCAGCCGGCTGGCCTCGCGCTGGCAACGCAAGGTGATCTTCAATCTGCTGGAGAGTCTGCGCGGAGCGGTGCCGGACTGCCTGCCGCGATCGATGCTGGAGAGATTGGGACTGCCTGCGCGCGAGCAGTCATTGCGCGAAGTCCACTTTCCGCCGGAGGGCACATCGGCGCCTGAGTTGCAGGCCTGGGGGACCGCGGCGCACCGGCGGCTCATCTTCGAGGAGCTTTTCTTTCTGGAGCTGGGCCTGGAGCTGAAGCGCCGCCGAATGCGCGAGCGCGTCGGCATCGCCTTTGTCGCCACGGATAAAGTGCGCGAAGCCATCCGCGAGGTGCTGCCCTTTCATCCCACTGCGGCGCAGAAGCGCGCGCTGGGCGAGATTGTGGGCGACATGCGACAGCCAAGCCCCATGCGGCGCCTTCTCCAGGGCGACGTTGGCTCCGGAAAAACCATCGTTGCGCTGCAGGCCATGCTAGTGGCCCTGGAGAACGGTTACCAGGCGGCGCTGATGGCGCCAACGGAGATTCTGGCGACGCAGCATTATCTGGCAGCGCGCAAGCTGCTGGAGCGGTCGTCACGGCAATACCGCCTTGTCCTGCTCACCGGGTCGCTCGACGAGGACCGCAAGCGCGCGAATCGCAGGCTGATCAACAGCGGAGAAGCGCAGCTGATCATCGGCACCCACGCCCTGATTGAAGAGAAGGTTGAGTTCGACCGGCTGGGGTTGATCGTGGTGGACGAGCAGCACCGCTTTGGCGTTATGCAGCGCTTTCGGCTGATGAAAAAGCCCAACCAGGCGGAGCCCGACGTGCTCGTGATGACGGCGACGCCCATCCCGCGCACCCTGGCGCTGTCGCTTTACGGCGACCTCGACGTGAGCGTCCTCGACGAACTGCCGCCCGGACGCACGCCGATTGTGACCCGCCGTGTACCCGACGAGCGAGCCGAGGAGGTCTGGAATTTCGTCCGCAAGCAGGTCGGCCTGGGCCGGCAGGCTTACATCGTCTACCCGGTCATCGAGGGTTCAAAGGATGATCAGCCAGAACTGGATTTTTCGCACGATGAGTCCGACGCGGAACCGTCTACTGCGCCAGCGCCGCGCAAACCAGCTCGCAAGGGTAAGACTGCGGATCTGCTTTTCACGGCGATGGAGGAGCCCAGCTCCGGGGCAAGGCCCGGTCTCAAGTCAGCCGTCGAGATGTACGAAAAGCTGCGGGGCGGCGCGCTGGCAGGCTTGCGCGTGGGACTGCTGCACGGGCGGCTCAGCGCCGACGACAAGGAAGTGATCATGCGCCGTTTTCATCGCGGCGAGATCGACGTGCTCGTCGCCACGACGGTCATCGAGGTCGGCGTGGACGTGCCCAACGCCACCGTCATGGTCGTGGAGCACGCTGAGCGCTTTGGCCTGGCCCAGCTGCACCAGTTGCGCGGCCGCGTTGGCCGCGGCGCAGCCAAAAGCTATTGTCTTCTAGTCACTGGGCCGCGCATTTCGCCGTTTGGCGAGGAGCGGCTCAACGCCATGGTTCGCACCCAGGACGGCTTCGAGCTGGCCGAACTCGACCTCTCCATCCGCGGCCCTGGAGAGTTCTTTGGAACACGACAGGCGGGTTTGCCGGATTTCCGCGTGGCAAACCTGGTGCGGGACCGGAAACTGCTGGAGT
>JAKBHH010000179.1 GCA_021836865.1 Acidobacteriota bacterium
TTGGAAGTGGCGTGGTTACCGTAGTTAATGCTGTAGCGCGTCAGCACGGCGTCTGGCGTGATGCGGAAGACCCAATGCTCGGAGCGGTTCAGATCCATGTGGCCGCCTATGATGGCGCCGAGGGCGAGCTGGTCGTTATAGAAGGCGACGACCGAAGGCGGCTGGCCGCGGAGATCCTGCTCGAACTTGCCGTACATGCCGCCGACCAGGGCGTGCGCGATCAGGTCGCCGTGCTTGTTGTGCGGTCCCAGCCACTCCGGTCCCGCGCCGAAGAAGGTCTGGCTGACGAACGGGCCTTCAATGGCGTAGGGATTGGGCGCAGCGCCGCTGGTGCCCAGGTAGTAGCGCGCAGATCCCTCAGCGCCCCAGTGCCTGGTCAGCCAGTAGGAGCCGGAAAGGTCGAGACCGCCCAGGTTGGAGCCCTGCAGGATGTTGGGGCCGGCCTTCATGTGGTCGTAGGCCATGCCCAGCGACACGTCATAGCGGTTGTCGTAACGCACACGAGCCAGCGGGTCGACGGAGATGTAGGTGCCGGTGCCGGTGGTCTGGGAGGCAGTGCTCTTGGCCTGGGCATCTGCGCGAGGCAGGATGCACAGCGCCAGGGTGGCGGCAGCGACAAAGGCTAAGGGAAAACGTACGGAAAGACGCATCACCACTCAGCTTACAGGACCGGGCCGAGGCCGGACAATGCGCCACCCGGCCATCCGGGCCGGCACTAGGGATTGCAATGCTCTGCCCAGCGGGAATAGAGCAGGTAATACACAGTTTTGAGTGTCTCCAACCCTATGGCTGCCGCGTGTTCGGCAGATGATTCCGGCTCCATGGACGACGCTGCATGCGTGCGCCACTCCACGGGGAGCCGGCTGAAGATCAGCGCAACGCGCGGCAGGTGGCTGGCGCTGGAGACAATCTCTGCCGAGTGCCATCCATGCGCCTGGAGGATGCGCGCGACGTAGCAGGCGTTTTGAACCGTATCGCGGGCCTGGGTCTCTTCGAGAATGGCTGATGCGGGAATGCCCTGGGCTTCGGCGGCCTGGGCCATGACCTGCGCCTCGACGAACTGGTTGGCCGCGGCGCCACCGGAAAAGATGAGCCGAGGGGCCACGCCGCGTTCATACTCCTCGACGCCTGCGGTGACACGGGCAAGCTGGCGCGGGGTGGGGTTGCCGTCGGCATCGGCACGTGTGCCCAGCACCACGATGGCATCAAATCGAGCGCGGGCCGTGTTTGAGACGGGAGCGAGAAGACGCGCCAGGACGGCCCAGGCCAACAGGCCAAGCGATACCCCAGCCAGCAGCAGCAGGCCGCGCCTGCGCCAGCTCGTCGGCTTGCGGCGGGACGAGGTGTGGCGAGGCCGAGGTCTGCGGGTAGGCGACTGCCGTCGCGTGGCGCGCGTGCTGGCCAAGAAGCGAGTCCTCCAGCCTTCACTCTATCGTGACCGGACGGCCGGAGGTTCGCGCAGGCCGGGAAGGGCTACTCAACCAGCCTTGCGGGCTGGCCCCAGGCCGACAAGACGAATTCGCTCAGCGGCTTGCGCGTGCGGGGAGCCACCTCCTGAGCGATCATGCGCTCATTGGGCAGCAGGGCGGGTTCGCCCTGGTAACCCAGCGCGGTGACGGAGCCGATGAGGTAGTCCTCGGGTATCTCCAACGCCTTACGCGCCGCCGCGTGATCAAAGGCACCCATCTGGTGCGTGGCAAGCCCCAGCGCGGCGGCCTGCACGACCAGCAGTGCGGTGGCCGCGCCCAGATCGTACAAGGCGTAGTCATTGGCGGAGTTGTCGTGACTGAAGCGAGTTTTCGCCACGCCAAGCATCAGCACTGGGGCCTTGGGCGCCCAGGACTGATTGAAGGGGATCAGCGTGGATGTGATCTTTTGATGCGTTGAGGTACCGCGCAGGCCGACCAGAAATCGCCAGGGCTGCTCGTTGTAGGACGAGGGCGCCCAGCGTGCGGCCTCAAACAATTGGGCCAGATCGGCGGGGCTGACCGGGCGGTCCTGAAATGCGCGCGGGCTCCAGCGCCGGTGAATGGCAGGCAGAATTCCTTCCACTGCGGGGGCATATTTCGACTGATCGACTGCTTCGGCACGGAACGACATGCATGAACCTTTCTGAGATCGATTGATCCTCTGTTAGATAACAAAGCTGCGCCTTCGGATTCCCTGAAGCAGGAGTATGCCCTTCACCTCCACCACGACCACCGGCAACAGCAACTTTGCCTTCAACATCCGCCAGGTGCAGATGGCGGTGCGTCGTACTTTCTGAGGCGCAGCAGCCGGATAGAAAAAACGCGGCAGCCCAGGCTACCGCGTTTTGCATTGGCGAAGATATCGGTTTGATCAGGGATACATGCGATGGAGCGTGCGCGCGAAAGGAATCGTCTCGCGCACATGATCGAGCGCGCATACCCAGGCTACGACGCGCTCGATGCCCATGCCGAAGCCTGCGTGGGGCACGCTGCCGTAACGGCGCAGGTCGAGATACCACTGGAAGGCTTCAAGCGGGAGCTTGTGGTGCTCGATGCGACTCTTGAGCAGGTCGTAACTGGAGACGCGCTGCGAGCCGCCGATGACCTCGCCGTAGCCCTCCGGCGCGAGCACGTCGACGCACAAGGCAAAGCGCGCATCGGCCGGGTCGGGCTCCATATAGAAGGCCTTCACGTCTGCCGGGTAGCGATGCACCATCACGGGGCGGTCAAACTGCGAACTGAGCCAAGTCTCGTCGGGCGAACCGAAGTCGTTGCCGTACTCAAAGGGATGTTCGAGGTGGCCATCCTTGTGGGCCTGGTTCAACATTTCAACGGCCTTGTCGTAGCGCAGACGCGGGAAGGGCGGCAGGATATTTTTCAGCTTCTCCGGGTCACGGCCGATGACGGCCAGCTCCGATGCGCGGTTCTTCAGCACGCTCTGCACAATGTGCGAGAGAAAGTTTTCGGCGAGCTCAAGCAGGCCGTCGAGATCGCAGTAGGCGACTTCCGGCTCAATCATCCAGAACTCGGTGAGGTGGCGGCGTGTCTTCGACTTCTCTGCGCGGAAGGTAGGGCCAAAGCTGTAGACCTTGCCCAGAGCCAGCGCGGTGGACTCGATGTAGAGCTGTCCGCTCTGCGTGAGGAATGCGGGATCGCCGAAGTAGTCGACGGGGAAGAGCGTCGAGGTGCCCTCGCAGGCGGCGGGGGTGAGAATGGGCGGGTCAGTGCGGATGAAGCCGTTCGTGTCAAAGTACTCCGCGGCGGCGCGCATGATCTCCGCACGGATGCGCAGAATGGCCGACTGGCGCGGCGAACGCACCCATAGGTGACGGTGTTCCATCAGGAAGTCGACGCCATGTTCCTTGAGCGTGATGGGGTAGGGGTCCGACTCCGGCACGCGCTGGACCACCTGCACATCCTCGACATCCAGCTCGAAGCCGCCGGGGGCGCGCTTGTCCGCGCGGACTTTGCCGGTGACGATGACAGACGACTCCTGCGTGAGCCCTTTCAGTGCTTCAAAGACCTCCGGTGAGACGCTCTTGACATGAGCTACGCCCTGCACGGTGCCGGTGCCGTCGCGGAAGATGGGAAAGAGCAGCTTGCCGCTTTCGCGCAGGTTATAGAGCCATCCGCGCAGCGTGACGGACTGGCCTTCATGCTGGCCGAGGGTGGCGATGGTGGAAACAGGGGCGTTGGCTTTGTCTGCCGCGGATACGTTCTCTTCAGGCATGGGCTCTGTACTCTCTTGCGGCGCTGGAATCAGACTCGCGCGCCGGACTCTTTAGGATAGCGCGCCGTCAGGGCCGGGGCGATGCGGCTTGCGTCCACTCGCCGCATCCTGCCTGCTTGGTTTATTGTGCAATGTATATGGCCAGCACACAGAATCCGGTCAGCTCGCAGGGTAACGCGCCCCGCCCCGCGCCCGAAGCAGAAGAGGTCTTTCGCCGGTGGATTCGCTTTCTCGATGAAGAGTTTGTGCGCCACCGCTCACCCGAGCGCCGCGCGGAGATTGTGCGCGACCAGCTTTATCAGCTCTATCTGGGCCGCCCGTTTGAGGGCAGAAAGAACCTGACGCTGACCACCGAA
>JAKBHH010000095.1 GCA_021836865.1 Acidobacteriota bacterium
TGCAGAAGTGCCGCGTTATAGGGCAACTGTGCAACGCTCAGCGGGGCGCGGCGCGCAACCTCAGTCTTGAGCCGCGCGCGCCCCCCGGCTGCCCACAGGAAGATCTTCCCGACGCCCAAGGGATTCTGCCGCACAAGCTGGCAGAGGGCGTCGAACAAGGTATCGGACTTCACCAGGGTGCCATCCAGATCGACGCAAAGCGGAGGAGCGGATTCGGCAGGTGCAGCAGGAGCGGCTCTCAGGGGCAAGGTATCCTCGTGTAACGACCGCCTCAACGGTAAATCAGCGCCATGCGAGTTCACTCGAACTGCATGAGAACGCGGCTTTCCGGCGGCCTGCCGGGGCAACGAAGAAGAATCCGGCTTCATCGAAATTATAGGGGACTGCTTCCCCAGTCCACCTCATCTCCTCGTCCCGTCGGACGCACAGCACACGATCAACCAAAACGGACCTCAGAGTTAAACTTTTCGCACTACCGAAACGTCTGACAAACTAGTTGCGGTCCCCGAAAGGGGGTGCGCTGAAACCCAAGCTGGACACTTACCTGAAGAACCACGGATTCCACGCCATGCCCATGCTCGACACCCCTGAGTCTCGTTTGCCTGCAACAAATGCCGGCGAAGCGGAGCCTGCTCACAAGAAAAGCCCGATCCGCTTTTTTATTTATCTCGCACTGATCGCTGGACTTGCCTTCGTTGCCTGGCGGATTCACCAGAACCAGTTGCAAGCTGCGGCGACCAGCGCCCAGCAAGCTGCCGCGCTGATGAACCGGCCTATCCCGGTGCAAGTTACGCCGGTGGAACAGAAGCCGATGCCCGTCTATCTCTCGGCTCTGGGCACCGTCACGCCCTACATGAGCGTCACCGTCAAGGCGCGGGTCGGCGGAGAACTGCTGCCGGTTAAGTTCACTGAAGGCCAGGAGGTAAAGCAGGGGCAAACCATCATGGAGATCGACCCCAGCCCTTACAAGGCCGCACTCGACCAGGCCAAGGGCAACCTCCTGCACGATCAGGCGCTTCTCAGAAACGCACAGTCGGAGTACAAGCGCTACACCGCGCTTTACCAGGCCGGCGTGGTGTCAAAGGAGACGCTGGATGCCGATGAGGCCGCCATGGGCCAGTATCAAGGGGCCATTGCGGCGGACCAGGCTGCCGTCGACAACGCGCAACTCCAGCTTAACTGGTGCTCCATTCAGTCGCCCCTCAACGGCAAAATCGGCCTGCGGCTCGTAGACCCCGGCAACATCATCAGCGCCAACACCACAAACCTGGTGATCATCAACCAGCTTCGCCCCATTGCGGTTTACTTCACCCTGCCTGAAAATCAGCTTCCGCAGGTGCTGCACAAGCTGGCCACCGACCGTCAGATTCCGGTGGATGCCTACGACCGCAACGATGTGCAGAAGCTGGCGACCGGCCAGTTGCTCACCGCCGACAATCAGATTGACACCACCACCGGCACCGACCGGCTGAAGGCAGTCTTCACCAACCAGGACGAGTCGCTCTTTCCCAATCAGTTCGTCAATATCCACCTTGTGCTTGAAAACCGCGCCAACGCACTTGTCGTGCCTTCGGCAGCAATTCAGTCCGGCGTGCAGGGCACCTTTGTCTGGGTCATTGATACAGACTCCAACGGCAAGCCCGTCGCCCGTATTCAGCCCGTAAAGGTGGGCCTCACGGAAGGTCAGGCGACCATTCTCGACAGTGGACCGGCGCCGGGCGCGAGCGTCGTTGTGGATGGCGCGGACCGCCTGCGGCCCGGCCAGATTGTGACCGTCAGCGCCTCGCATGCACACCCCGCGCAATCGACAACACAAAGCGACCCGTTCGGCCGGAGCGGTGGTCCGCGACCGATGGCTCCGGGCGCGGCGGCTACCCACGCAGCGAGGGCACGGCAGTGAGTCCTTCCCGTCCATTCATCCTGCGCCCCGTCGCCACCTCGCTGCTGATGGTGGCGATTCTGCTTGCCGGGGCCGTGGGCTACCAGCAGTTGCCGGTCTCCGCACTGCCTGAGGTGGACTACCCGATCATCCAGGTGCTGACGTTCTATCCCGGAGCTGGTCCGGATGTGATGGCCTCCGCGGTGACGGCGCCGCTGGAAAGGCAGTTCGGGCAGATGCCCGGTCTGAAGCAGATGACCTCCGAGAGTTCCGGCGGCGGCTCGGTCATTACGCTTGAATTCAACCTCGAAGAAAATATCGACGTTGCCGAGCAGGAAGTGCAGGCAGCGATCAACGCGGCGACCACCTTTCTGCCTGCCGACCTGCCAAACCCTCCGATATACAGCAAGGTCAATCCTGCCGATGCGCCGGTGATGACGCTTGCGCTTACGTCGAACTCGCTGCCACTGGACAAAATCGAGGACGCCGCGGATACGAACCTGGCCCAGAAAATCTCGCAGGTGCTGGGCGTGGGCATGGTCTCGATTGCCGGCGGGCAAAAGCCGTCCGTACGCATCCAGGCCAACCCGGCGCAGCTCGCGGCCTATAACCTGAGCCTTGAAGACCTGCGCACCGCGCTCGCGGCCAGCAACGTGGACCAGGCGAAGGGCACGCTGAACGGCACGCGTCAGTCCTACACCATTGGCGCCAATGACCAGTTGCTTTCCAGCTCCGACTACAAGCCCGTCATAGTGGCCTATCGCAACGGCGCAGCAGTGCGCGCCTCCGATGTGGCCACGATTGTGGACTCGGCTGAGAACTCGCAGCAGGCCGCCTGGATGGATCGTCAGCCGGCGGTCATCGTGAACATCCAGCGCCAGCCCGGCGCCAACATCATCGCCGTCGTGGACCGCATCAAGAAGCTGCTTCCGCAGTTGCAGACAAGCCTGCCCGCAAGCGTACAGGTCAAGGTGCTCACAGACCGCACTGTCACCATCCGGGCCTCGGTCAAGGACGTGGAATATGAGCTGATGCTCACCATAGCCCTTGTCGTCATGGTCATCTTTCTTTTCCTGCGTAACCTGGCGGCCACCATTATTCCATCCGTCGCCGTGCCGCTGTCTATTGTGGGCACCTTCGGCGTGATGTATCTGCTGGGCTACTCGCTCAATAACCTCACCCTCATGGCGCTGACCATCTCCACCGGCTTTGTGGTGGACGATGCGATCGTGATGATTGAGAATATCTCGCGCTACATCGAGGAAGGCATGAGCCCGATGCGGGCGGCGCTCAAGGGCAGCGAGCAGATCGGCTTCACCATCATGTCTCTGACGGTCTCGCTGATCGCGGTGCTCATTCCGCTGCTCTTTATGAGCGATGTGGTGGGGCGTCTGTTCCGCGAGTTCGCCATCACGCTTGCCGTCACCATTCTCGTCTCCGCCGTAGTCTCGCTGACGCTGACTCCGATGATGTGCTCGCGCATCCTGCAGGACAAGGCGCATGCCCGCCAGACACGCTTCTATCATTGGTCTGAGAAGGTCTTCAACTCCGTCATCGCCGCCTACGGGCGTACGCTCCAGACGGTACTGCGCTTTCGTTTCATCACGCTGCTGGTCACCATTTCCACACTGGTGGCAACTATCCTCCTCTTCATCGTCATCCCCAAGGGCTTCTTCCCAGTGCAGGATACCGGTGTGATTCTGGGCATCAGCGAAGGGCCGCAGACCGTCAGCTTCGAAAGCATGGCTCAGCGCCAGCAGCAGCTCGTCGATGTCATCCTCAATGACCCGGCGGTCGAAAATGTGTCCTCTTTCATTGGCGTGGACGGCACAAATACGACGCTCAACTCCGGCCGCATCCAGATCAACCTGAAACCGCTCGATGTGCGCAAAATCTCCGCTACGGACGTGATTCACCGCCTGCAGGCCAAGGTGGACACCGTGCAGGGCATTCAGCTCTTCCTGCAACCTTTGCAGGATCTGACGGTGGAAGACCGTGTGAGCCGTACGCAGTTCCAGTACGCGCTGGAAGATCCCAACCCGACGGAACTGGCCACCTACACGCGCAGGATGGTTGAGGAACTGAGGAAAGAAAAGGTCGTCACCGACGTGGCCAGCGACCTGCAGGACCAGGGACTGGGCGCCGAACTGGTGATTGACCGCGACACCGCTGCGCGGCTGGGCATCGCCATGGCCGACATTGATAACACGCTCTACGACGCCTTCGGACAGCGCCAGGTTTCCACCATCTTTACGCAGCTCAACCAGTACCACGTGGTTATGGAGGTTGCGCCGAACTTTCAGACCGCGCCCTCGACGCTGAACGAACTCTACGTCAAATCCGCCAACGGGACTCAGGTGCCGCTGAGCATGTTGGCCCACTGGGAACAGACCAAGGCGCAGCTCTCGATCGGACACCAGGGCCAATTCCCTTCGACCATCGTCAGCTTTAACCTGGCGCCCGGCAAGGCTCTGGGCGACGCTGTGACGGCCGTGAATCAGGTGGAGGAACGCATCCAGATGCCGGCCTCGATCAACGCCAGCTTCCAGGGCACCGCGGCTGCTTTCCAGACCTCGCTGGCCAATGAGCCGCTTCTGATCCTTGCCGCGCTTGTCACCGTGTACATTGTGCTGGGCGTGCTCTATGAGAGCTTCATCCACCCCATCACCATCATCTCCACTCTGCCCTCGGCGGGCGTGGGTGCGCTGCTCGCGCTGCTCATCACACACTCGGAGTTCAGCGTCATCGCGCTCATTGGCATCATACTGCTCATCGGCATTGTGCAGAAGAACGCCATCATGATGATCGACTTTGCCCTCGATGCAGAGCGCACCCAGGGCAAACCGGCCGAGGAAGCCATCTTCCAGGCCTGCCTCCTGCGTTTCCGTCCCATCCTGATGACCACCATGGCGGCGCTGCTCGGCGGCCTGCCGCTGGCGCTTGGCGGCGGCGTGGGCGCGGAGCTGCGCAAGCCTCTGGGCATTTCGATCGTCGGCGGCCTCATCTTCTCGCAGCTGCTCACGCTTTACACCACTCCCGTCGTCTATCTCTACTTCGACAAACTTGCCCGCCGGCTGCACATGCAGGTTCAGCAGCCCAGCCTGCACGAAGAGCCGGTAGCAGGCGACTGAGGAACAACGAGCGATGCATCTTTCCGCGCCATTCATTCGCCGCCCGGTCGCCACCACGCTGCTCAGCCTTGCGATGCTCCTCGCCGGCTCCGTGGCCTACTCGATTTTGCCGGTAGCTTCGCTGCCGGATGTGGACTTTCCTGTCATTGGCATCAGCGCGGGCCTGCCCGGCGCAAGCCCGGAGACGATGGCGTCGTCGGTCGCGACGCCGCTCGAACGCCAGTTCGGACGCATTGCCGGCGTCAACCAGATGACCTCGACCAGCGGCCTGGGCAGCGCTTCGGTCATTCTGCAGTTTGACCTGAACCGCAACATCGACGCCGCCGCGCGCGACGTACAGGCTGCCATCAACGCGGCGCGCAGCCAGTTGCCCTCATACCTTCCGCAGAACCCTGGCTACCGCAAGGCCAACCCCGCCGATGCGCCCGTACTCATTCTCACGCTCACCTCAGACATTGTGCCCAAGCCGGAAATTTATGACATGGCCGATTCCATCCTGGCGCAGAAGATCGCCCAGATTTCGGGCGTGGGCCAGGTCTTCGTCGGCGGCACTTCGCAGCCGGCCGTGCGTGTCGAGCTCAATCCCATGCAGTTGGGCAACAACGGCGTGGGCCTTGACGCCGTGCGCACCGCCCTGGCCAACGCCAATGCCAACCGGCCCAAGGGCGCCTTTCAGGACACAACGCATCGCTGGTCCATTGACGATAACGATCAAATCTTCAAAGCTCTCGACTACGCACCCATCATCGTCGGCTATAACCTCCAGACCGGCGCGCCCGTCCGCGTCTCCGACGTAGGCGCCGTCTCGGACAGCATCGCCGACATTCACACCGCCGGCGTGGTCGGCATCAACCCCGCCAAGGGTCCGCCATCCAAGCTGAAGACCGCGGTGATGATCATCATCTTCAAGATGCCGGGCGCCAATGTCATCTCCACCGTGGACAGCGTGCTGCGGGAGATGCCGCGGCTGCAGGCCGAGATTCCGCCCACCATCAAGATCGACGTGGTTGCAGACCGCACCACAAGCATTCGCGACAGCGTCCGGGACGTAGAAATCTCGCTCATGATCAGTGTCGTCTTGGTCGTTCTGGTTGTCTTTCTCTTCCTGCGTGAGGTCTGGGCCACCATCATTCCATCGGTTGCCGTACCGCTCTCGCTGGTCGGCACCTTCGGCATGATGTACCTGCTGGGCTATACCATCGACAATCTGTCTTTGATGGCCCTCACCATCTCTACCGGCTTTGTGGTGGATGACGCCATTGTCGTCATTGAAAACATCACGCGGTACATCGAACAGGGCATGCAGCCCTTCGATGCGGCCATGAAGGGTTCGCGAGAGATCGGCTTCACGGTCGTCTCCATGAGCTCGTCGCTGATTGCGGTCTTCATCCCCATCCTGTTGATGGGCGGCATCGTCGGCAAGCTATTCCGCGAGTTCGCGGTCACTCTTTCCGTGGCCATCGCCGTTTCCCTGCTTGTCTCGCTCACGACGACTCCCATGCTCTGCGCGAAGTTTCTCAAGGCCCGCGACGAGAGCCGCCATGGCCGCATTTACCGCGCCAGCGAGCGCGCTTTCCAGTGGCTCCACGACGAATACAATACCGGCTTGCGCTGGGTGCTGCGCCACCAGTGGCTTATGCTCGGTGTCGTATTTGGAACCGTGATTCTAAACGGCTATTTGTTTGTCATTGTGCCCAAGGGCTTCTTTCCGCAGCAGGACACGGGCCGCATCGGCGGCACCACGCACGCTGCCCAGGACATCAGCTTTGACGCCATGCGCGACAAGCAGCGCCAGCTGGCCCAGATGGTGCTCGATGACCCGGCCGTCAGCACCCTGGTGGCTTTTGCAGGCGGCTCCGGACCGGGCGGAGGCGCGCTCAACATCGGGCGCATGTTCATTAACCTCAAGCCGCCCAGCGAGCGCAAAGGCGTCACCTCCGACATGGTCGTGAATCGCCTGCGCGGCAAGCTGACCAGTGTTCCGGGAGCCACGCTGTTCCTGCAGGTGCAGCAGGAGTTCCAGATCGGCGGACGCGTCTCCGACGCGCAGTACCAGTACACACTCTCTGACGAAAACCTCGAAGAGTTGAACAAGTGGGCGCCGCGCCTGCTTGCGCGGATGAGGACGATGCCGGAACTGCGCGACGCCTCCACAGACCAGCAGGACCAGGGCCTGGCCTCAAACCTGGCCATTGACCGGGACACGGCCTCGCGCCTTGGCATTACCGCCAGCGCAATTGACCAGGCGCTCTACGATGCCTTCGGCCAGCGCGAAGTCTCGACCATGTATACCGGCCTTAACCAGTACTTCGTGGTGATGGAGGTCGATCCGCGCTATCAGTTGAGCCCCGATGCACTGAGTGGCATTTACATCAAGGCCAGCAACGCCGGATCCGTCACGGCGCTGCCCAATGCAGGCACTGCGGCCGGCGCCACCGCAGCAGCGGCTGCAGCCGCCCCGGCAACGGCAGCCGCTACGCCTGCCTTCGCCGCAAGCAGCGCCGCCACCACAGCGGAATTCCCTACAGCCGGCGGCGCGCTGGTCACTGCGACAACCGTGTCTTCCGGCACCACACCTGCGCTCAGTCCCGCCATGGCTGGAACGCTTACCGGGATCTCGCCTGACTTGAATGCCTCACCGGCCTCAGCAGGAGCCGGCACGAGTCCGACCACTCCGTTTGCAGCGGCTGGCGGCGCAGGCCCCGCGGCTGCCGCTGTGCCGGCAGCAACCGGCGGCGCCATGGTTCCTCTCTCCACCATCGCTCACTTTGACACGGAACGCACCCCTCTGGCCGTCAATCATCAGGGCCAGTACCCGGCCGTGACCCTTACCTTCAACCTCGCGCCTGGTGTTGCCCTCGGCGATGCGGTCACCGCCCTCGGCCGGGTGCAGCGTGAGCTGGGAATGCCAAGCGCAATCCACGCAACCTTCCAGGGCACCGCACAGGCCTTTCAGGACTCCCTCAAAAACGAGCCTTACCTCATTCTGGCAGCGTTGGTCGCGGTGTACATTGTGCTTGGCATTTTGTATGAGAGCCTGATTCACCCGCTTACGATTCTTTCGACCCTGCCGCCGGCGGGCATTGGCGCTATCCTGGCCCTGCTGCTGACGAGAACCGACTTGAGCATCATCGCGCTCATCGGCATTCTGCTGCTCATCGGCATCGTGAAGAAGAACGCCATCATGATGATCGACTTTGCTCTCCAGGCCGAGCGAGAGCTGGGACTTGCGCCCGTCGATGCCATCTATCAGGCTTGCCTGCTGCGCTTCCGCCCCATCATGATGACCACGATGGCGGCCTTGTTTGGCGGCTTGCCGCTGGCCATCGGCATGGGCTCGGGATCAGAGCTGCGTCAACCCCTCGGCATCACGATCGTCGGCGGCCTCATTGTCTCCCAGATGCTCACCCTCTTCACAACTCCGGTCGTCTATCTCTTCTTTGACCGTCTGCAATGGAAGGTCATGCGACTCCATCGCCTGGGAGCGGAACTCGAAGAAGCTCATGGCGACTGAACCATCGCCTGCACCAAAACAGCAGGGGCAAATCCCGTCGAGAGATTTGCCCCTTGTTTTTTGCCTTGTGCGGCCCGGCCATCGACCTCATCCGGCGTAAATCGGCTCCTCCACCTGAGCACGCTCCAGCAACTTCACCGGATAGTAGGCATTGCGCGTGTACTGTTTCACCATGCGATTGGTATTGAAGTAAGAGCCGTTGAACGCCAGCGTCGTCCGCATCAGTTGCGCCCACTTCTCTCTCGCATCAAGGTAGAGAGGGACAACGGAATTCTCCAGCTTCAGATAGAGCGACTCGGCCTCCGCTGCATCGTCGGGACCATCTTCAATAGCCCAGCCCGTGACGCCCTCGATGCAGCCCTCGACCCACCAGCCATCCAGAATCGACAGGCTCGGAACAGCGTTCATGGCCGCCTTCATGCCGCTGGTGCCGGAGGCTTCATAGGGCCGCCGCGGCGTATTGATCCATACGTCAACCCCGGCCGTGAGCAGGGCTCCCAGGTCCCAGGCGTAGTTCTCCAGGTACACAATCCGCAGCATGTCGTTTGAGAGCTTGCCTGCGGCCTCAATGACCTGATGAATGAGCGCCTTGCCTGGCGTATCCTGCGGGTGGGCCTTGCCTGCGTACAGAATTTGCAGACCGCCCGCCTTGTTCGCGATCTCCAGCAGGCGCTCCGGCTGGGTCAGCAACAGGCTGGCACGCTTGTAGGTGGCGGCGCGGCGGGCAAACCCAAGCGTCAGAACGTTGGGATTCAGCACAAGTCCCGTTCGCGAAGCGACCTCGCTCAAGAGTGTCTCCTTGGCGCGGGCATGTGCCCTGAGGATGTCCTGCTCCGGGATCTCGATGGCGTTGCGCAGATAAAGATGATCGCGTCTCCACGCCGGCAGGTGCGTGTCCAGCATTTGCTGGATCGGCTCTCCCATCCATGTGGGAGCATGCACGCCGTTGGTAATCGAATCGATGGCAAACTGCGGAAACATTTCGCGGGAGACTTTGCCGTGCAGCATGGCCACTCCGTTGGCATAGCGTGAAAAGCGCAGCGCCAGCAGGGTCATGTTGAGCAGGCCCTCGTGAAAGCAACCCAGCTTTTCCAGTCGCGCCGTGCGCTCGGCGCCCAGAATCCGGATCGATTGCTCGTTTGAAAAACGATCATGGCCGGCAGGGACCGGGGTATGCGTGGTGAAGACGCACTTCGTTCTGACGCGCTCCACGTCAACATCATCGACGGATCCAAGAGGCCCGCCGCCCACCTGGCGTTCCAGCAGAGTCAGGGTGAGCAACGCGGCATGGCCTTCGTTCATGTGGTACACGTTTACATCCAGCCCAAGCGCGCTTGCCATGCGTGCGCCGGCCATCCCCAGAACGATCTCCTGTTGCAGCCGGTAGTTGGTGTCACCTCCGTAGAGATGATCGGTGAGGCCGCGATCCCATCCCGAGTTCTCTTCCAAATCCGTGTCGAGCAGGTAGATGGGCACAACATGGCCCGACCGGCCCTGCAGGTCATACCTCCAGGCACGCACCACCACCACGCGGTCCTCGATCGACACCGTGACGCGTGCCGCCTCTTCCGTGCAGAAATCCGCTGGATTCCAGGGTTGAACCTCTTCGGTCTGGGCGCCTACCCCGTCCAGGTGCTGCTGAAAGTATCCCTTGCGGTGGGCCAGAGAGAAGGCCACGAGCGGAATACCCATGTCGGCCGCTGAGCGCAGTGTGTCGCCGGCCAGTACACCCAGCCCCCCGGAGTAAGTCGGCATCGCCGGTTGAATCGCAATCTCCATGGAGAAGTAAGCGACCAGTCCGAAGGTTGGAAATTTCTCGTAAGAAAAGGGTTTCGCAGGATCGGGTTGCATGTAGCGTATCTCTCTGCTGCCCTGAATTGCTGCGCAGCCAATGAAGTAGGTATGCGTGCTCTGGGGAAGTCGCCGCAGCGGGCTTCCCCGTTGTGGTTGCCTATCGGCGAATGCACACCCTGATTTTAACAAGGAAGTCGGCGACCCGCGCCTTGAATTGGCCTGTGCAAGACATCTCCGGTGTGCGGAAAATCGTCACCAAAGTTGCAGAAAAGTCGGCCAGATTCCCCATCCTGGAAGCCGCGAGCGCCGCCCGTGTTGACAGTACACCCTCTATCCTGCTGAATAGACACTGCTTCAGGAGATACGATTGGCTCCGCCGCTCGCATGACAAATGTGAACTTGGGGCACAATTCCGATCTCGCTGCTGTAGCGCGCCCCAAGGGCCTCGGCAAACTCGGCCGCGTGTTCGCGCTCTACAAGGTTGATGGTGCAACCCCCAAACCCGCCTCCGGTGAGCCGTGCACCAATGAGCCCCGGCAGATCCTGCGCGAGCGCGACCATGGCATCTGCCTCAACGCAACTTCCCTCGAAATCCTGGCTGTAACTGTGATGGGCCTCCGCCATGAGCCGGCCCAGTTCCTTCATGTCATGGCGCATCAGCGCATCCGCCGCTGCCACGGTGCGCAGGTTCTCGGTAATCACATGCCGCGCCCGCTTCAGCGCATTGGGGCTCATCTCAGCGCCCCATTGTGCCAGGTCGCTCACCGTCGCGTCCCGCAGAAAGCGAACTTCGGGCCGGTGCCGGGCAATGACGGCACATGCCGCTTCCACTTCTGCTCGGCGCGTTGTGTACTCCCCACCTGCCACCGAGTGCTTGACCATGGTGTTGGCGATGACCAGCGCCACACCGTGCGGAATCGGCGCCAGCTTGAAGCTCAGGTCCCGGCAGTCCAGCAGCAGGGCATGGTCCTCAGCCCCGTTGGCTGAGATGAACTGGTCCATGATGCCGCTGCTTGCGCCCACAAACTCGTTTTCTGCCCGCTGGCAAAGGCGCGCCAGTACGGGCCGTGCATACTCGACTCCTAGAAGGCTCGTCACCGCCAATGCGGTCGCGACCTCCACAGCGGCCGAACTTGAAAGCCCCGAACCGAGCGGCACATCACCCCATAAGCTCAGACTCAAGGCGGGGATCCGGTGGCCTTTGCCGGCCAGCACGGCAAGCACGCCCAGGGGATAGTCGGTCCAATGTTTTGTAGCTTGGGCCGGCAGAGCGGCGGCATCAAAGCTGTGCTCTGTTCCGAAATTTTCTGAGTAGAGAACCACTTTGCCGTCGGAGCGAGGCGAGATCCCGGCGAGCGTGGCAAACTCAATCGCCGCGGGCATCACAAACCCTTCGGCATAGTCCGTATGTTCGCCAATGAGGTTCACGCGGCCCGGCGCAAAGAAAAGCTCCGGCTCCGCCTGAAACCGCTTCTGGTGCAAGGAACGCAAAGCAGCAGGGTCATGCATGGAAGTTATCTCTCCAACTCATCAAACTCAACAGCCATGTGCCAGGAAAAAGAATCGCCCGGAGGCAGGGTTCGCGACCAGGGACCTGTCTGCGCCAGAGAATCGACCGGCGCCGTCGCGGGCTCCAGAGCTACGCAATTCTGCGTGGGCCCTGGGCGGTCGGGCCAGCCACCGTAACAGAGCCAAAGCCCAAGATAAGGCGTTCTGGAAGTGTCAAAGCTCACCTTGATGCGCACGCCCGCGGAGGGGCGGTGCAGGATGCACCATCCATCCTGCCCCGCGAGCGGACCTGTGAACAGCTTGTCCCCCACGCCGGAACTGGCGGGCAGGACCACACGCAAGTCAGCCTCTGATCCGCTCACAAGGCGCGCCATCGGCCAGCTTACGGCCGCGCCGGCAGCGCCCAGCCGCCCATCGCCCGAGCCCTCCAGACGCAGCGCGGAAACAGCGGCCGGCAGCTCAATATGGTCGCCCGGCGCCACGGAAAAGAGCGGATGCGCGGACCAGGACCACGGCACGGGCCTTTGGCCGGTATTCGTGATTGTGTAGTCCAGGTTGAGTTGCCAACCATGCGGGCTCTCCCGCAGCGTTACCGTTCGCAAAAATCCAAGCGGAAGGGAAAAGCAGGCTGCACGCAGTGAAGCAGGCTCGCGGCTGCCTTCGACGGGCACCCAGACGACACGCCACAGGTCGCCGTGGTCAGGAACGTGCACCGCGCCGTCCGCCGTCTCCACCGTGCAGGCGGCGACCGATGGGGCACATTCATCCCAGCCGCTGGCGTCGCTCTGGTCAAACGGAAGGTCGGGTGTACGCGGCAGCACAGGGGCAAGCGGCGGTTGCAGGAGTTCCTCGTCGCGGATTCGGATGGAAGAGATTTTTCCACCCAGGCCGGGGAGAATTGTCACGCAACAATCTCCACTTACGATGAGAACGTTTTCTTTCTCGCCCACGAAAACGTATCCCTCTTTCATCCGCTTCACTCTCCCTCGCTCGCGGCACAGCTGGCGATCAACTTGTCCCAAATGGCGTCCAGCCATGATTCATGTTCAGGCTTCATCAGAACAGAACGCAGACAGGTCGCCCGGTCCTCCGGCTTCCCCACGCGGCCAACACCTGAGATAAACCAGTTAAGCGGCAATTGTACTAGGGCGAGGTGTAAATCGCGTAGTGCGCTCGCCTCAAAAGTACCATGCGCGCGCGCGGAGGACTGGGGGGCATCGTCCGCTGCGAGCTTCCAGACCACAATATCCAGCTCCGGCCTTCCAGCCGCAAGCGCCTCAAAGCGCGCATCGCCGCGGAGCCGCCGGTCCAGTTCCAGCGCAGCGGCGCGGCTGCACTGGAGTCCCGCCGCGAATTCCCCGCCCGACACAAGCGGCAGCAATCGCTGCGTGGCCCAGAGCGCCACCGCTGCCGCCCCTGCCCGCGAGCACTCCAGGCTGATCTCGCCCAGATGAAGCTCTCCGGAGGTGAAATACGTATAGGGCGAATCATGCTTGTAAAACCGGCCCACCGTCGGGTCGCGAAAGAGCACGCAGCCGCAGCCATACGGTTGGAGTCCGTGCTTGTGCGGATCGATGACAATCGAGTCGGCTCGCTCCATGGCAAGGTAGGCCCGCCGGGCCGGCTCATCCAGAAGATCGGCGATCAGCCGGAAGTAACCGCCATACGCTGCATCCACATGCACCCGGAAACCATACCGCTGCTGGAGCCCCAGAATCTGATCCAGCGGATCGACGGCACCGATCGCCGTGGTGCCAAGAGTCGCCACCACCGTTCCCACATCGCCCTTGCGCAACTGGGCCTCAAGGGCATCCATGTCCATGCGGCCGCACCGGTCCGCGGCAACCGCTGTGAATTCAAGCTTGAGCACCCCGGAGATGCGCTGGTGCGTGTAGTGCGCCTGCTCGGATCCGACAATCCGCCGCCCCGGCGCCAGTTGCCCCGCCACCCAAAGAGCTTCCAGGTTGGCCAGCGTGCCGCTGGAGGTGAGATGCCCGAGGTGAGCTTCAGCCCAGCCGAACATCCGGGCAATTTCGGCCACCGCCTCGATTTCCATGGCGGAGCTGGCGCGTCCGCCATCCAGGGCATGATTATTCGGGTTGAGCGTCATGGCCAGGGCATAAGCCGCACGCGCCACCGGATGCGGAGGTTTGAGCATCTGGCCTGCGTACAGAGGATGGAAGTAGGGATAGTTATCGCCCAGCCGCTCGGCAACCACCTGCAGGACGTCGGCCATCCGTCGCGTATCCGTGGCGCCCGCCAGCGCCCGTTCAAAGGGCGGAAGCATGGAAAACTGCGCTTCCAGCGCCTCAGTGGCGCGGGCGAGCAGAGCGGGAACAGGATCAGCTGGCATTTTGTGAACCCTTCACCGTACCATACATCGCGCATCGTGCGCAGGCTGCTGATTTTGGACAGCTTCCCGTTGCGGGAAGGTCTCGGGCCGTGCGCGAAAAAGAATCACTCCACGGATACTTGTCCACGGTGCTACACTATCGCCAGCGTTAGAACCGAACCGGGCGTGAGCAGCAACTCGCCCAACCAAGCAAGATTCTGCCAGTGGTCGCTCCGATTCATCCAGCGCAATTCAATTCCAGGAAATACGAACACAATGGAACAAGGTACTGTGAAGTGGTTTAATGACGCGAAGGGCTTCGGCTTCATCTCGCGTCAGAACGGCGAAGACGTCTTTGTGCACTACTCTGCAATCAACTCGAGTGGTTTCAAGAGCCTGCAGGAAGGTCAAGCCGTGCAGTTCAACGTGGTGAAGGGGCCCAAGGGCTGGCAGGCTGCAGACGTTCAGCCGCTCTAAGCCAAACAGTCAAGATTCGGCAGAATCTGGCAAACACAAACGAGGGCCGGGTTACACCCGGCCCTCGTTTTGTCTCTGCACTGCAGCGGTAGACAGCCTTGCGCCACGACGACTCGAACCGTGCAGTTCAGTGTGTCTCGGCTGAGAACACCACGCTGATGGTCGTTTCCACTTCCAC